>DATKNV010000233.1:0-22367 GCA_035541215.1 Allostellaceae bacterium | reverse complement strand
TCGCGAGCCGCTATCCGGGCCGGCTCGAGATCGTCGCCGGCGATGCGCTCGCCTTCGACCCCCGGCCGCAACTCGGCGGCGCCCGCGCGAAAATCGTCGCCAATCTGCCTTACAACATCGCGACCGCGCTGCTGGTCGATTGGCTCACCGCCGAGCCGTGGCCGCCCTGGTACGAGGCGATGGTGCTGATGTTCCAGCGCGAGGTCGCCGAGCGCATCGTCGCCGAGCCTGGCAGCAAGAGTTATGGGCGCCTGTCGGTGCTCGCCGGCTGGCGCACGCAGGCCAGGATCCTGTTCGACGTCGCGCCGAGCGCCTTCGTGCCGCCGCCGAAAGTGACGTCTTCGGTGGTGCGCTTTCTGCCGCGCGCGGCGCCGCTCTCCTGTGACTCGCGAGCCTTGCAGAAGGTCACCGAAGCGGGCTTCGGCCAGCGCCGCAAGATGCTGCGGCAGAGCCTGAAGTCGCTGAGCCGGGCCCCGGAGCCGCTCCTCGCCGCCGCCGGCGTTCCCGCGACCGCGCGCGCGGAGGAATTGTCGGTCGCGGATTTCTGTGCCCTCGCACGGGAGCTTCGGAAAGCCGAGGCGCTCACGACGAGCGGCCCGTGACGATTCCCAGCATTGCCCCGGGATCGTCCGGTACCCGGTTCCCGCGCCACGCCACGATCTGGTCCGGCCGGATCAGCACGAGATCGGCGCCGTAGAGCTCGCGCAGCTCTTCCGACGGGAACTCGAGCGTGGCGAGCGGGACGCGCAGCCCGCGAGCGACGGCGGCGATGCCGCTGCCGTCGGCCGCGCGCGGGCCGAGACGGAGAAGTGCAAAGCCGAAGCCTAGCACGTCGAAGAGCGAGCGCCCGTTCGGGAGCCACGCATGCGGCGCGCGGCCGCCGGGGACGGCGCTCGGGAGGTAGCGGTTTGCGTCGTCCGGAGGCGGCGCGCTGCCGTCGGAGACGATGAGGGGCGAGGCGTCGTAGCGGGTGCCGAAGGTGATGCCGGGGATGTTGAATTCCGCCCGGGCATGACGGTCGAGATAGTCGCCCGCGGCGCGCCGCGCAGCGGCGCCCGCCGGTGTCTCCGCCTCGATCTCCGCGGGCGGCACGTAGAGGCCCACGGAATCCGCGAAGCGCCGGGCATAGCCGGTATTGCGCCGTGCGATCGGCTCGCGTTCGGCCTCGTAGGTCGCGAGGAGACCGGGCCCGCCCCAGCCTTCGACCGCCGCGGCGAGCTTCCAGGCGAGATTGACGGCGTCCTCGATGCCGGTGTTGTAGCCGAGCCCGCCCGTGGGCGTGAAGAGATGGACGGCGTCTCCCGCGAGGAAGACCCGGCCGCGCTGAAAGCGCTCCGCGACCAGCGTGAGGCCCGCGGTCCAGGAGAGATGGTTCACGATCTCGATCGGGCACTCCGCGCCGAGGGTCTGGAAGAACATGGCGCGCGCCTCGGCCTCGGAGATCGCATCGGGGTCCTCGCCGGGCTTGAGTTGCGCCGAGAAGACGAATTCCTCGCGCCCGTCGAGGGCGGCCATCAGGCTCCGCCGGTCGCGATTGACGGCCCAGTACATCCAGGCGCGGCGCTTGGGGAGCAGATCGTAAAGAGCGGGCGCGCGGAGGTAGATCGCGTGCATGCGCCCGCCCATGAAATCGCGGACCGCCCCGCCCTCCCCCCGGTAGGAGAATCCGAGCTGCTTCCTGAGCAGGCTCCGCGGTCCGTCGCAGCCCGCGAGGAAGCGAGCGCGGAAGCGGCGGCCGGGGCCGCCCTCGGCGGGCTCGGCCTCGACGCCGACGCCCTCGGCATCCTCCGAGAATCCCGTGACGCGCCAGCCGAAGCGCAGCGTCACCGAGGAAAAGCGCGCGGCATGGGCGCGCATCACGCGCTCGATGTAGATCTGGGAGCAGCGGTGCGGCAGCTCCGCGGCGCTCCAGGAGCCCCGGAGCTCGCGCGCGAGCCGGCGCGCCGCGGCGGAGCTCGGCAACTCGAACCGGGCGAGCTCGTGCCGTGCGTAGCGCGTGAAATAGGCGACGTCCGTCGGATAGTCCGGCGGCAGGCCCTGGGCGCGCACCTCTTCGGCGAAGCCGAGACGGCGGAAATACTCCATCGTACGCGCCTGTGTCGCGTTGGCGCGGGGATAGGCCGAGGTCTCCGCGCCCTCGTTGAAGAGCAGGGTCGGGACGCCGCGCCGCCCGAGCTCGTTCGCGAGCATGAGGCCGCAGGGGCCGCCACCGACCACGATAACCGCGGCGTCGAATGCTTCCGTCATGGCGTGGGGCTAATGCTGCTCGCGCAGCGCGTTCACGAATTCCGCGAGCCCCACCTGGCGGTCGCGGCGGAGACGCTCGGCCGCGAGGATCGCCTGCACGCTGCGCACGCTCGCTTCGAGCTCCCGGTTCACGATGACGTAGTCGTACTCGGGCCAGTGGCTCATCTCGTCCGCAGATTTTGCCATGCGCGCGCGCACGATCTCCTCGCTGTCCTGGGCGCGCTTGCGCAGGCGCTCCTCGAGCGCGGGCATGCTCGGCGGCAGGATGAAGACCGAGACGAGATCGTCGCGGATGCTCTGCTTGAGCTGCTGCGTCCCCTGCCAGTCTATGTCGCTGACGATGTCGCGGCCGGCCGCGAGCGCCGCCTCCACCGGGGCGCGCGGCGTGCCGTAGCGGTTCCCGAACACCGTCGCGTGCTCCAGCAGCTCGCCGCTCGCGATCATCGCGTCGAAGCCGGCGTCGCCGACGAAGAAGTAATGCTTGCCGTCGATCTCGCTCGGCCGCTTCGGCCGCGTGGTCGCGGAGACGGAGATCGCGAGATTGGGCTCGCGCTCGACCAGCATCCGCGTGATCGTGGTCTTGCCCGCGCCCGAGGGAGAGGACAGCACCAGCAGGAAGCCGCGGCGTCCGATCTCGGTCGTGCTCATCGATCCCGGCCTATTCGATGTTCTGGACTTGCTCGCGGAGCTGCTCGATCGCCGCCTTGAGCGCGAGGCCGGTGCGCGTGAGCTCGACGTCCGCGGACTTCGAGCAGAGCGTGTTGGCCTCGCGGTTGAACTCCTGGCAGAGGAAGTCGAGCCGGCGGCCGATGGCGCCGCCTTCGGCGAGAAGCTCGCGCGCGGCGGCGATGTGCGCGTGGAGACGGTCGAGCTCCTCACGAATGTCGCCGCGCGCGACCAGCAGCGCCGCCTCCTGCGCGAGACGCTCCTCGGACATCGCCGGCACCGCCTCGACGAGCGCCGCGATGAGCGTGCGCAGGCGCTGGCGGATCGCCTCCGGCTGCGCCGCCGCGGAGGATTCCGCCGCCGCAACCAGCTTCGCGATGTCGTCGAGCCGCTCCTGGAGCACCAGGCCAAGCCGCGCGCCCTCGGCGCGACGCATCGTGCCGAGCGCGTCGATCGCCTGGCGGAAGCTCGCGATCAGCGCGGCCTCTCGGCGCTCGCGCGCGGCCGTATCGAGCTCCTCCTCCCCGCCGTCGAGGACGCCCCGGAGCGCCAGGAGCCCGTCGACCGTCGGCGGGGCCGCGTCGATCTCGCGCGCGAGCTCGCGGGCGAGCGCAAGTACCTGCTCGAGCGCCGCGCGATTGACCCGCACACCCCCGCCCCCGCCGGCGCGCGCGAGGACGAGGTTGACGCCGATCGAGCCGCGCTTCAGCCGCTCGCTGAGCAGCGCGCGCAGCGGCAGCTCCAGCGCATCGAGCCCCGGCGGCAGGCGGAAGCGCAAGTCCAGCGACTTGCTGTTGACGCTCTTGATTTCCCAGGTCCAGGCGATGCCCTCGGCATCGCCTTCGGCACGCGCAAAGCCGGTCATGCTGGCGATGGTGCCGAGCTTCGCGACAGGGGCGGCGGGAGCGGTGGGCACGAGTCTCCATTCGAGGGCGGCAGGCGCTCGACCGGCGCCGTTCCGGGGTTTATAGCCTCGCCCGACCGCGGCAACAACGGGTCCCGCCATGCAGCAGCCGAGTCACGTCCTCATCACCGGCGCCTCCAGCGGCATCGGCGCGACGCTCGCCCACCGTTATGCCGGCCCGGGCCGGCGTCTCAGCCTGGGCGGCCGCGATCTCCAGCGACTCGAAGCCGTTGCCGCAGATTGCCGTACCCGCGGCGCCACAGCCGCGACGGCCGCGGTCGACGTCACGGACCGCGCGGCGACGCGGGCGTGGGTGCTCGCCGCCGACGACGCGGCGCCAATCGATCTCGTCGTCGCCAATGCCGGGATCAGCGCAGGCATCAGGGCGAGCGAGGAGACCGAGCAGCGCGTGCGCGAGGTCCTCGCGGTCAACCTCGAGGGCGTGCTCAACACGGTCTTCCCCGCGATCGAGCGCATGCGCTCGCGCGGCCGGGGCCAGATCGCGCTGATGAGCTCGCTCGCGGGCTATCGCGGCTTTCCGGATGCGCCCGCCTACAGCGCCTCCAAGGCCGCGGTGAAGGCGCTCGCGGAGGCCTGGCGGGGCTCGCTCGGCCAGCAGGGCATCCGCGTTTCCGCGATCTGCCCGGGCTTCGTCACGACGCCCATGACGGAGAATAACGATTTTCCCATGCCGTTCCTGATGAGCGCGGAGCGCGCCGCGGGGATCGTCGTTCGTGGCCTCGCGCGCAATCGGGCCCGAATCGCCTTTCCTTGGCCGATGACGCTCGGGGTCTGGTTCATCTCGGCGCTCCCCGCGCGCTGGAGCGACCGGCTGCTGCGGCCGCGGCGGCAGTGAGCGCCTAACGAGACGCCGCTATTTGACGGTGCCGCCGTTCTGGCCCTGGAGGCGCTTCAGCTCGGCGACGTGCTGGTTGTGCTCCGCGAGCGTCTTGGAGAAGACGTGCTTTCCGGTGCCGTCCGCGACGAAATAGAGGTCGTCGCTCGCCGCGGGATGCAGCACCGCCTTGAGCGCGGCAAGCCCGGGATTGGCGATGGGGGTCGGCGGCAGCCCCTTCACGACGTAGGTGTTGTAGGGCGAATTGAGGGCGAGGTCGTCGTGTTCGAGCGCGCGGTCGAGCGGCCCCTTGCCGTGGGTGATCGCGTAGACCACCGTCGGATCGGCCTGGAGCCGCATACCCTGGCGCAGCCGGTTGAGGAAGACCGCGGCAACATGGGGACGCTCGTCCTCGCGCCCGGTCTCCTTCTCGACGATGGAGGCGAGGATCACCGCCTGTTCCGGCGTCGCGAGCGGCAGGTCGGGCGCACGCTCCGCCCAGAGCTCCGCGAGCGCCTTCTCGTGGGCGCGCTCCATGCGCTCCAGCACCGCCGTGCGCCGGTCGCCGAGCGAGTAGAAATAGGTCTGCGGCAGCAATGCGCCTTCGGCCGGCGAACGGTCGATCGAGCCCTCGAGGATCGGCGTAGCCTCCAGGAGCGCCACGACCTCGGCGCTGCTGAGACCCTCGGCGACGGTGAGGCGATGCTGCACGGTTTTGCCGCTCGCGATCAGCGCCGCCGTGGCCTCAGGAGAGATCGCGCCCGCGAACTCGTACTCTCCGGCCTTGAGCCGGTGCGTCTCGCCGCTCGCGACGACGCCCAGCACGAAGAGCCAGGGATGCTCGATGACCCCGTTTTCCTCGAGCGTGTCCGCGATCTCGAAGACGCCGGCGCCGCGGGGCAGGACGAGGGTGCGGGTTTCCGGCAGCGGGCCCGGCGCGGTCCAGTCGCGCCACGCCCAGAGCGCGAGGCTCCCGAGCGCCGCCAGTAGCAGCAGCAGCGCGGGCAGGATCCTCACCCGCAGCAGCCGGCCCATCGTAGGTCAGCTCGTGCGAGCGAAGACGAGGGAGGCGTTGGTGCCGCCGAAGCCGAACGAGTTCGAGAGCGCGTAATCGACCCGCCGCTCCTTCGCGCGATGCGGTACGAGATCGATGTCGCAGCCCGGCGAGGGATTATCGAGGTTGAGCGTCGGCGGCACGACGCTGTCGCGGATCGAGAGGATAGAGAAGATCGCCTCGACGCTGCCCGCCGCGCCGAGGAGATGGCCGATCGCGGACTTGGTCGAGGACATCGAGAGTTCTTTCGCGTGCGAGTCGAAAACGCGCTTTACCGCGCCCAGCTCGATCTCGTCGCCGAGCGGCGTCGAGGTGCCGTGCGCGTTGATGTAGTCGATCTTGTCCGGCGCAACCCCCGCGCGCTTCAGCGCGTTCCGCATGGCACGGAAGGCGCCGTTGCCGTCCTCGGCGGGCGCGGTGATGTGATAGGCGTCTCCGGACATGCCGTAGCCCACGACCTCGGCGTAGATCTTGGCGCCGCGGGCCTTGGCGTGCTCGAGCTCCTCCAGCACCAGTATGCCCGCGCCCTCGCCCATGACGAAGCCGTCGCGGCCCTGGTCCCAGGGCCGCGAGGCCTTGGGGGGGTCGTCGTTGTACTTGGTCGAGAGCGCGCGCGCCGCAGAGAAGCCCGCGATGCCGAGCCGGCAGACCGCGGCCTCGGCGCCGCCGCAGACCATGACGTCGGCGTCGTCCCACATGATGATGCGCGCGGCATCCCCGATCGCGTGCGCGCCCGTCGAGCAGGCCGTCACTACGGCGTGATTGGGTCCGGAGAAGCCGTATTTGATCGAGGTGTGGCCGGAGGCGAGGTTGATCAGGTTCGCGGGGATGAAGAAGGGCGAGATCCGCCGTGGACCCTTCTCGTGGAGGGTGATGGCCCCCTCCATGATGCCGGGGAGGCCGCCGATGCCGGAGCCGATCAGGACGCCCGTACGCTCGCGCTTCTCGGGGTCCTCGGGCTTCCAGCCGGCATCCTCCACGGCCTGGGTCGCCGCCGCGAGCGCATAGACGATGAACTCGTCCATCTTGCGCTGGTCCTTGGGCGGGACCCAGTCGTCGGCGTTGAAGGAGCCGGAGGCGGTGTCGCCGCGCGGCACCTGCGCGGCGATCTTCGCGGGCAGGTCCGAGACGTCGAAATTCTGGATCGCGCGTATGCCCGATTGGCCCTCGAGCAGCCGCTTCCACGTCACCTCCACGCCGCATCCCAGCGGGGTGACCATGCCTAAACCGGTGACGACGACTCGTCTCATGCGGATTGAAACCCGAGCTGCGGGCGGCGGCGGAGCGCCGGCATCCGCGTCAGCTATGCGCCTCGATGAAGTTGATGGCGTCCTTGACGGTCACGATCTTCTCGGCGGCATCGTCGGGAATCTCGCAGCCGAATTCCTCCTCGAATGCCATGACGAGCTCGACGGTGTCGAGGCTGTCGGCCCCGAGATCGTCGATGAAGCTCGCATTGTCAGTCACCTTGGCCTCGTCGACCCCCAAATGCTCGACGACGATTTTCTTAACCCGATCGGCGACATCGCTCATAACGCTTTACCTCGACATCTGATGGAACGCGATCTTGGGGCGGACGGCTTCGTTTGCAACCCGACGCCCAGAGCCCGAGACCAGTTGGCCGGCCGCGCCGGTAACCCCCCGTGAAGGAGCCGTCCAATATCACAGTTCCCCCGGCTTTGCCAATCGGGCCCGGCCTGGCCTCTCACTGGTTGGCGGTAACCTTCAAGCCCACGAGTTTCGCGACCTCCGGGGGCGGCATGGCCGCCGCGCCCTGCAGGCTGGCGAAGGGCACGGGCTGGGCGGGCGCGAGCTCCACCGTGAGATTCTTCGGCGCCTGCAGGAAGGCAACCAGGGCTTTCGCCGCGGCCGAGATTTCCGGACTGTCGCCCATCGCCTGGGCCTGTGCCTCGACCATGTCGATGACCTGCTGGCGGAACGCCGCGGGGTCGGTCTGGTTCTCCGTCGCCACGATCTTGAGAGCGCGCTCGATACCGGAGCCGTCGTCGTAGCGCACGACCGCATGCGCGAGCTGCCCCTGCTGGACAGCGAGCAGGAGGCTCGGGGTCATTTCCGCGAGGTCGACCGAGACGTTGGCCGCGCCGAGCTCGTCGACCTTGTAGCGGAGGTCGGTCACGGTCACGCGCTTCTTGTCCAGCTCCCAACGGTAGGCAAGACCGAAGCTGATGGTCATGGTCTCGATGCCGAGCTTGTTGAAGACCTCCTGCGACTTCGGGTCGGGAAGCTGCGTGCGGCTCAGCTTCAATCCCGCGAAGGCGAGCTCCCCGGAGACCGGGACGCTCCCCGTGAAAACGATCTTGGAGATCGAGAGCGTGCCGATCGGAATCTCGGCCCCGCCGGTCGGCGTGAACTTCATTCCGGCGTATTCGATTTTGCCGATCGCGAAGCCATCGAGCATCTCCGGCGCGAGCGTCTGGTTCTCGAGCACCTGCGACAGCGGCTTGCGCAGGTTCAGGCCTGCCATCGCGACATGATCGACGGTAAGGCCCCCCTTTTCGTCGAGCTGCGCGCTCACGCCTTCGGCGGTAGCGTCGCCGCCGGCGCCCCGCTCGAAGTTCGCCCCCTCGAATTTGCGGAAGTCGTAGACGATCTTCATCGCTGGCGCCGCCGGCGTCGCCGAGGTCTTGCCGCTGATGTGCATGTTCTCGGCGACGTAATGATCGTAGCCGACACCCAGCAGCACTGCGGATTCCAGGCGCAACAGCGGCTCGATGTCCTCGATCTTCGGCTGGGGATTGGGCATCGATGCCTTGGCGATCGCCTCGGACCAAGCCGGAACCCCCGGATGCAGCAGCGCCCAGGGATAAAGTCGTGCTCCTTCAATTCGGACGGACGCCATGCTTGCGTCGAAAGTGCCCGCATGCACCTGCACGCCTTTCGCGCCGATGGCGCCCGCGACCGGAAGCGCCTTGTCCTGCGGTATCTGAGCCGGGTTCGCCTTTGCCTGCACCCAGGCGGTATTTAAATCCTTGGAGGGATGCACGACCGCCATCTCCTCCACCGAGACCTCAATGCCATCGGTCGTTCGCAACGACACTCCGCCCACCGTGAGGGTGTCGGAGGTCACGTCGTATTCCGCGGTCTTGTAGCTTGCGACGTAGCCCGGCGGCAGCTGGCGGATTGCATCGTCGAGGGCGGGACGCGGATCGGCCTGTGGCACGGCGATCTGCACGACCTTGTTGATTGCGGTGCGAATCTGCGGCGGACCGTAAAGTGCGAGTCCATAGCCGACTGCGCCAATCAGCACCACGATAACGGCTACCGCCAATCCGATCTTACGCATCTCATCTCCCTATGGTCGCTGGGTCGCCAATCGAGGCACGTCTAGCACATTGCCAGATGCCGTGACTACCTCGGGAGTGCATGATTTCTACGCCCAACGGATCAAATCATCGCCATCCCGCCGTTGACGTGGATCGTTTGACCCGTGACGTAAGCGGCTTCCTCGCTCGCGAGGAAAACGACGCAGGCCGCGACCTCCTCGGGATTGCCGATCCGGCCGATGGGGATGGCGGCGGTGATGCGCTCTTTCTGCTCTGGCGTCAGCGCATCGGTCATGGCGGAGACGATGAAGCCCGGCGCCACGCAATTGACGGTGATGCCGCGCGATGCGACCTCCGCCGCGAGCGCCTTCGACATCCCGATCATGCCGGCCTTCGAGGCCGCGTAGTTCGCCTGGCCCGGATTGCCGGTGACGCCCACCACGGAGGAGATGCCGATGATGCGGCCGGCGCGGCGGCGCATCATGCCCCGGAGCGCCGCGCGCGCGAGGCGGAATCCCGCGGTGAGGTTGACGTCGAGCACCTTCTGCCAATCCTCGTCCTTCATGCGGAGCGCGAGGCCGTCGCGCGTGAGGCCGGCGTTGTTGACGAGGATGTCGAGTTTCCCCATCGCCTCTTCCGCGCGCTTCACCAGGGGATCGGCGGCGGCGGGATCGGCGAGGTCGGCGACCGCGACCTGCGCGTGCTCGCCGAGCTCCGCGGCGAGCGCCTCCAGCACCGGTCCTCGCGTACCCGCGAGCATCACCGCGGCGCCCTGGCGATGGAGGGCGCGCGCGATCGCGCCGCCGATGCCGCCGGAGGCGCCGGTGACGAGCGCGGTCTTGCCCGTGAGGTCGAACATGATGCGGCTCCCGTCTCAGAGCGTCTTGAGGAAGGCCTCGATCTCGGCGGGGGTTCCGACCGAGCTCGCGGGGAGGTCGCGGTCGATGCGCTTCACGAGGCCCGCGAGAACACGCCCCGCGCCGAGCTCGACCACGGCATCGACCCCTTGCTGTTTCATATAAAGGACACTCTCGCGCCAGCGCACGAGGCCCGTCACCTGCTCCACGAGGAGGCGGCGGATGGTCTCGGGATCATCGACGGCGCCGGCGGTGACGTTGGCGACGAGCGGGACCGCCGGAGGCAAGACGGAGATCGCCGCGAGCGCCTCCTCCATCTCGCGCGCCGCCGGCGCCATCAGGGGACAATGGAAGGGGGCGCTCACTGGCAGCATGATCGCGCGCCGCGCACCGCGCTCGGCCGCGAGCTTCACGGCGCGCTCGACCGCGGCCTTGTCGCCGCTCACGACGACCTGGCCCGGCCCGTTGTCGTTGGCGGCGGCGCAGACCTCGCCTTGCGCGGCCGCTTCCGCGACCTCGCGCGCGGCGTCGAGCTCGAGGCCGAGCAGCGCCGCCATCGCCCCCGCGCCCACGGGAACCGCGCGCTGCATGGCGAGGCCGCGCCGCTTCAGGAGCCGCGCGGTGTCCGCGAGTTCGAAGGCGCCGGCCGCGCAGAGCGCGGAATACTCGCCCAGCGAATGCCCCGCCACGAAGGCGACCTGGCGCCGGAGATCGAGCCCGCCGTCGCGCTCCAGCACCCGCATCACCGCGAGGCTCACCGCCATCAGCGCGGGCTGGGCGTTCTCGGTGAGCGTGAGATCGCTCTCGGGCCCCTCGAACATGAGCTTCGAGAGCTTCTGCTTGAGGGCCTCGTCCACCTCCTGGAGGGTGTGGCGGGCGGCCGGAAAGGCCTCCGAGAGCTCGCGCCCCATGCCGACGGCCTGCGACCCCTGCCCCGGAAACACCAATGCCCTGGCCATTATGCCTGCCTCGCAAATGCCTTATCAGCGCGGAAACTCGGCATTGGACCCCATGGAGTCAAGCGCTTGCACCCCGGGGGTCTTCGTGTATAGTGCGCCGCCTCCTTGCCGGGCGGGTCCCGGCTAGGCCCGAAAGGCTTGTGCCGCAAGGCCGGCTCCGGGCCGCTAACATCCACAAGGAGCTTACGAGACGATGGCGTTCTACGAGACCGTTTTCATTGCCCGTCAGGACATCTCCACCGCCCAGGTGGAAGCTTTGGCCGACGGGTTCGGGCAGGTGCTCCAGGAACACGGCGGCAAGGTCGAGAGCCGCGAGTATTGGGGCCTGCGCAACCTCTCCTACCGCATCAAAAAGAACCGCAAGGGGCACTACGTCCTTCTCAACATCGAGGCGAACGGCGCCGCCATGAGCGAGCTCGCGCGCCTCATGGGCATCAACGAGGACGTGCTGCGCCACTTGAGCGTGCGGGTCGAGGCGCTCGAGACCGGGCCCTCCGCGATGATGCAGGCGCGCGCCCGCGGCGAGGAGCGCGACCGCGGCCGGCGCGGCTATGGCGACCGCTACGGCGACCGCGAGCCCCGTGAGAGCGAGGCTCCGCAGGGCGCGGGAGGCGCGGCATGAGCGACATGCGCGAAGGCGGCCGCGAAGGCGGCCGGGAGGGCGGCAGAGAGGGCGGACGCGGCAGTGGCGGCGGACGGCGCCCCTTCTTCCGGCGGCGCAAGTCCTGCCCCTTCTCGGGCCCCAATGCACCGAAGATCGACTACAAGGACGTGAAGCTGCTGCAGCGCTTCGTCTCCGAGCGCGGCAAGATCGTCCCGAGCCGCATCACCGCGGTTTCCGCGAAGAAGCAGCGCGAGCTCTCCCAGGCGATCAAGCGCGCGCGCTTCCTGGGCCTGCTGCCTTACGCGGTCCGCTGAGGGAGGCCCGGTCATGGTGCAAGTGATCCTGCTCGAGCGCGTCGAGAAGCTCGGACAAATGGGCCAGGTCGTGGACGTCCGGCCGGGCTTCGCGCGGAATTTCCTGCTGCCGCAGAAGAAGGCGCTGCGGGCGACCAAGGAGAACCTCGCCTATTTCGAGAAGCAGCGCAGCCAGCTCGAGGCGCAGAACCTCGCGCGCAAGAGCGAGGCGGAGCAAGTCGCGCAGAAGCTCGATGGGCTCTCCGTCGTCGTCATCCGCCAGGCCGGCGAGAGCGGCCAGCTCTACGGCTCCGTCACCGCGCGCGACATCGCCGACGGCGTGACCCAGGCGGGCTTCACCATCGCGCGCGGCCAGGTCGTGCTGGAGAAGGCGATCAAGACGCTCGGGCTCTACAAGCAGCGCGTGGTGCTGCATCCCGAGGTCTCCGTCACCGTCACGATCAACGTCGCGCAGTCGCCGGAAGAGGCGGAGATGCAGGCAAAGGGCGTCGATCCGCTGAAGCTCGCGCAGGAAGCCGCCGCCCGCGAGGCCGCGGCCGCCGCGGAGGCGGCGCTCGGAGGCGCGGAGCCCGCGCAAGCGGCCGAGGCTCAGCCCAAGGCCTGATCCGCACGCTCACGCGCCCAGGCGCGAGACGATCGATATCTCCGAAGTCAGCGTCCGGTGCACCGGACACATGTCCGCGATCTCGAGGAGGCGTTGGCGCTGCGCCGCGTCGAGCGCGCCCTCGAGATCGACGACGCGCTCGATGCGGTCGATCCTGCCCTCTCTGGTCTCGCACTCCGCGCAATCGGTGGCGTGGATCTTCGAGTGACGTAGCCGCACGGCGATGCGCGCGAGCGGCCACTGCTTGCGCGCGGCGTAGAGGCGGAGCGTCATCGCGGTGCAGGCGCCGAGCGCCATCAGCAGCAGCTCGTATGGGTTGGGTCCGCGATCGTTGCCGCCGGCCGATACCGGCTCGTCCGCGAGATAGCGGTGCCGGCCGTCGAGCAGGTACTCACTGAATTTGCCCTCGCCGGTCTCCACGACCTTGACCCAGCCGGGCTCGACCGCGAGAACGGGGTCCTGCGACGCGTCGGCGCTCATATCGGCACTCCTCTCGAGATTTCCGGGATCGATTTAGCACCCGAGAACCACCCGACAAAGGGGGGTGGCGCGGGGCACGCGGGTCGCGGCAGTATCCGTGCGGAACCTCCGCAAAGGCAGAACGCCATGCGATACCTGCACCTTCCCTCCGGCGCGCCCATTCCGGTGCTCGGTCTCGGCACCTGGCGCATGGGAGAGGCAGGATCGCGCGGCGCCGACGTCGTGAACGCGCTGCGTCTCGGCATCGACCTCGGCATGACCCTCATCGATACGGCGGAGATGTACGGCGAGGGCGGCGCCGAGGAGGTCGTCGCCAAGGCGATCGCCGGCCGCCGCCACGAGGTCTTCGTGGTGAGCAAGGTCTATCCGCACAATGCGAGCCGCGCGGGCGTGGTCGCGGCGTGCGAGCGCAGCCTGAAGCGTCTCGGCACGGACTATCTCGATTTGTATCTGCTGCACTGGATCGGCTCGGTTCCCTTCGAGGAGACGCTCGCGGGCTTCGCGACGCTCCTGGAGGCCGGCAAGATCCGCAGCCACGGCGTCAGTAATTTCGACATCGCCGACATGGAGCGCTGGTGGAAGCTCAAGGGCGGCAACGCCGTCGCCACCAACCAGGTGCTCTACAATCTCGCGCGCCGCGGCGTCGAGTGGGACCTGCTGCCCTGGTGCCGCAAGCACCGCGTCCCCGTCATGGCTTATTCGCCGGTGGATCAAGGGAGCCTGCTGACCAAGCGAACGCTCCGCCAGGTGGCGGTGCGCCGGGGCGTCACCCCCGCGCAGGTCGCGCTCGCCTGGCTCCTTCACCAGGAAGGAGTAGTCGCGATCCCCAAAGCGGCGCAAGCCGAGCACGTCCGGGAGAACCGCGCCGCCCTCGAGCTCGAGCTCACCCCGGAGGAGCTCAAGGAGCTCGGCCGCGCATTCCCGCCGCCGAAGCGCCGCCAGCCGTTGGAGATAATCTGATCGCTCTCGCGCAATACGCGCTAAGGGCCTTGCCGAGATTGCGAAATCGCCCAATTATCAGTCAAGGGGAGGAATAAAGAAGTCGGGGAGAACGGGATGCTGATGTCGGTCCTGCTCCGCCACTTGGTCCGGCGGGGCAAGCTCAGGATGATCGACGCGCGGGGCAAAGCCCATGAATTCGCGGGCGCGCCCGGGCCGGAGGTCACCTTCCACCTGCACGATCCGAAGCTGGGTTGGAAGCTGTTCCTGAATCCGCGCCTTTATCTCGGCGAGGCCTTCATGGACGGCACGCTCACCGTCGAGCGCGCTTCGATCTACGATTTCCTGCACCTCCTCGCGGTGAACATGGAGCTCGCGCCGCGCACTTGGCTGACGCCGCTCTACGACGGCTTCGGGCGCGGCTTGCGGCGCCTGCAGCAGCACAATCCGATCCACCGCTCGCATCGCAACGTCGCGCACCACTACGACCTCTCCGAGACGCTCTACGACCTCTTCCTCGACGCGGACCGGCAATATTCCTGCGCCTACTTCGCCCAGCCCGGTCTCGGCATCGAGGACGCGCAGGCGAACAAGAAGCGCCACATCGCCTCGAAACTGCTGCTCCGTCCGGGACAGCGCGTGCTCGACATCGGCTGCGGCTGGGGCGGGCTCGCGCTCTACCTCGCGCGCGAGTGCGGCGTCGAGGTCACGGGCCTCACCCTCTCGGTCGAGCAGCTCAAGGTGGCGAAGCAGCGCGCGGAGAAGGCCGGGCTTGCCGATCGCGTGCGCTTCGAGCTCTGCGACTACCGCGCCCATCAGGGCCGCTACGACCGGATCGTCTCGGTCGGCATGTTCGAGCACGTGGGCGTGCCGCATTATCCCGACTATTTCGCGAAGATTCGCGACCTGCTGGAGCCTCAGGGCGTGGCGCTGCTGCACTCGATCGGACGCATGGACGGACCCGCCAACACCAACCCGTGGCTGCGCAAATACATCTTCCCCGGCGGCTACTCGCCGGCGCTCTCCGAGGTGGTCCCCGTGGTCGAGCGCACGCGGCTCTGGATCACCGACATCGAGATCCTGCGGCTCCATTACGCGGAGACGCTGCGCGCCTGGCGTCAGCGCTTCAACGCCAACCGCGAGCGCATCCGCGCGCTCTACGACGAGCGCTTCTGCCGCATGTGGGAGTTCTATCTCGCGGGCTCCGAGATCGCCTTTCGCGAGCAGGGCCACCTCGTCTTCCAAATGCAGCTCGCGAAGACCATCGACGCCGTGCCGATGACCCGCGACTACATGCTGGAGTGGGAGCGCAGCCACCGCGCCCCCGCCGCCGAGCGCGCGGCCTAGCTCGTCCGCTCGCAAGCTGAACTGCCGCATTGGGTCGTCGTGCGTCTCTGCCCTTTGCTCCAGCGGCCTCGGGGAACCGTGAGACCGGCCGATGAATGAAGTCCCGTGCGGCAACGCCGCAACCGCGGATTACATCGCATTCCATGCGGCCCAGCGGCCCGAGGCGGTCGCCATCGTCGACGGCGCGCGCGAGATCACTTATGCGCAGTTCCACCGCGACCTCGGCCGGTTCGTGCGGGCGGTCGGCGAGCTCGGGCTCGATCGCGGCCGCTGCGCCGCGGTCGCCTCAGCTGAGCTCTATCCGCATTGGCTGCTGCTCATCGCGTGCGAGCGGCTCGGCATCGCCACCGCCAGCTTCCTGTTCGGCGACGGCTCGGATGACTCGGGCCTCCTCGGGACCGTCGATCTCGTGCTCTCGGAGGCGCGGCCCAGGAACGTCGCACCCGAGCGCCACTTCGCGCTGACGCAGAGCTGGCTCGCGGGCGTCTTCGCGCGCCCGGACGCCGGAATGCCTGAGCCCGCGGCCGCCTATCCCGACGATCCCCTGCGGATCGTCCGCACCTCCGGCACGACCGCCGAGCCCAAGCGCGTGCTTTGGACGCGGCGGATGTTCGAGGCCTGGGTCGAGCGCCGGATCTGGTCGCTGGGGCTGACGCGTGCCTCTCGCACCGCCGTCAACATGTCCTTCGGCGCCGCGGGCGGCTACACGCTGTCGACCGCCGTGATCCGGGCCGGCGGAACGGTCCTCAACACCTGGCCAAAGATCATCACGGAGGCGACGATCTCGGACGCGCTCAAAGGGCTCACCCATCTGCGCGTCACGCCATTGGAGCTGAAATCCATCCTCGACGCCTTGCCGCCGGATTTCGTGAAGCCACCGGGCCTCGTCGTCTGCACGGTCGGCGCGGCGGTCGCGGCGCCGCTGCGGGAGCGCGCCCTGGCGCGCCTTGCGAGCGAGGTCATCGTCTCGTACGGCTGCAACGAGGTACTCTTCGTCGCGGAGACGCGCGCGACGGGCAGCGAGGGGATCAGCACGATCTATCCCTGGGCGAGGATGGAGGTCGTCGATGAGGCGGAGATGCCGCTGCCACCGGGAGCGGCCGGGAAGATCCGAATCAGGGATCCCGCGATGGCGACCGGATATCTCGACGATCCCGAGACCACCGCGCGGAAATTCGGGAACGGCTGGTTCTATCCCGGCGACATCGGAGTCCTGCACGGGCCGGGCCTGATCCAGATCGTCGGCCGCGAGGACGAGCTCTTGAACATAGGCGGGATCAAGATGGCGCCGAGCGCGCTCGAGGCCTGGGTGATGCAGCACGCGACGGCCGGCGACATCGGCGTCTGCTCCATGCGCAATGCCGAGGGGATCGAGGAGATCTGCGTCGCCGTCGCCAATCCCGGCCACAGCGATGCCGAGCTGATGGAGCGCGTCACGCGTGCCTTCCGCGATCATCGCATCGGGCGGCACTTCTACGTCGTGAGGGTCGCGCGCATTCCGCGCAATGCCAACGGCAAAATACAGCGGAATCTGCTGAAGCAAGCCGTCGCCGCGGTCATGGGGCAAAAGGCCTGACGAGAACGCGATCTGCCTGTGGCTTGGCTTCTATGAGCCCGCGGCCTGGGTTCTCCTCGCCCGCTCCCGGAGCGCCGCCTTCTGCACCTTGCCGTTGGCGTTGCGCGGGAGCGGCTCCGCGATGAGCTCCACGAATTCCGGGACCTTGTAGTCGGCCATGCGCTCCGCGCAGAAGGCCCGGAGCGCATCCGCCGTGAGCCCGCGGTCGCGCGGCAGGACGAAAGCCTGGACGCGCTCGCCCAGGACGGGATCGGGCCGCGCCACCACCGCGCATTCGGCGACGCCGGGATGCGCGCTCACGACGTTCTCGACCTCCGCGCTGAAGACCTTGTAGCCGCCGCGGTTGATCATGTCCTTGACGCGGTCGAGGACGCGGACGAAGCCCTCCGCGTCGACGGCGCCGATGTCGCCGGAGCGCCAGAAGCCGCCCTCGAAGCTCGCCGCCGTCGCCTCGGGCTTCCGCCAGTAGCCCGGCACCACCATGGGGCCGCCGATCCAGAGCTCGCCCGTCTCGCCCGCTGCGACCGGCCTGCCGTCGGCGCCCGTCACCCGCAGCTCGCCGCAGGGCACCACCTGGCCGACGCTGTCGAGATGGGCGGCATTCTCGCCGGGCGGCATGACCGTCGTCGGCGAGGTCGTCTCGGTGGCGCCGTAGGCGTTGATGAGCGTGAGGCGCGGCAGCCGCTCCGCGAGCGCGCGGATGGTCGCCTCCGGCATCGGCGCGCCGCCGAAGGCGCCGATCTCCCAATGCTGGAGATCGAAGCGGCCGAAATCCGGCTCCATCAGGCAGAGGATGTACTGCGCCGGCACCAGCACCGTGTAGGTCACACGCTCCTGCTCCGCGAGCGCCAGGAACTCCCGAGCCTTGAAGGCGCGCATGAGGATGGCGGCGCCGCCGAGGCCCATGGTCGCGAGGAGGATCGCGACGAGACCCGTCACGTGCGAGGCCGGCACCGCGAGGATCGAGCGCGGCACGCCGCGGAAGCTCAGGCAGCGCTGCAAATGCAGGAGGGAGTGCACGATGCCGAGATGCGTCAGCATCGCCCCCTTGGGTCTTCCGGTGGTGCCGGAGGTGTAGAGGATGACGGCCGTCGCCTCCTCGGCGCTCGGCGGGCGCGGCGGCGGCGATGCCGCCTCCAGCAGCAACGCCGCGGGCTCGGCGCCGGCTGCGCTTCCGCCGACGACGAAGCGCAGCCGCAGCCTCGGCACCAGCTCCGGCGCGGGGAGATTGGCTGCGTACTCCGCCTCGAGAACGAGCGCCACCGCGCCGCAGTCGCCGAGGAGATATTCGAGCTCAGGCCCGCGCTGGCGGACACCCAGCGGCACGGCAATGGCGCCGAGGCGGAAGCAGGCCAGGAGGAAGATCGGAAACTCCGGGCAATTCCCGAGGAGCAGCGCCACGCGGTCTCCGGCGGCAACGCCCCGGCGCGCGAGATTGCCGGCGGCGCTCGCGGCGAGCCGGTCGAGCTCCGCGTAGGAAAGCCGCCTGCCGTCGCCGACGACGGCCTCGCGCGCGCCGTGGCGCGAGACGACATCGTCGAGCATCGCGTTGAGATCGGGCCAGCGCTCGCTGAAGCAGAGGAGATCGCGGCCGTCGTAGTGCCGCTCCCGGCGCAGCGCACCGCCGGGGCCGGTGGCCGGCCAGTAGCGCATGGCCTAGCGCAGCGTCCGCTTGAAGAACTGGCCCCCCTTCATGATCGCCGCGAGATGGACGCCTTGATCCTGGAGAAGCCCGAGATCCTCGAGGGGATTGCCGTCGACGACGAGGAGATCCGCGATAGCGCCGGGCGCGACCACGCCGAGCTTTCCTTCCATCTGCAGGAGCTCGGCGTTGACGAGCGTCGCCGAGCGGATCGCCTCGAAGGGCGTCATCGCCTCCGCGCGGAGCAGGAACTCGCGGCTCTGATGCTCGTGCAGGGCGCCGAGGAGGTCGGTGCCGAAGCCGATCTTCACGCCGGCCGCCTTGAGCCGGTCGAGACTCTGCAGGCCCGCCACGCGCACCTCCTGGAGCTTGGCGAGGCTCACGGGCGGAAATCCCAGCGCCTTGCCCTGCTTCTCGAGCGCGTCGTAGGTCGCGAGGGTCGGCACCACGAAGGTGCCGCTCGCGGCCGCATGGCTCGCGGTCTCGGCGTCGATGAGGTTCGCGTGCTCGATCGAGCGCACGCCGAAGTCGATCGAGCGGCGGATCGCCGCGGGCGTATAGGCGTGCGCCATGACGTAGGTCCGCCAATGCGCGGCCTCCTCGACGATCGCGCGCACCTCCTCCTCGGAATATTGCAGGTTCCAGATCGGATCGGTCGGCGAGGCGACGCCGCCGGAGGCCATGATCTTGATCTGCGAGGCGCCCTTGCGCAGCTCGTCGCGCGCGGCGCGGCGGACCTCGGAGACGCCGTCGGCGATCCGCGCGATGCCGGCGCCGGCCTGGCAGCAAGCGCAGCTGTCGAGCCCCACCGCCGTCGGCGCGCGCAGATCCCCGTGACCGCCGGTCTGGCTCAGCGCGCGGCCGGAGACGAACATGCGGGGGCCCGCGATCAATCCGCGCTCGACGGCCTCCGCGAGCCCGCGATCGGCGCCGCCGGCGTCGCGCACCGTGGTGAAGCCACGCCGCAGCATGGCCTCGAGGATCTCGCGTGCCTCCAGCGCCACCAGGCTCGGCGGAATGTCCGGGAGCAGGCCGAGATTGACACCCACAGCGATAGCGTGCACGTGCGCGTCGATCAGACCCGGCATCAGGGTGCGGCCGTTGAGGTCGATCGCCTCCGCGCTCGCGACCTTGAGCGGGCCGTCGGAGACCTCGCGGATCGTCGAGTGCTCGACGACGACGTCTGAGCGGGGGCGCGGCTCCGGCTGCGTGCAATCGAGGACCGTCGCGTTGCGGAAGTGAATGAGGCTCATCGGGGAGTCCGCGGGCTGGTGGTGCCGAGCCCGCATCTTAGCCTCTGCCCCGCTGTCCCCGCCAAGCCCGCAATCTAACCCCAAGTAGGTAGGCCCCTGCCGTGAACCCCGGCCTCGCGTGTGCCGTCTATGGGAAAGGTCGCGCGACCATAGAAACCGCTTGCGAAGGGGGTCGAATGACTTTGGGGGCTAGACCGGCGGATTACGCCGCCAAATCCTATTGGCAGAGCCGAGGCGCCCTCGTGCGCGAGGACGGCGTGATGCTCCGCCGGGAGGTCTCGCCGGTCGAGGGCAAGGTTTGCTTTCGCTATATCGACAGGGAGATCTCGCTCGACCTGCTGGCGGACCGCGCGATCGCGGCCGGCGACGCCGGCGACGTCTGGCGCGTGGACCTCGGCGCCGCGTTCCGTGGCCTGCCGGAATGGAAGCGCTCGCTCATGAGCCTCGCCAAGCTCGAGGAGATCGCGGGGAACATCCGGGATGCGCTGATGGCGTGGCCGCCCCCGCCCGCGGGCGATCGTGCGCCGGTCACCGAGGTGAGCTTCGGCTGAGCCGCGACTTCCCTCAGCCGTTCTCTTGCCAGCGCCGCACCGGCCCCACGTCGAGGTGGACGAAGCCGTGCGAGGGGTAATAGCCGACGCCGCCGGCGCCCAGCGCAAGCGCCGCCGAATGAAGACCGCTTAGGCTGCGCTCGCGCAGGAAGACGTCGATCGCCATCCCCTTCATGTGCAGGCTGTGCGCGGCCGCGCCCTCGTTGAGCGCGACGAGACGCGCGTTGGTCTGGGGCGAGCGATAGCCCGAGGTGACCTGGAAGGGCTCGGCCGTATTGAGCCGCTGCTGCAGCGTCACCAGGAGATCGAGAAGCTTCGGATCGATCGCGTGGGTGGCGTTCACGTGAAAGTCGCGCAGGACCCAATCGATCCGCTTCAGCGACTGCGGGATGTAGTAGTCGTTTGCCCAGTAGACGGCGTCGAGGGATTCGGCGGTGTTGAGGTTGTGGAGGGCGACGCGCCGGAAATAGATGACGCCGGGCGCGGCAAGGACGGGCTTGGCGAGCGCCGAGACCAGCGCCGCCATCCCGCCTGCCATCACCTTTCGCCGCGAATACCCTGTCCGGCTCGCCATCGGCCGATCCCCAGCACAAAACTGGGGGGATCGAACACCCGGCACGGTAAAGGAATGGTGAACGAATGCCTCAAGGCCCGCCGAAAAACCACATCGTGGGGATCTCGCGCTGCGCTTGCGCGGGATCGACGAGGACGACCACGAAGGTGTCGGTACCGAAGTCGCGCATCAAGTCGCCGTCCGAGGCCCAGCTCTTGAGCGAGGTGATCTTCGCGTAATAGGTGCCACCGGCGCTCATCTGCACGGTCTTGAACTGATTGGGGTAGATCCCGAAGCTGTCGACCGAGATCAGATAGCTGCCGGGCGGCACGTCCCGATAGAGCACGCCGCCGGGCTCGGAAATCCCGATCCGCCCGCCATTCAGGTAAAGGTAGGGCCGCGACAGGCTCTCGTAGGGCTCGTAATCGCGGTAGATGTAGAGACGCGCGAGATCTGGGCGGACGGGCGGAACCTGAGCCGCGATCTCGCCATATCTCGGCGGCCGCGGCCCGCAGGCCGCGAGCGCAAGCACCAGGCCGAAAAGGGCGAGCGACAGCGCCCAACGTTGGCTCGGCTTTCCCGCCGTCATCCCCATTCGCCTTCGATCATCCAATGCCAGGAGGGTCGCTCCGGAGCCGCGCTTCCGCCAGCCTCAATTTAGGGCGATTATCCCGGACTTGACGGATGGCGGTCAGCATGATTAGGTGGGCGAGACAGGCCGGCGCTTTAGTCGCTTCTGCGCTCGTCGGTATTTACCTGATGGGTCATGAAAGTTTTGGTGCCCGGGTTCCACCAAAAGACGACTGTCGTGAAGTGGTTTTCATTGGCGGCGTCCACATAATCGACGCGCCCCACTACCCACATAAAGGAGGTTTGGGCCTCAATCTCTGCATATCTCTCCGCAGACAAATCTGGCCTATTTTGAAATGGCCAATATCGCGCGGTGCCGTTTGGGAAAAGGGCGCCGTGTCCATATCGCTCATTGACCGCCGCGGCGGGGGCAATCGGCATATCGTCATTTTGCCCACGGATGCTGCCGCTGAATTGTCCCCGCACCTTAAAGGCAGGATTTTTGCCCCAATTTTTGATAGTTACTTCGATTTTAGACACTTCGTGGTGCTGCGTAATAGAGAACAAGTCGAAGGGCCAGCCAATTGCCTCAATACCAACCCAGGGTCGATCACTAATCTCCCGCGCCTCCTCCGCAAGCTTGTTGGCAGTCTCGGTCGCCTGGGCCGTCCTGTTTATCGCATTGATGGCATCCTTAACATCGGTCGATTGCTGGTCGGCAGCGGTGACGAGGGCATCGGTAGCGCGATAGAGCCGCCAAGTGTAGAGGGCGAGCAACCCATTAAAGACCACCAACAGCCATTCGGTGGGGTGGCAAGTGAATGTATTGCTGCAGCGGTTTTCTTCATGACCGCCTGCTTGTTGCTTCTCTGCGTTAGGGCTCGAATTTACAGCGCTATTTTGATTTTCGGCTTTGGGTGGCTCACTTTGATTGTTTGGTGGGGCCTGCTGTGACTGTGCCGCTGACGGAAAGCCGAGTGCCATCAGCAGCGCAAATAACGCAAGTGTCCGCATTGGCCTTAGCATCCCCTGAGCGCCTCAGCGAAGATGTTGTCGTTCAGCCGATTGTTATACCGGAACTGAAATTCGGCAACATAAAGGGGAAGGTATTTGCGGCTGACCTTGTGA
>DATKNV010000232.1:0-12745 GCA_035541215.1 Allostellaceae bacterium | reverse complement strand
AAGGTACCGCCCCAAGACTGTTATCACTCCTGACACAAGATACATTCATCGAAATGTCGTGTTTCGCCCAGAGGACGCGAAGCCGTATGGCGGCATCGTCTATTTCGGGCGGAAGATCCTGTATAAAACGGCCTCGGGCGCGCACACCGTGATCAATTCAGCCATAGTCAACGATGCCGGTTGCGATTTTTCGAACATTACACTGGACGTTTTTCCTAGGCTTGGCGACACGCTGGACGTCATGGACCATCTCTCAACATATCTTTACCAAGATGGATTCATGCCGCTTGTGAGGGCCAACGCGCACGCTGCCATTCCGCTAGAAAAAGGCGCCAGATTGCTCGAGAAAATTTTCGAGGGCAAGACAGGCGGCTAGCTCCATGCGGGGAGGCCAATCAAAGGAACTGGACAAGTGGACCGCCGGCTGTGTCGAGGGGCGCTGGTGTACCCTTGGGCCCTACTATGCCATGTTCCCCATCCAGTTTGCTCGATCAGTAATTGAGCGCTTTTGCCCAGAAGATGGAGTGATTTTGGATCCATTTTGTGGGCGCGGCACAGTACCGTACATAGCGATGGTATCAGGCAAGCGAAGCATCGGGTGCGACATCAATCCGATTGCGTGGCTGTACTCCAAGACGAAAACAGATCCTCACCGTCGGCACGAAGATGTGTTGGCGAGGCTTCGGGACGTGGAACGAGCGGTGCGCCCCAGCGATTGCAAAGCGGAAAACGAATTTCAAAAATGGGCGTGGTCGAGCCGCGTTTTGGGGTTCCTGAATGCGGCAAGACGGGAACTCAACTGGTCGGATCATAAGGCGGACCGCACACTGTTGGGAATTATGCTCGGGTACGTGCACGCAAAGCGAGGCGGCGGTCTTTCGAACCAACTTCGTCAATCAAAGGCTATGGCTCCTGAGTATGCAGTACGCTGGTGGAAGGCTCGGAGGTTATCACCCCCTGATCTTGACCCTGTGGAATTTCTGTCGGCTCGGGTGAAATGGCGTTACGCCAAAGGCCTCCCCCCAGGCGCTGGCCAACCTGTAATTTACCGTGAGGACGCGGGAAGGATTTTAAATCGGCGAGTCGACCTTCCGAAAGCTGACCTTGTTTTCACATCGCCGCCGTATCGCGGCGTCACAAATTACCAATACGATAACTGGATCCGGCTGTGGGTCGCTGGGCGAGGCCCAGCGCTGCCAATTTCAACGACCGAGCAGAGGTACGAGGACACGAAGCGGTACGAAAAAATGCTTTCTGCCGTCTTCGATGCAGCAAATGCCCGGGCGAAACGATCCGCAATCTTCTACGTGCGAACCTACGCTGATCCGACCACGTTGTTACCGACAGTCAACGTTTTGGTCGCCTTGCTGAAAGGGCGGCGTGGCTACCTTCGACAGGCCGGATTTCCCTTACCGACCCAGACGGCTCTTTTTGGAGACCAAGCAACTAAGCCAGGTGATGTCGATCTCCTGTTTGCACCAGATGGCGTTTCCATACCGAGGGGATTTTGCGGCATGGAATCGCGCACGGCACTGACCATCATGGCGACCTCCGGCCACTAGCTTGGAATTTTGATTATCAAAGTTCGCAATGCTTATTTCGCTGCAGTTTCCTAATGGTGTTGTGACACCGATCCTTAATCAAACGCTAATGATTGGGGGACTAAGTCCTCGGACAATGAAATCTGGTGGGACGTGGACGGTCCCTAATCGTGATCGCACCGCCAAGGCCGCGCACTTTGTAGGAAAAGATATCCATGCGAGACGACATAGACGCATTTGAGCTCACACCCTGGGAGCGTACGGATGAAGCATCCTGGCAGCGTCGAAAAGACAATCTCTGGATTTCGCCGGTTGCCCCACTGAACAAGCTGGTTGAAGAGCTTCGGCGCGAGACCGCTGATCACGTGCCTTGGATTGATCCGTTTTGTGGGGGCACCGAGGCTCAAATAATGGCGGTGCTGCTTCGCCCAGGGCGTTTGGGTGCAATGGCCACGGATTTTCTCTCGCTTGCGAATGGGGATCCGACGGCCAGGAACATGATCAAGGCCCTGACCGAGGTGGGCATCAGCTATCGAAAGATGATGTTTTGGAATGCCATCCCTTGGGCTGGCGAGCGCGAGGAGAAGATCACATCTGCGATGCGCGAGCAGGGTCGCGCGATGTTGGAGCGCCTCGTACCGCTGCTGCCGGAATTAAAATCTGCAATCCTTGTCGGTGGTGAAGCTCAGCGCGTTGGCAAGTTGGTGACGTGGCCACCGACCGTGCGCGTGCTTGAGTGCGCACATCCGGGCCCGTTTGTGTGGAATCAGTTTCGCTATAGAGAGCAAAAGCAGGGGATATTTGAGGCTTTCCGTAAAGCGGCGGCGCTGACGTCTTAGTTAGAATTCAGGGAGGGCAAAAAATGCATCGCGACCTAATTCAACTTTCGTGAAGCGATCTATCGGCGAAAGTTCGTAAATCGCGACAAAGCCAGATAGCAAAATCGTGCTCATTGCCGATCACACTATCGCTGAGGCACGACCCGGCGATCGACACACGTCGTCGTGCAGCGCCTCAAAGACGTTGCTGAGCCGCGCTACCTCAGAGGAATTGGGTCGGATGTATAGTCCAAGCGAGCCGGCAAATCCGGCTTACGGGGCAGTGCGAAAAGATCAGGTGGGGGCTCGCCCTTCGCGTCGAACAGCCGAGCCACCTTCGGCAGAGCGATATGGTTGGCGACTGCGATTCCATATTCACGGAAGGCTTCCATATCATCTGCGATCTGTCGCAGCTCAGCCAATGTGACGGATCGGCCAACCACCTTTCCGTCCCTTTGGGTCTTGATAAGAACCGCGGTGGTAGCCCCGCCCGGAAATATCTGCGAATGCATCAGCATGTTGCGGTTGTGCACAAGAGTTTTGAACCTGGCAATGAAATGCCTAATGTGTTCCTCAATCAAAGCAGTGAACCCCATGAGCGGCAGGGTTTCCTCCATCAGTGCGGTGCGCACATCGTTGGAAATTTTGGGAAGTAGGATTGAAGCAAAATTCGAAGTCACGCCAGTGGTATTTACGAACATCGCGCTAAACGCGTGTTCCAGCCTGCCGTAGGTTGCGCTAATGACACCGAGCACGAAAGTACTGTCCTTCGGCCCGGTGTGGTACGACGGCCAGTCGGACGTTTCCTCCATTGGCGTGGCCCCCAAAAGTCAATGCGGTGTGACCTGGCGTGAAGACGCCGTGTCCGAGCGCGATGCTACAGCCCATGCGATGAAATGCACAACCCAATGCCACGTGCCTCAATAAGCGAGAGGCAACGTGTCAGCTGGCGTAGCTGTTGTCAGAACTGTTACGTTCGGCCCGTGATACCTTTACCCCCTCTCCGCTGGGGAGAGGGTGGGGTGAGGGGGTGCGCTCGCGACCGGAATGAGTCGCGGCCGAAAGGCCCCCTCACCTAACCTCTCCCCGGTGGGGAGAGGGATCCGGAGAGCGCTCCGCGCCCCTGCTATACTCCGATCCATGACCCCGATCGGCGATCCCGTGAGCGCGCGCGAGCCCGGGGGCAAGGTGTCCGTGAGCCTGCGCATGCTGCTGCTGATCCGCTGGATCGCGGTGGCGGGCCAAGCCGCGACCTTGCTCGGGGTGCGCTTCGGCCTGGGGTTCGACCTGCCCATCGTCGAGGCGCTGGCGGTGGTCGGCGTCTCCGCGTTCCTCAACGTGATCGCGCTGGTGACGCGGGGCGCGGGCGCGCGGCTCGGCGAGATCGAGGCGGCGTCGTATCTCGCCTACGACATCATTCAGCTGGGCGTCCTGCTCTTCCTCACGGGCGGCCTGCAGAACCCCTTCGCGATCCTCGCGATCGCGCCGGTGACGGTTGCGGCGACGGTGCTCTCGCGGCGGAGCGTCATCCTCCTGTGGATCCTGACGGTGACGACCATCAGCATCGTCGCCGTCTATCGCTTGCCGCTCCCGTGGCGCGGCGAGCCCCCGGTGGTGCCGCCGCTCTCGATCCTCGGGGTTTGGGCGGCGTTGGCGCTCGCCGCGCTCTTCATCGCGGGCTACATCTGGAGCGTCGCCGAGGAGGCGCGGCGCATGCGCGACGCCTTCGCCGCGACCCAGCTCGCGCTCGCGCGCGAGCTCCGCATCTCCGCGGTGGGCGCGCTCGCCGCCGCCGCCGCGCATCAGCTCGGAAGCCCGCTCGCGACCATCGCGGTGGTCGCGAAGGAGCTCGCCCGCGACCTGCCGCCGGGGAGCCCCTTCGCGGAGGATGCGGCGCTGCTGCTGAGCCAGACCGAGCGCTGCCGCACCATCCTCGCTGACCTCGCGGGCCAGCGCGTGAGCGAGAGCGGCGCGCCTTATGCGCGCCTTCCGATATCGGCGCTGGTCGAGGCCGCGGGCGAGCCCTATCGCAAGCGGGAGGTGCGGGTCATCTATACGACGGCCGCGGGCGACGGCGGCGAGCCGCAGGTGGCGCGGAGCCCCGAGGTGATGCACGGGCTCGGCAATCTCATCCAGAACGCCGTCGAGTTCGCGCGCCACGAGGTGATCGTGACCTCCGCCTGGAGCGCCGACGGCATCTCCGTCGAGATCGTCGACGACGGTCCCGGCTTCAGCCAGGCCATGCTCGCGCGCATCGGCGAGCCCTACATCTCCGATCGCGCCGAGGAGGGGCAGCACATGGGCCTCGGCATCTTCATCGCGCGCAGCCTCCTGGAGCGGACGGGGGCCAAGCTCAATTTCGGAAATCTCGTGGAAGGCGGGGCCCAAATTGTGGTGGAATGGCCGCGGGGCGCGCTCGAGCAGCGCGAGCCCGTGCCTGCCGCCGCGGAGAAGGGAGCATGACCGAGACCCCCAAGCCGCCGGGAGAGACCCCCTCGCCGATCGAGGGCTTGCCGCCGGAGGAGCGCAGCCTCCTCATCGTCGACGATGACCAGCCGCTCTGCCAGCGCCTCGCGCGCGCCATGGAGCGGCGAGGGTTCATCGTGGCCACCGCCGACAGCGTCAAAGGCGGGGTCGCGGCCGCGAGCGGCGCGCCGCCCGCCTTTGCGGTGGTCGATCTGCGCCTCGGCGACGGCAGCGGCCTCGAGGTCGTGAGCGCGATCCGCGCGGCCAGGCCGAGCGCGCGCATCGTGATGCTCACGGGCTATGGCAACATCGCGACCGCGGTTGCCGCGGTGAAAGCGGGCGCGGTCGACTACCTCCCGAAGCCCGTCGATGCCGATGCCGTCGAGCGCGCGCTGCTCTCGACGGAGGCGGGCCTGCCGCCGCCGCCGGAGGACCCGATGTCCGCCGACCGCGTGCGCTGGGAGCACATCCAGCGCGTCTTCGAGCAGTGCGACCGCAACGTCTCCGAGACCGCGCGCCGCCTCAAGATGCACCGCCGCACCCTCCAGCGCATCCTCGGCAAGCACGCGCCGCGGAGCTAGCGGCCGCCGACCCTCACCCTCCCGCGCTTCGCGCGGCCCCCAACCCTCTCCCATCTCCGATGGGAGAGGGACTCGTTTGTCCCTCTCCCGCTTTGCGGGAGAGGGTTGGGGCCCATGGCGAAGCCATGGGAGGGTGAGGGTTTCCGCTTGCGTCGGGATTCCCGCGAGCCTATGAGGAGTCCGCATGGCCGATTCGGATTTGGTCTCCCTGGTCGAGCGGCTTCCGGCGACGCGGCTCCTCTGCGTCGGCGACGTGATGCTCGACCATTACGTCTACGGCGCCGTCGAGCGGGTCTCGCCGGAGGCGCCGATCCCGATCCTTCGGGTCGAGCGCGAGACGCGCACCCTCGGCGGCGCCGGGAACGTACTCCGCAACCTTGAGGCGCTCGGGCTCAAGCCGTGCTTCCTCTCGGTGATCGGCAACGATCCCGCGGGCCGCGAGGTCAGCAAGATCGCGGCGGGCGGCGAGGGCGCGGAGGTGCATCTCCTCGTCGAGCGCGGGCGCAGCACCACGATCAAGACCCGCTACGTCGCGGGGACACAGCAGCTCCTCCGCGCCGACCGCGAGAGGGTGGCGCCGGTCTCGGCCCCCGTGCGCGAGGACCTGCTCCGCCTCCTCGAGCAGGCCGCGGCGAGCGCCACCGTCACGATCCTCTCGGATTACGCCAAGGGCGTGCTCTCGGACGGCGTCGCGGCGGCGGCGATCGCGGTGGCGCGCGCGGCGGGACACACCGTCGTGGTCGATCCCAAGGGCATCGACTACCGGCCCTATCGCGGCGCGAGCATCCTGAAGCCCAATCGCGGCGAGCTCGGGGCTGCGACCAAGCTCCCTGTCGCGACCGCGGCCGAGGTGACCGCGGCCGCCCGCGCGCTCATCGACGATTTCGAGCTCGGCGCCGTGCTGGTCTCGCTGAGCCAGGAGGGGATGCTGCTGGTGGAGGCGAGCGGCGCGGTCCACAGCCTCGCGGCCGAGGCGCGCGAGGTCTTCGACGTCTCAGGCGCGGGCGACACGGTGGTGGCGGTGCTGGGCGCGGCGCTCGGCGCCGGCGCCTCGCTCCTCGATGCCGCGCGTCTTGCCAACATCGCCGCGGGGATCGTCGTGGGCAAGGTCGGCACCGCCGTCGTCCATGCGAGCGAGCTCGAGGAGGCGATCGTCAATCGCGACGCGCTCGCGGGACAAAAGCTGCTGCCGCTGCCGGTGGCATTGGACCACGTCGCGCGCTGGCGGCGGAGCGGCCTCAAGGTCGGCTTCACCAACGGCGTCTTCGATCTCCTCCACTTGGGCCACGTCTCGCTCCTGAAGCAGGCGAAGAGCCATTGCGACCGGCTGGTGGTGGGCCTCAACAGCGACGCCTCGGTGAAGCGCCTCAAGGGACCCGACCGTCCCGTGCACGGCGAGGCCGTCCGCGGCGCGGTGCTCTCCTCGCTCGCGGACGTCGACATGGTCGTGGTGTTCGAGACGGATACGCCGCGCGAGCTCATCGCGGCGCTCAAGCCCGACGTCCTCGTGAAGGGCGCGGACTACCGCAAGGAAGAGGTGGTCGGCGCCGATCTCGTGGAGGCGCAGGGCGGCAAGGTCGTGCTCGCGGAGCTCGTCCCGGGACACAGCACCACCGCGACCATCAAGCGGATGGCGCGCTGACGAAATTGCCCGCGCGCTGTGAATCGGTTCACAGCGGCTCCGCGGCCGCGGCATCGGGATCGAGGAGGCGCCGGAGCCGCTCGGAGCCCAGGATTGCGAAGCGGAGCGTCATCGCCTTGCGCCGCTGGGCCGCGAGCGGCGCATGGGGCGCCTCGCGCAGGATCGCCGCTCCGAAGCCGTCTGCCACGATGAGGCCGCAATCCTCCGGTATCAGCCCGCGCGGGAAGCGCTCGGGAACCGCGAAATAGAAGCGGTCGCAGAACTCGCGGTATTCCCGCCACTTTCCGTCGCTGCGGAAATCTTGCACCGAGGATTTGATCTCGACGATGACGAGCTCGCCGCCCCGCCCAAGCCCCAGGAGATCCGCCCGCCTGCCGTTCGCCAGGGCCACCTCCGCAAGGGTCGCGACGCCGCGCTGCGCGAGCGCGCGCGAGACCCCGCGGGCGATGAGCAGGGCGAGCGGCGGTTCCTCCGTGGGGGCGGCGCACATCTCTCGAGGCCGAGACCTTCGTTACCGGCGAATTAACGATCGCCGAAACATGATCCGTCCGGGCGAGGCCCGGGACAAGTGGGAGTAGGACGACGATGAACGGCAAGGGAATGCGGCACGTGCTGCGCGAGGCCTGGCGGATCGCCAAGCCCTTCTGGTTCGGCGACGACAAGTGGCGCGCGCTCGTGCTCCTCGTCGTGGTCGCGGGGCTCAACCTCGCGGTCGTCGGCATGACCGTGCGGTTCAATTACTGGCACAACGAGTTCTACAACTCGATCCAGAACGTCGACGAGGCCGCTTTCTTCCGCCTGATCGGGATCTTCTTCGCGCTTGCCATGGCCTACATCGCGCTCGCGGTGGCGCTCGATTTCTTCACGAGCTGGCTGCAGATCCGCTGGCGCCGCTGGCTCACCGCCCATTACGTCGATCGCTGGCTCTCGCATCGCGCCTATTACCGCCTGCAGCTCAGCGGCGAGACCGACAATCCCGACCAGCGCATCGCCGAGGACATCCGCCTCTTCATCGAGAACACCTTCGGCTTGGCCCTGCTGCTCGTGCGCAAGGTGGTGACGCTGTTCTCGTTCCTCTTCATCCTGTGGTCGCTGTCGGGACCCGTGACGATTCCGCTGGGCTCGCTGGGCGAGATCACGATCCCTGCTTACCTCGTCTGGCTCAGCCTCGTCTACGCGGCCTTCGGCACGGTCATCACCGTAAGGATCGGACGAAAGCTCGTGCCGCTCAACTTCAACAAGCAGCGCTTCGAGGCCGACTTCCGCTACAGCCTCGTGCGGCTGCGCGAGAACACCGAGAGCGTCGCCTTCTATGGCGGCGAGAGCCGCGAGCGCGCGATCTTCGACATGCGCTTCGGGGAGGTCTACAGGAATTTCATCGCGATCATGTGGCGGAACCTGAAGCTCAATTCCTTCACCGCCGGCTTCGCCCAGGCCTCGGTCGTGTTCCCATTCCTCGCGCAGGCGCCGCGCTTCTTCGCGAAGCAGATCAATCTCGGCGATCTCATGCAGACCGCAGGCGCCTTCAATCAGGTGCTCGACGCGCTCTCCGTGATCATCAATTCCTACTCCGACATCGCCAACTGGCAGTCGGTCGTGCAGCGGCTCGCGACCTTCGACTATCGCGTCGCCGAGCTCGAGGCCGAGAGCGTGCAGGAGAAGCCCATCGCGATCGCGCGCAAGGGCGAGGGGCTCGCGGTCGAGAACCTCGATCTCCACTTGCCGGATGGGAAGGCGCTGGTCGCCAACGTGGCGCTCCGCGCGGAGCCCGGGAATGCGCTTTTGGTCGCGGGGCCCGCGGGGATCGGCAAGAGCACGCTGCTCCGCGCGATCGCGGGGCTCTGGCCCTTCGGCCGCGGCAAGGTCGAGCTTGCGGAGGGCCGCGTCTTCTTCGTGCCGCAGAAGCCATACATCCCCCTGGGCACGCTCAGGCAGGCGCTCATCTATCCCGAGCACGACAGCGTCATTCCAGACGCGCGTCTCAGGGAAGTGCTGGTGAAGGTCGGGCTCGGCGCCTTCGCGGCCGAGCTCGACGTGGCCGATCTCTGGTCGCAACGCCTTTCCGGCGGGGAGCAGCAGCGCCTTGCCTTTGCGCGCGTGCTGCTGGCGGAGCCCGCGGTGATCTTCCTCGACGAGGCGACCTCGGCGCTCGACGAGGCGGCGGAAGAGGAGTTCTATCGCATGCTGCGCGCGGCGCCGTGGCGGCCCACCATCGTCAGCGTCGGCCACCGCAGCACGCTCCGCGCCTTCCACGACAGCGCGCTCGAGCTCGGCGCGGCCGGCGCCCGCCCCGCCGCCGCAGCCGCGGCGGAGTGAGCGAGCGCCCGCCCGGTCAGAGGTGCTCTTTCAGGAACGCTGTGATGAAGTCGTCGTTGTTCGCGGCGTCGTAGTCGATGGTGTAGGTGAGCGTGCCGTCCTGGAGCGTCATCGCCCGAGGGCCGCCCATCTTGCAGATGACGGTCTTCACGCCCTTCTGGATCGCCTCCTTCGCGAGTTTGTCGCCGCAGAGCGAGCCGATCGAATCGAGCGCGCTGCCGCAGAAGCCGGAGGGGCTGTGCGAGCCCGGCTCGTCCTGCGAGATCGTGGACCAATCGATCTTCGCAGCGATCGGCGCATCGCAGCGCTTGGCGACGTCGGCGACGGAGCGGGCGAGATAGTCGTCCTGCTGGGCCTGGAACTGCCGCGCCTTCAGGGACTGCGCCCCGGCGCCCGTCGAGACCGCGATCGCCGCCACCGCGGCAAGCGCCAAATATCCTAGCGATTTCATGGAATTGACCCTCTCGGAGAATGTGTCGCCGCGGGAGAAGCGGCGCCAGCATAGTTAGAGTCGGAGGGGGTGGCAGTAAACGAAACTTTGCGTGAGCGGGCGCTCGTCAGATCGCGAAATCGGGCTCGCCGGGCGCCTCGCCGAGTGCGAGGTCGAGGTCGGCGAGAAGCCGCTCCTTCCATTCCTGGAGGCGCGGATCGGTGCGCCTGCGCGGGCGTGGCAAGTCGAGTTGGTATTCCGCATGGATGCGCCCCGGACGCGCGCGCAGCACCAGCACGCGGTCGCTCAGCACCAGCGCCTCTTCGATGTCATGCGTGACGAGGATGAGTGTGGGGCGATCGTGGCGCCAGATCTCCAGGAGATGATCCTGCAGCGCCATGCGCGTGAAGGCGTCGAGCGCGCTGAAGGGCTCGTCGAGGAGGAGCACTTCCGGCCGCGCGACGAGCGCCCGCGCGATCGCCGCGCGCTGCGCCATGCCGCCGGAGAGCGCGCGCGGGAGCGCGTCCGCGAACGCCGCAAGCCCCACGCGTGCGAGCGCCGCCTCCGCCCGCGCGCGGCGCTCGGGCTTCGGCCGGTCCGGGAGCGCGAACTCCACGTTCTCGCGCACGCTGAGCCAGGGCATGAGGCGCGGCTCCTGGAAGACGAGGCCGAGCTCCGGCCGCGGCTCCGTCACGGGGACACCGTCGAGCAGCACGGCGCCCTCGCTCGGACGATCGAGCCCCGCGACGAGGCGCAAGAGCGTGCTCTTGCCGGAGCCGCTGGTGCCGACGATGCCGAGGATCTCGCCGCGGTCGAGGGCGAGATCGATCGCGCGGAGCGCGACGGTGCCGCTCTCAAATCGCTTGGAAACCCGCTCGATCCGCAGCATCGGCGCTCCTTTCCTGCTGGGCGGCGTAGCTGTCCTGCCAGCGCGTCGCGCGCCGTCCGAGATGCGACAGCACCAGATCGGTCGCCTTGCCCAACACGGCAAAGAGCAGCAGGCTCGTGAGAATGACGGCGGGCCTTCCGGTCTGCTGGCCGTCGATCAGGAGGAATCCCAGCCCCTCGCTCGCGCCCATCATCTCCGCCGCCACCACGAACATCCAGCCGAGGCCGAGCCCGCCGCGCAATCCCGTGACATAAGCCGGAAGCGTCGCCGGCAGCAGCACGCGGCGAACAAGCGCCAAGCCCCGATATCCGTGGATGCGCGCGACCTCCACGAGCTTCCGGTCGGTCTCGCGAATGCCTGCCATCAGGTTGAGATAGACCGGGAAGAAGACGCCGACGGCGATGAGCGTGATCTTCGAAGCCTCGAAAATCCCGAGCCAGAGGATGAAGAGCGGGACCCAAGCGATCGAGGGCACGCTGCGGAGCCCTTGGATCGTGGGATCGAGGAGTCGCCGCCAGGTCCCGGAGTAGCCCGCGAGCGCACCCAGCACGGTCGCCGCGGCAGTGCCGAGGAGAAAGCCCAGGAGGACGCGCAGGAGCGTGATCGTCACGTGCTCCGCGAGCTCGCCGCTCTTGGCGAGCCCCCAGAGCGTCGCCGCGACGGCGGCGGGCGGGGGCAGCAGGTTCGCGCGCACCAGCCCTGCTTGCGCGATCGCCTCCCAGATAGAGAGCAGGAGGAGCGGCAGCGCCCATCCGAGCGCGCTGCCGCCGAGCCTCCTGCCGAAGGCGGTCATTGCTTCGCCTGTTGGCCCGCGGCGAGACGATCGACGAAGCTCGGATCGACGAGCGCGCGCGAGACCGCCTCGATGTCGGTGTCGGGGGGAATAATGCCGCTCTCCTTGAGGACACCGCCCGCCGAGACGATCGCGAGGCGCTGCGTCTCGCCGATCTTCCCGCTGCCGAGGTCGTTGCGCTCGAGCGTGAGACGGGCGACGGCGTCGGTCTGCTTCGTTCCCTTCGCGACGATCGCGCGGAATTCATCGGGGTTCGCGAGCGCCCAGGCGCGCGCCTTCTCGTAGAGCGAGAGCACGCGCAGTACGAGGTCGGGCTGTGCCGTCGCGAACTCCTCGCGCACGTCGAGGAAGCCGTAGGTGTTGAGATCGGGGTCGCGGAAGAAGAGCCGCGCGCCCTCCTCGAGCTCGATCTGCGCCATATAGGGATCGAGCCCGGCCCAGGCGTCGACCTCGCCGCGCGAAAGCGCGGTTTTGCCGTCGGGATGCTGCAACAGGACCATCTTCACGTCGCGCGAGCTGAGCCCGGCACGCGCGAGAGCGCGCAGCAGGAAGATGTGGGGATCGGTGCCGCGGGTGACGGCGATGCTCTTTCCCTTGAGATCGGCCACCGTCTTGATCGGCGAATCCTTCGCCGTCACCAGTGCTGTCCACTCCGGCTTTGAGTAGATGTAGATGGCCTTGATGGGATTGCCGTTGGCCCGAGCCAAGAGCGCCGCCGAGCCCGCGCTCGAGCCCAGATCGATACTTCCGGCGTTCAGGAATTCGAGCGCCTTGTTGCTGCCGAGGCTCAGCACCCACTCGACGGCGATGCCGTCGCGCTTGAAATCCTCCTCGACCCAGCCCTTCTCCTTGAGCACGAGGCTCAGGGGATTGTAGTAGGCGTAGTCGAGACGGATCGACTTGGGCTTCTCCGCGGCGATTGCGGCGGAGACGGTGAACGCCATCGCCGCCATCACGGCGAAACGCGCAAGGCGAAGTGTGAAATTACGCACGACCATGATCCCCTCCCGAGGGTTTCGACGCATGGCCTGGGCGGGGACAAGCCACAAAAAAACCCGCCGCAGCTCTCGCTGGGCGGATCCTTGCCCTCGCTTTAGCCGCATTTCTAAAGCGCCCGCAAGCTGAAGCTCAAATCGGCGCTGGAGAAAAGTTTAATTTCCCTCGCGAGAATGTCAATACGCTTTATTTCACAGTATGATAATGTTGTTTCGCGATTACCCGCACGCATGCCCTGCGTCCTTCGACGCGCTCCCTTCGGTCGCTTGCTCA
>DATKNV010000231.1:0-31158 GCA_035541215.1 Allostellaceae bacterium | reverse complement strand
CTTCTCGTAGGCCGCGCGCTTCACCGCGACGTCCTCGAGCACGGCCTCGACGATCCAGTCGCAGTCCGCGAGCAGCGGCAGATGATCCTCGAGATTGCCGGGGGTTACGAGCTGCGCGTTCTTCGGGTGCATGAAGGCCGCGGGATCGGCCTTCTTGAGCCGGTCGAGCGCCGCTTCGGCGATCTGGTTCCGGTTGGCGGCGTTCTTGGGAACGATGTCCAGGAGGACGACGTGCACGCCGGCATTGGCGATGTGCGCGGCGATGCCGCCGCCCATCACGCCCGAGCCCAGCACCGCCGCCTTGCGGATCGCGGTCATGGTTCGGCCTCCGCTCTCAAAACCGCTCGAGGATGGTGGCGATGCCCTGTCCGCCGCCGATGCATTGGGTCGCGAGCGCGTAACGCTTGCCCTCGCGCTTGAGGAGCTGCGCGGCCTTGCCGGTGATACGGGCGCCGGTCGCGCCCAGGGGATGCCCGATGGCGATGCCGCCGCCGTCGAGATTCACCTTGGTCTCGTCGAGCCCGAGCTCGCGCATGCAGGCGATCGCCTGCGAGGCGAAGGCCTCGTTTAGCTCGATCACGTCGAGGTCCTTCACCTGCAGTCCCGCGCGCTTCAGCGCCTTCTTGCTGGCGTCGACGGGACCGATCCCCATGATCTCCGGCGGGCAGCCCGCGACGGCAATCGATTTGACGCGGGCGAGCGGCTCCAGCTTGTTGCGCTTGGCGTAGTCCTCTGTGCAGACCAGCACCGCGGAGGCGCCGTCGGTGAGCGGCGACGAGCTACCCGCGGTGACCGTGCCGGCCTTGTCGAAGGCGGGCTGGAGCCCGGCGAGGATCTCCGGGGTCGTGTCGGGCCGGATGCAGCCGTCCTTGTCGACGGCGCCTTTCTTGGACTTTATCGCGACGATCTCGGCCGCGAGCTTCCCGGCGGATTGCGCGGCGGCGGCCTTGCGGTGGCTCCGCGCGGAGAATGCGTCCTGGTCGGCGCGCGTCACCTGGTATTTCCGCGCGACGTTCTCGGCCGTCTCGCCCATGGACATGTAGGCGGCCGGGAAATTCGCGACGAGGTCGCGGTTGGGCGACGGGTTGAATCCGCCCATGGGTATCCGCGTCATGGATTCGACGCCCGCGCAGACGAAGGCGTCGCCGGCATCGAGCTGGATCGCGCCAGCGGCCATGTGGACGGATTGCATGGAGGAGCCGCAGAAGCGGTTCACGGTCGTGCCTGCGACGGTGACCGGGAGATGCGCCAGGAACGAGGCGAGGCGCGCGATGTTGAGGCCCTGCTCGCCCTCGGGCATGGCGCAGCCGACGATCACGTCCTCGATCGTCGCGGGATCGATCTTGGTGCGCTCGAGGAGGCCCGAGATCACCTGGGCGCACATGTCGTCGGGACGCACGCGGGTGAGCGCGCCCTTCTTGGCGAAATGGAACGGCGAGCGGGCATAGCCCGCGATGACCACGCTCTTCACGATGGGCCTCCTTGCTTGCGCTTGCGGGAGCCGCGCTCCCGCTCGCGGATCATGCCGACGACGGCGGTCTCGAGCTCGCGCAGCTCCGCGAGCGTTGCGACGATCTCCGCGCGCCGGCGCTCGAGCTCGGCGATGCGGGCGCGGCCCTTGGCGAGGGAGACGCGGAGCTGCTCCAGATGGTCGGGATCGACGCTATAGAGATCGAGCATCTCCTTGATGTCCGCGAGGCTGAAGCCCAGGCGCTTTCCGCGCAGGATCAGCTTCAGCCGCGCGCGGTCGCCGTGGACGTAGACGCGGTTCCCGCCGATGCGCTGCGGCTTGAGCAGCCCTTGATCCTCGTAGAAGCGGATCGCCCGCGGCGAGACCGCAAACTCCGATGCGAGATCGCCGATGGAATATAGGCGCGCCGGCCTCTCGCCGCCCGTCGCCGCGAATGCAAGCGCTTCGACCATGACCTCACGCGAACGTCAAGGAGTTGACGTAAACGTTAGGTCAACGCCGCCGCTTCGTCAAGTCCCAGGCCGCCCCGCGGGCTTGGCGCGCGCCGCCCGCGCCTGCTCCTCGTCCATCAGCGCCTGCTTTGAAGGCTTGCCGATCAAGGTCTTGGGAAGACTTTCCCGGAATTCCACCAGCTTCGGCATCTCCATGGGCGAGAGCTTGTCCCGGAGGAAGGCGACGAGCTCCTTCTCGTCGAGGTGCTGGCCTGGGTGCAGCGCGATGAAGGCCTTGATGGTCTGGCCGCGATAGGGATCGGGCACGCCGATCACGATGCACTCCTTGACCTTGGGGTTCGTGTAGATCGCCTCCTCGATCACGCGGGGATAGACGTTGTAGCCGCCGGCCTTGATCAGGTCCTTGATGCGGTCGACGAGGAAGAGATAGCCGTCGCGGTCGAGGAAGCCGACGTCGCCGGTGCGCATGCGGCCGTTGCGCAGGACCTGCGCAGTCGCCTCCGGATTCTTCCAGTAGCCCAACATCACCTGCGGCCCGCGCACGGCGACCTCGCCGCGCTCGCCGATCGGCAGCACGCGGTCGGCATCGTCGAGGGAGACGATCTCGACGATCGTGCCCGGAAGGGGCATCCCGACCGAGCCCGGCTTGTTGATGCCGGTCAGGGGATTGCAGGCGACGACCGGCGAGGTCTCGCTCATGCCGTAGCCCTCGACGAGGGTGCAGCCCGTCAAGGTCTCGAACTGCGCCTTGAGCTCGACCGGGAGCGGCGCGCCGCCGGAGATGCAGGAGCGGATCGAGGTGAGGTCGTACCGCTTCAAGTGCTTCGCGCCCAGCAGCGCCGTGAAGAGCGTCGGGACGCCCGCGAAGGTCGTGGGCCGCTTGCGGTGGATGGTCTTCAGGAGCCGCGTCAGCTCGAAGCGCGGCAGCAGCACGATCTCCTCGCCGATGGAGATCGGGAGATTGAGGAGCACCGTCATCGCGAAGACGTGGAAGAAGGGCAGCACCGCGACGGTGCGCTCGGCGCCCGGCGTGAAATGCGGGAACCAGGCGCGGCATTGCAGCATGTTCGCCACGAGATTGGCGTGGCTCAGCATCGCGCCCTTGGGAACGCCGGTGGTGCCGCCCGTATATTGCAAGACTGCGACGTCGCGCTTGGGGTCGATGGGCCGCGCGGGCATGCCGCCGTCGTTCCTGACGAGCTCGTCGAACCAGATGTGCCCCTTTCCCGGCGCGGGGTGCGCGCTCTGGCCGCGGCGGAAGGCGCGATAGAGCAGGTTCTTCGCGAAAGGCAGGATCTCCGCCATCGGACAGGTGACGACGGTCTTGAGCGCGGTCCTGCCCCGCAGGCGCTCGAGCACGTCCCAGATCGGGCGGAGGTCGAGCGTGAGCACGACCTCGGCGCCGGAGTCCTCGATGAGGTGATGCAGCTCGCGCTCGGCATAGAGCGGGTTGATGTTGACGACCGTGGCGCCCGCGCGCAGCACCCCGAAATAGGCGATCACGTAATAGGGCGTGTTCGGCAGCATGAGCCCGACCCGCGTCCCCGGCCCGACGCCGAGGGCGGCGAAGCCTTGCGCGGCGCGGCGCACGAGATCGCCGACCTCCGCATAGCTGTAGCTCTTGCCGAAGAAATCGAGGCAAGGACGGTCGGGGAACCGCGCGACGCTGTCGTCGAGATAAGCCACGAGAGAGCGCTCGGGGAACCCCATGTCCCAGGCGATCCCCGCGGGATAGGAGCCGAGCCAAGGCCGAGCTTGAGCGTCGATCGCCATGCTGCCGTCCTTCTACCCCAAACGGTAACGGCCCCGGAACCCCCGTGGCAATGGGGCCGGGGCCGTTGCTCCGAAAGAGCGCGCCCTAGAAGCGGAATCGTGTCTGCAGCGAGATCAGGTCGACGTGCGAGGAGTAGGTTCCGCGGATCTGATCGACGAAGGGCGAAGGCGGGAAGGACAGGTTGCTGTTGACGCTCGAATTGAGGCTGGCATTGCTGGGGATGAAGATGTGCGCGTAGCCGAGATCGACGGAGAAGCCCTCGCTGAACTTGTATCCGACGCCGAGTGCGAGCCAGAACCGGTCGGCATCCGGGAGCGCCACCGTCCGATAAGCGTCCGTGACCGGGCTTTGGTCGTAGGCGACGCCGGCGCGGAAGGTCCAGGTATCCTCGAGGATGTAGGTGGCACCGACCGAGGCGAAGAGGGTGTCGCGGAAGTGCTGGGGAATCGAGGTCACGACGGGGCCGCTGGTGCGGACGACCGAGAGGCCTTGGATCTGCGACCAGTTCGTCCACTGCACGTCAGCGGCAATGCGGAGGTTCTGGCCGATCTTCTGGGTGACGCTGAAGTCGAGGTTACCCGGAAGATTGAGCGAGACCAGGCTCGAGGAGCTAAAGAGCGCGGGGTTCATGCAGAGCGGCAGCAGGCGCGTGCATGGAACGTTGGAGAAGTCGGCATCGCCCTCGAGCTTGTGCATGACGCGCGAGCGATAGGCGACACCGAAGTTCGTGTCGTCGCTGGGTTTCAAGAGCACGCCGAAATTGTAGCCAAAGCCCCAATCGTCGCCTTTGAAACGGAAATTCGCATCGGGGATCGTGCCCGGCAGGTTACCGGTGGCTGCATTCAAGTCGATCGCCCGCGTGAGCTCGGCGTTGAGATAGTTCGCGGACAATCCGCCGCCAATCGAGAGCCAGTTGTTTACGCGGTAGGCGATATTCGGGTTGAAATCGAAATTCTCGATCGAGGATTTGATGCCGAAATAGCGGCCGACCCAGTCGCTCTGATATTCGGTCTTGAGCCCGAAGGGCACCGTGAGCGCGATGCCGACCTTGAGGTCCGGGCTGAAGCTGTGGAGCGCGTAGCCTGCGGGCACGAAGCCGGGCTTGCCGGCGTCGCCGCCGTTCCCGCCGGAGATCGGGAACGATGCGACGTTCGTCGGCGGCGGAAACGGGTTGGGCACGACCGAATTCGCGCTGCCCGAGAATTTCTCCGAGGGCAGAATCACGCTCGCGCTGACCTGGGCGCGGTCGCCGGTGAATTCGGTCATTCCCGCGGGGTTGTTGAAGATCGTCGAGAGGAAGGTCGCGGAGGATGCGTTGCCGGCAAAGGCGGTCCCCAGCGCCTCGGCACTGTTCTCGCGGAGCGCAAAGCCCGAAGCATTCGCCTCGTTTGCTCCGCAGAAAACGACGAGCGCCGCAAGGAGGGCGGCGGTCACTCCAATCCAACGTCTCATAGGCAGTCCCCCGAATGGCAAAGGCGGATGATGTCGCCTCCGACGGCCGGGCAGCGCGTGCATGCCACAGCCTCTTGTTGGCGTTCACTGTAACTGGCGCTGCGGTGCGGTGGCAATGGCGTCCGCGCATTCCCCGCGTTAATCAATGCGCCAGAAGGACGGGTATCGTCGCCTCCATGATGATGTGCCGCGTCGCGCCGCCGAAAATTAACTGGCGCAGCCGGCTTTGCGTGTAGGCACCCTTGATGAGGAGATCGGCGCCGAAGTTCTTGGCCTCCTCGAGAAAGGCCTGCCCGGGCGTGCGCCCGCGCCCCTGCACATGACGCGCGCTCACCTGGATGCCGTGCAAGGCCAGCGAGCGCGCGAGCTCCTCGCCGGAGGGGCCGGGCGTCATGCCCTCCTCGACGGTGACCACCTCGACCTGCCGCGCCTGCTTCAGGAACGGCATCGCGAAGGCAACGGTGCGCGCGGTCTCGGTGCTGGCGTTCCAGGCGACGGAGACGCGCTCGCCGATTGCCGCGGGCGCCGTGGGCGGCGCCATCAGCACGGGCCGGCCGCTCTCGAAGAGAGCGTCCTCGAGGGTCGCCTCCGCGAGCGAGGCGAGCTTCTCCGGGCGCTCCACCACGAGGAGGTCGAAGATGCGCCCGAAGCTGCCGGCGACCGCGTTCTGCCGTCCGGTCTCCTCGCGCCACTCCGCGCTGAGCTCGCCGGGGCCGGCGGGTCCGACGGGAACGCCGTGCTCTCGCATGAAGGCCGAGAACAGCGACCGGGCGGCCTCGCGCCGCTCCTGCCCCTCGCGCTCGAGCGTGCGGTCGACCTCGGAGGAGATCGAGAATCCCATCTCGCCGCCGAAGACCACGGCGTATTCGGTCGTGAGCGTATTGAGGCCGACGATGCGGCCATTGAAGCGCTTCGCCACCAAAAGGGCGGTCTCCAGCAGCGCCCGCCCGGTCCCGTCTCCCACCACCGCCAGGATCGATTTCATGTGTCGCTCCTTGCGTGAAGTCCCTGATATTTTTGCGGCAGTATACTCTTCATGCCGCCTCCGCCCAAGCAGTCCTCGCGAGGGCCCCGGCGGATTGACAGGCGGCGGCCCATCGCCGATAGCTCAGGGCCAATGCCGGCCCGCGAGTCGCCGCGGCAAGACCGGTCCTGAGGAGGAGGCTCGATGACGGAACCCGTGGGGTTGAGGCGCGGCCTCACTCATTATGGCGATCGCGATTTCGCCCTCTATCTGCGCCGCTCCTTTGCGCGCTCCATGGGCTATTCGACGGCGATGCTGGAGAAGCCCGTGATCGGCATCGCCAATACCGCGAGCGGATTCAACAATTGCCACCGCCTGGTGCCGGAGCTGGTCCAGGCCGTGAAGCGCGGCGTGCTGGCCGCGGGCGCGCTGCCGCTGGAATTCCCGACGATCTCGCTGGGCGAGCCCTTCCTCAATCCCACGAGCCTGATGTTCCGCAACCTCATGTCGATCGACACGGAGGAGATGATCCGCGCCCAGCCCATGGACGCGGTCGTGCTGGTGGGCGGCTGCGACAAGACCGTGCCGGCGCAGCTCATGGGCGCGCTCTCCGCGGATGTTGCCGCGATCCAGCTCGTAACGGGGCCGATGATGACCGGTCGGATGCGCGGCGAGCGACTCGGCGCCTGCACGGACTGTCGGCGCTTCTGGGCGCGCTTCCGCGCGGGCGAGGTGAGCCGCGCCGAGATCGACACGATCGAGGGGGGACTCGCCACCACCGCCGGCACCTGCGCCGTCATGGGCACCGCGAGCACCATGGCCTCGATCGCCGAGGCGCTCGGCATGATGCTGCCGGGGACGGCGGCCATTCCAGCGGTGCACGCCGACCGGCTCCGCGCGGCCGAGGCGACGGGCGCGGCCGCCGTCGAGCTCGCGCGCAGCAAAATCAAGCCCAGCGACGTCGTCACCGCGAAATCCGTCGAGAACGCGCTCCGCGTGCTGCTGGCGATCGGCGGCTCGACCAACGCGATCCTGCACCTGACGGCGATCGCGGGCCGCGTCGGGGTCGAGATCCCGCTCGCGCGCCTCAACGAGCTCAGCGACGGCACGCCCGTCATCGTCGACCTCAAGCCCACGGGCCCGCATTACATGGAGGACCTCTTCGCCGCCGGCGGCATCGGCGCCGTGCTGCGCGAGCTCCGCCCGCTCCTCCATCTCGATTGCCGCACCGTCACGGGCGAGACGCTGGGCGAGCGGCTCGCCGCCGACAGCGAGCCCTTCGTCGACCGCGCCGTCGTCCGCTCGCTCGCGGAGCCCCTCCAGGCGGAGGGCGGCCTCGTGGCGCTCTTCGGCTCGCTCGCGCCCAAGGGTGCCATCCTGAAGCGCGCCGCCGCCGATCCCCGCCTCTTCGAGCGCGAGGCCCGCGCGGTCGTCTTCACCTCGCTCGAGGATCTGGCCGAGCGCATCGACTCACCCGATCTCGACGTAACGCCCGACGATTTCCTCGTGCTGCAGAACGCCGGCCCCACCAGCGAGTCCGGCATGCCCGAGGCGGGCTATCTGCCGATACCGGGGAAGCTCGCGCGGAAGGGCGTCAAGGACATGGTGCGCATTTCGGACGCGCGCATGAGCGGCACGGCTTACGGCACCGTCGTGCTGCACGTGGCGCCGGACGCCGCGAGCGGCGGTCCGCTCGCGAAGGTGCGCAGCGGCGACCGCATCCGCCTTTCGGTGCGGGAGCGGCGGATTGATCTCATGGTCGATCCCGCGGAGCTCGCGCGCCGGTCCGTACCGCCGCCGCCCGCGCCCGCGCGAGGCTATCGCCGCCTCTACCGCGAGCAGATCCTGCAGGCCGACCAAGGCTGCGACTTCGATTTCCTGCGCGCGCGGCCGACGCGCGCGCCATCCGCACCTTGACCAAGGAGGCTTTCTTGATCCCCCGCCCCCGCCGCTTGCTGCTGCTCCCGATGCTGATCGCGGCGCTCGCCGCGCTTCCCGCGCGCGCGGACGAGGTGCGCATTCCCGTCCTGGTCCCGCTCACGGGTTTCCTCGCGCTCGAGGGGACGAGCCAGCGGAACGGTGCGGTGCTGGCGCTCACCCATCCGCCGGCAGGGCTCGCGGTCCGCTACGAGGTCGCCGACACCGGCACGGCGCCCGAGCTCGCGGTGAATGCGCTGGAGAAGGCGCTCGACCAGGGCCCGGCGGTGGCGGTGGTGGCCTCGATGCTGGGACAGCAGATCTTGGCGATGCTGCCGGTGGGCTTGGAGCAAAAGGTGCCGCTCATTACGATCTCGGGCTCCGTGCAGGTGACCGAGCAGAGCAATCCCTGGGTCTTCCGCTTTTTTCCGAGCGACTCCGTCGTGAAGGTCGCGCAGGCGCGCTACGTCGTCGAGGAGCTCCACAAGAAGCGGCCGGCGATCGTCTACCAGACCACCGCCTATGGCCAAGGCGGCAAGACCGTGCTCGAGGCGACCTTCAAGAAGCTCGGCGTGACGCCGGTCTTCTCCGAAGGCGTCGACACCTCGGTCAAGGACCTGCTGCCGGTGCTGACGCGGGTGCAGGCCGCGCATCCGGACGTGCTGGTGATCCAGCTCCACGCGCCCTCGACCGCGCTCATCATCGGTCAGGCCTCGTCGATGGGGCTGGGCCTTCCCATCGTCTCGGGCTCGGCGATCGGCCAGCCCGCGACCGCGGCGCTGCTGAGCCCCGAGCAGCTCAAAGGCGTTTGCGCCGAGAACGCCTCCTCGCCGATCTCCGGCGGCTCACCGGCGATCGAGAGCTTCGTCGCGGACTATCGCAAGGCATTCGACACCGAGCCCGATTCCTATGCGCTCGCGCAGTATGACGGCGTCCAGATGGTGCTGGAGGCAGCAAAGGCCGGCGCCACCACCCCCGAAAAGATGCGCCAGGCGCTCGTCACCATGACCTATCGCGGCCTCGCCATGACCTATAAAGACGACGGCAAGGGCAACATGGCGCATTCCGCGATCATCCTCTGCTACGACGGCACGAGCCGCGTGCCCAAGATCGCCGTGCGCTACGACGATCTCGGTTCATCGATGTAGCGGCGAGAATCAATCGACGGATTTCGCCTGCGCCGGGCGGGCGACGCTCGCGGCCAGGCTTCGCAGGGCATCGCGAAGGATCTTCCCGTTCTCGTTTCGGGGAATGCGGTCCGCGCGCACCACGCCGAAGCTCCCGATCTGATGCGACGCGAAGGCGGAAGTGATGCGCGCGAGCAGCTCGCGGTCGCCGCACTGCGCTCCCGACACGACGACGCAGACCTCCTCGATTCCGTCCGCGTTGGGGAGTGCGCAGATACCGACGTCGCGGGCCTCGACGGCGCCGAGGACCCGATCCTCCAGGAAGGCAGGCGAGAGCTTGAGCCAGCCGATGTTGAGGAGCTCGTCGCTCCGCCCGAGGACCTGCAGATGGCGGGGGCCGTGCAGGATGCCCGTGTCGCCCGCATAGAACCATCCGCCCCGGAACATCCGGCGGGTGGTCTCGGGATCGTCCAGATAGCCCTCCACCATGCAATCGGTCTTGACCCTGATCCGGCCCGTCTCGCCCTGAGGCAAGGGGCGGTCGTGCTCGTCGACGATCTCGACCTGAACCCCGGGCCAGACGCAGGCATTGGCCGCGCCGTCCCGCAGACGCACGGAGCTGACATAGCCGGCCTCGTTGGAGCCGTACATGTCGCATAGCTCCGTCGCGAGCCCTGCGAGGGCGCGCTCGCGCAAGCCGCTCGCGACCGCGGCGCCGAAGGAGAAGACCGTGAGGCCCTGAGGCCTCGCGAAGCCCGCGGGCAGCTCGTCCAGCACCTGCTTCAATTGCGCCGGCGGCAGCGCCACGTGCGTGATGCCCAGCGACGCGATTGCCTGTCCCACGGGCATGCGGCTCTCGACCACGACGGTTCCGCCGGATCGAATGCAGGCCGTCGCATTCGCATAGCTGCTGCCGACGGAGAAGGGGACGGTGAGGAGATACCGCGCCCCTCGGGTGACGCCGTTGAACCACATCGACTTCGCGATCGAGCGCTCGTGGATGCGTCGGGGATAGAGCAGGCGCTTGGAGACACCCGTCGTTCCGGAGGTGTAGAGGATTCGGAGGGGATGGTCGGGCCCCTCGCTCGCGGCGTCGCCGGGATCTTCCTCCTCGGACGAGAGCACGCGGCCGAGCCAATCGGGGCTCACGGACTGGTGCCGCCGGATCGTTCGTGCGGGAATCGGTCCCGGCGACAGAACGAGATCGAAGTGGTCGAGGAACGGCTGCGATTTCAGGTGCTCCTCGCCGGGCAGCGATGCCGTGGCGACGCCGAGTCGCTCGAAGGCGAGCCGCATCAGCCAGTGGCAATAGACGTCCGCGCAGCCGATGGCGGCGCTCGCGCCGCGCGGCAGGCCGAAATCGCGCAGCGCCCGCGTGAACCGTCGAACGTCGCGGCCGAGCTCCGCAAAGGTGATCTGCCGGCCGTCCTGGATGAGGGCGAGGGCGCCGGGACGCTCGGCCGCGTGGAATGCAATGTATCGGACGGTCATTTGCTCCGCACATCGGGGCTGCTGTGCAATCCACTCTAGCAGGCGCTCCGGGCGGCCTGCCAATGGCGAGCGCGCTCGCGGCTCGAAATGTGTTACCCATTTGCCGGTGTAGGGTCGCCACCGGTCGCAGGGCTCCATGACCGCCTTCTTGCAGCTCGCCTTCAACGGCCTCGCGCTCGGCGCGGCTTACGCGCTGGTGGCGCTGGGCTTCGTGCTCGTGCTCAACGCGACGAGCGCGGTCAATTTCGCGCAGGGCGACCTCGTGATGGCCGGCGGCTATGGAGCGGCGGCACTTGCGGCGCTGCTGCCGCTGCCGGGACTCGCGCTGCTGCCGCTGGTGATGGCGGCGATGGCGGTGCTGGGCCTCGCGGTCGCGGCGCTCGCCTATTTCCCGCTGATGCGTCGCCCCGCGAGCTCGGTCTTCATCAGCACCATCGCCGTGGGCCTGCTGCTGCAGAACGGCGCGCTCCATCTCTTCGGGCCGGAGCCGCGCGCGGCGCCCCCGGTCCTCGGCGGCGGCCAGATGCATTTGGGCCACGTCGTGCTCTCCTACCAATCGCTCGCGATCGTCGTGATCGCCGCGGCGCTGGTGGCGGGGCAGCGCTGGCTCTTCGCGCACACCCAGCTCGGGCGGCGGATGCGCGCGACGGCGCAGGACCGCGAGATGGCGGCGGCACTCGGCATTCCCGTCCGCACGATGATCGCGCTCACCTTCGCGCTGGCCGCCGCGCTCGCGGGCGCCTCGGGCGCGCTCCTCTCCAACCAGTTCTTCGTGACGCCGACCGAGGGCGGCGCACTCATCCTCAAGGCCTACATCGCCGTCGTGATCGGCGGCTGGGGCTCGCTCGAGGGCGCGGTGCTTGGCGCGCTGCTGATCGGGGTGTTCGAGACGCTGGTGGCCGCCTGGTTCGACTACATCACCGCGGAAGCGCTGCTCTACGGCGTGCTTCTCCTGATCCTCCTGGGGCGGCCGCAGGGCTTCTACGGCGAAGCCGCGGGGCGGCGCGCATGACCTCGGCCGCGCTCGCGCAGCCCTGGCGCGGCCTCGGCGCGCGCGCGCCTTGGGCGATCGCCGCGCTCGCCTTGATCGCCTATGCGGGATTTGCCTCGCCCTATGAGCTCCGCGTGCTGGCCTTCGCGGGGACCCAGGTCGTCCTCGTGCTGGGATACCAATTCATCTTCGGCCATGCGGGCGCGCTCTCGCTCGCGCAAGGCGCCTTTTTCGGCATCGGCGCCTACGTCACCGCCGTCCTCGGCGGCCGCTACGGATTGGGTTTCCTCGGGACCTTCCCGCTCTCGATCCTGATCCCGCTGGCGCTTGCGGCAATCGTAGCGGCTCCGGTCCTGCGGCTTGCCTCGCATTACTTCGCGCTCGCAACCTTGGGCCTCGCGCAGCTCGCACTCCTCGCGGCCGTCAATGGCGGCGAGTTCACGGGCGGCGCGCTCGGCCTCACCGGGGTCCCCGGCATCGTGCTCCTCGGCTGGACGGTGCCGCGGGGCATCGCCTTCGCAGCGGTCGTCTGGCTCGTCGTCGCGGCGGGCGCTTGGCTCTCGCTGCGCCTGACGCGCGGCCTTACGGGCCGCGCTTATGCCGTGCTACGCGGCGATCCGCTCGCGGCTTCCGCGATCGGCCTCTCCGAGCAGCACCTGCGCCTCGCGGCCTTTCTCCTGAGCGCGGGATATGCCGGCGCCGCCGGGGCGCTCGACGCCCACATCCTCGGCGTCGTCTCCTCCGAGACGATGGCGTTCTCCGTCATGGTCGCCTGCCTCGCCATGACCGTGATCGGCGGCAGCACGCGGCTCGCCGGCGCCTTCATCGGCGCGCTCCTGCTCACTTACTTGCCGGAGTGGCTGCGCTCGCTCGAGGGCTATTCGCTCCTCGCCTACGGCGCGGCGCTGCTCCTCGCGATCGTCCTCGCTCCCTCGGGCATCGCCGGCGCCGTCGCCGGGACGATCGCCGCGCTGGGGCGGGTCCGGCGGCCGGTCCTGCCGGCGCCCGCGGAGCTCCCGGAGCCGCAGGGTCCCTCTGGCCTGCCGCTCCTGGTGGTGCGCGGCCTCGCCAAGCGCTTCGGCGGGATCGAGGCCTTGAAGGGCGTCGATCTCACCATCGACCGCGGCGAGATCCTCGGCGTCATCGGCCCCAACGGCTCCGGCAAGACCACGCTCGCGAATCTCGTGAGCGGCTTCGTGCGGCCCGATGGAGGCACGGTCATCCTGGCGGGGCAGAGCCTGACGCCGCTCGGCGCCAGCGCGATCGCGCGCGCGGGCATCGGGCGCAGCTTTCAGCACCCGGCGCTCCCGCCGGAGCTATCGGTGCTCGAGATGGTGGCGCTGGCGCGCGCGAGCCTTTCGGACGATCTCGGCTTCCGTGCGGCGCTCGCGGGGCGCGACCGCGGAGACCGGCGCGAGCGTCACGAGGCCGAGGCACTGCATTTCCTGCAGGTCCTCGATGCCGATGGGTACGCGCGTTATCCCTGCAACGCGCTCCCCTACCGCGCGGCTTGGCGCGTCGAGATCGCGCGCATCCTCGCCCTCGAGCCCAAGCTCGTCATCCTCGACGAGCCCGCGGCGGGCCTGAACGAGGCCGAGCAAGGGGAGCTCGCGCGCAGCCTGCGACGCCTCGCGCGGCGCGGGCTCGGCCTCCTCGTCATCGAGCACAACATGCCCTTCCTGCTGCCGGTCGCCGACCGCGTCATGGTGCTCGACGAGGGGCGCGTCATCGCGAGCGGCAAGCCCGAGGATATCCGCCGCAACCCCGCCGTCGTCGCGGCCTATCTGGGCCGCCGGGCCGGAATGTCATGAGGGGGCGCCTCCTCGCGATCGACGTCCCCGGCGCGGCGCTGGAGAGCGCCTCGCTCGCGGTGGCCGCGGGCGAGGTGGTGGCGCTCCTCGGCGCCAATGGCGCGGGCAAATCGACGCTGCTGCGCTCGATCATGGGGCTCGAGCCCGCGCGCGGCGGCCAGCGGCTCGCCGGCGAGGAGATCGGCGCGCTCTCGCCCGCGCAGCGCGCGCGGCGCGGCATCGGCTACGTGCCGGAGGGGCGGCGGCTCTTTCCGGGCATGAGCGTCCGCGACACGCTGCTCGTGGGCTCGCGCGAAGGGACCGCAGCGGCGGAGCGGCGCATGAGCGCCGTCCTCGAGCTCTTTCCGATGCTCGCGGAGCGGCTCATGACCCCGGCCTGGCAGCTCTCGGGCGGACAGCAGCAGATGCTCGCGATCGGACGCGCGCTCATGAGCGAGCCCAAGCTGCTGCTCCTCGACGAGCCCTCGCTCGGCCTTGCGCCGGTCGTCGTCGACGAGCTCATGCTTCGCTTGCGCGGCATCGCCGCCGGCGGCGCCGCCGTGCTGCTGGCGGAGCAAAGCGTCGCCCGCGCGCTCGAGATCGCCGATCGCGTCTACGCCCTTGCCATGGGACGCGTCGTCGCCGAAGGTACCCCCGCGGCGATGCAAGCCAGCGGCGTCCTCGAGCGCGCGTTCCTCGGCGCCGACGCGGTCTCGCCCGCACGAAGGCCACCCTGACCGGAGCAGAAAGCCATGAAGATCCACAATCCCCCCAGCGTCTTTCCGGGCCCCACCTACAGCCACGGCATCGAGGTGCCCGCGAATGCCCGCTGGCTCTACATCTCCGGCCAGGTCGGCGCTGCGAAGGACGGCAAGCCTCGCGAGGGCATCGAGGCTCAGACCGATCAGGCCTGGGAGAATCTCAAGGCCGTGCTCGCGAGCGCGGGCATGAGCATGGAGAACGTCGTGAAGATCACGACCTATCTCGTGGACGAGAACCACATCGAGGGCTATCGCAAGGGACGCGCGAAGCATCTCGGCGATTTCCGGCCGGCTTCGACGCTGGTGGTAGCGAAGCGGCTCGCCATTCCCGCCTGGCTCGTCGAGATCGAGGCGGTCGCCGCCAAGGCTTGATCCCGCGAGCTCAGCGGCGCAGCAGGAAGCTCTCCCGCGCGCGCCGGCGCTCCCAGCCCTGCCGCTCGAGCGCCGGCGTGTCGTCGGTCTCCGCGGGATAGCCCAGGCAAAGATAAGCCACGAGCGACCACGCCGCCGGCACGTCGAGCGTCCGCACGAGCTCGAGCGGGTCGAGGATCGAGACCCAGCCCATGCCCACGCCATGGGCGCGCGCAAGGAGCCAGAGCGTGTGGATCGCGATCACCGCGGAGTATTCGATCGTCTCCGGCATGGTCTGCCGGCCGAGACCGCGGCCCTGGACGGTCGAGCGGTCCGCAAAGACGGCCAAGTGCACCGGCGCCTCGTCGAGGCCAGCGAGCTTGAGCCGCGCGTACCGCCCGGCCTCGTCGCCCGCATAGGCCGCGAGCGCCTCGGCGTTCGCGCGCTCGAAATTCGCGCGCACGGCGGCGCGGCGGGCGGCGTCCTCGACGAGGACGAAGCGCCAGGGCTGGCTCAAGCCGACGGAGGGCGCGAGCGCGGCGCCGTCGAGAAGGCGCTCGATCAGGCCCTCCGGAAGGGCGGCGCTGCGAAAGCGGCGGACGTCGCGCCGCCAGGTCAGGAGCTCGACGAGGCCGGTCCGGAAGGCGTCATCGAAATCGGGCATACCTTGCTCACCGCTTGCCGCGGGCGTCCACCGGCCAGATGTCCACGAGGGTGTCGCCGCGGACGCAATGATAGAAGTCGTGCAGGTTGACCGTGGGGTCGCAATGCGGCGTCACGCATTCGACGCGCGTGCCGAGCGCGGGCTTCGCCGCGCCCTCCGGCAGGATCAGCCGGCCGTGCTCGTCGCCGAACCAGGTGTAGGTCGAGCCCTCGGGCGCGCCGCTCGCGATCTCCGGCTTGTAGTTCTCGGTGGCGAAGCATTTGAGGCCGGCGTCGCAGGTGACGTAGCCCAGGGCGTTGTTGCTGACGACCGCGGCCTGGACGAAGAGCGCGGTCTCGAAAGGCGGCGTGTTGCGCCCGTCCCTGAGCGCGCGCTGATAGTCCACGTCCATGAAGAGGTAGGAGCCGACTTGAAGCTCCGTGAAGACGCGCGCCTCGGGATCGAGATCGAAGGTCCCGGTGCCGGCGCCGGTGACGACGGGTACCGGAATGCCCTCGGCCCGCAGCATCTCCACGATCGCGCGCACGCGCTTCAGCATCTCCAGGGTCTTGCCGCGCCGCTCCTCGCGCGAGGCGATGTGCTGGAGGTTTCCGCCATAGGCCTGGATGCCGCGCATCCGAAGCGCCGGGGAGGCCGCGACGGTCTTGGCGAGAGCGACGACGTCGGCTTCGGAAGCGGCGCCGGTGCGGCCGTGATTGGCGTAGAAGTCCACGATCACGTCGAGCGGCTTCGCGGCCTCGCGCGTGGCGCGCTCGATCACGGCGAGGTTGCCGGGGTTGTCGACCACGACCGAGAACCCACGATGGTCGCGGGCGTTGAGCGCGACGAGCCGCGCGATCTTCGAGCGCGTCACCTGCGGCGAGGTGATGTGGACGCCGGGGATGCCGCCGCCGACCATCACTTCCGCCTCGCCCATGGTGGCGCAGCAGACGCCGAGCGCGCCCGCCTCCACCTGGAGCCGCGCGATGCGCAGCGACTTGTGGGTCTTCGCGTGCGGGCGGAGCGCCACGCCCACGGCGCGCGCATGGGCGGCCATCGCCGCGAGGTTTCGCTCCATCGCGTCGAGGTCGATCAGGAGGGCGGGCGTGTCGAGCTCCGCGCGCGATCCCTTGACGCCGATCAGCGCTTCGTTGGGGCCGAGGCCGGTCATGCAGGCAATCTCCTCAGGGCGGCGGCACCGCGCCCTTGCGCTCGACGATCATGCGATAGGCCTCGGGCTGGCGGTGCTTCTCGAAGTTGAAGATGGTGGTCTTGTAGGAGCGCGTCGCATCGAGATCGCAGCGGGCGACCACGAGCTCGTCCTCGAGGCTCGTCGCCTGCGCCGCGATCTCGCCGGAAGGCGCGATGATCGCGCTCTGCCCGATCTGCAGCACGCCCTCCTCGACCCCGCACTTGGCGACGCCCACGACCCAGGTGCCGTTCTGATAGGCGCCGGACTGCATGACCAGATGGTTGTGGAAGTTGGAGAGCGCGTCGTGCTCGGGCGCGGGCGGGTTGTGCATGGGCGTATTGTAGCCCACGAGCACGAGCTCCGCGCCCTGCAATCCCATGACGCGATAGACCTCGGGCCAACGGCGGTCGTTGCAGATGCACATGCCCATGAGCCCGCCCATGCTGCGATGGACGGGAAATCCGAGATTGCCGATCTCGAAGTAGCGCTTCTCCAGATGCTGGAAGGCGCGCCAGGGCTCGTGCTCGGAATGGCCGGGGAGATGCACCTTGCGGTACTTGCCCACGATCTTCCCGGACTTGTCGACGAGCACCGCCGTGTTGAAGCGCCGCGTGCGGCCCTCCTCCTGCGCGAGCTCGGCATAGCCGAGGTAGAAGCCGACGCCGAGCTTCGCCGACGCCTCGAAGAGCGGCTGCGTCTCCGGTCCGGGCATCTCCTTCTCGAAGAACGAGTCGATCTCCGCCTGATCCGCCATGAACCAGCGCGGGAAGAAAGTCGTGAGCGTGAGCTCCGGATAGACCACGAGGTCGCAGCCCATGGCATGCGCGCGCTCCATGAGATCGAGGAGCCGGCGCACAACCTGGCCGCGCGAGTGGTTGCGGTTGATCGGCCCCATCTGGGCCGCGCCGACGGTGACGATGCGGGTCATCTGGAGGACTCCCTGCCCTGGTCAGCTCGCGAGCTTCAGCAGCGTATGCAACAGCACATTCGCTCCCGCTTCCAGATCCTTCGCGTCCGTGTGCTCGGCGGGATTATGGCTGATGCCCTTGACGCTGGGGACGAAGATCATGGCGGTGGGACAAAGACGCGCGAGCATCTGCGCGTCGTGCCCCGCGCCCGAGGTCATGCGGCGGTGCGAGAAGCCGAGCTCGCCCGCCGTCGCCTCGATCGCCTCGACGATCCCGCGGTCGAAGGTGACGGGCTCGAAGCGGGCGAGGCGGCGCGCCTCGATCGCGACGCTCTCGCTCTCGGCGAGACCCTCGAGGAAGCGCGCGAGGCGCCGCTCCGCCTCCTGCAGGACCGCCTCGTCGGTGTTGCGGAGATCGACGGTGAGCTTGGCGCGCGCGGCGATCACGTTGATGAGGTTCGGGTGCAGCTCGATCGCGCCGACCGTGCCGACCTGCGCGCCGCCGAGCTCGCGTGCCAGCTCCCGCACGAAATTCGCGACCGCCGCCGCGGCGTAGCCCGCGTCGCGCCGGAGCCGCATGGGCGTGGTGCCCGCGTGGTTCGACTGTCCCGTGATCTTCAGCTCCTGCCAGGAAATCCCCTGGAGATCCTCGACCGCGCCGATGACGATGCCCTCGGCGTCGAGCACGGGTCCCTGCTCGATGTGCAGCTCGACGAAGGCATGCGGCTTGATGGCACCGGGCTCGGCGTCGCCGGCATAGCCGATACGCTCGAGCTCGTCGCCGAGCCTGGCGCCATCGATCGCGCGTGCCTCGAGCGCGTCCGCGAGCGAGAGGCCGCCCACATAGACGAGCGAGCCCAGCATGTCCGGCTGGAAGCGCGCGCCCTCCTCGTTGGTGAAGATGCCGACGGCGAGCGGCCGGCGCGTGACGATGCCGGCCTCGTCGAGGGTCTGCAGCACCTCGAGCGCGCCGAGCACGCCGTAATTGCCGTCGTAGCGCCCGCCGGTGCGGACGGTGTCGATGTGCGAGCCGCTCATCGCCGGCGGCAGATCCTCGCTGCCCCTTCTGAGCGCGATGACGTTGCCGATGGCGTCGACCCGCACCTCGAGCCCGAGCTCGCGCATCCAGCCGAGAACGAGATCGCGGCCCGCCCTGTCGTCGTCGGTGAGCGCGAGGCGGCAGCAGGCGCCGTTCTCGCCGGCGCCGATCTCCGCGAGACGGTCGAGCCGCGCCTTGAGCCGCGGCCAATTGATGCGGAGGTTGCCGGCGCTCATGATGGCTTCACCCCGGCGAAGGCCGCGCGATCGACGCTGCGGAGATGACATGCCACGCGGTGCCCGGGCTTCACCTCGCGCATGACCGGCTCCTCCGTGCGGCAGCGCGCCTCGGCGTAGGGGCAGCGCGTGTGGAAGCGGCAGCCCGAGGGCGGATTGATCGGGCTCGGCACGTCGCCCGCGAGGATGATGCGCTTCCGCTGCGCCTCGGGATCGGGCGTCGGCACCGCCGAGAGCAGCGCCTCGGTATAGGGATGGAGCGGCTCCGCGAAGAGGGAATCGCGGTCGGTGAGCTCCACGATCTTGCCGAGATACATGACCGCAATGCGGTGGCTCGTGTGCTCGACCACCGCGAGATCGTGCGCGACGAAGAGGTAGGAGAGGCCGAGCTCGCGCTGGAGGTCGCGAAGCAGGTTGATCACCTGCGCCTGCACGGAGACGTCGAGGGCGGAGACGGGCTCGTCGCAGACGATGAGGCTCGGGTTGAGCGCGAGCGCGCGGGCGATGCCGATGCGCTGGCGCTGGCCGCCGGAGAACTCGTGCGGGAAGCGCGGCATCGCGTCCTCGCGCAATCCGACCTTGGCGAAGAGCTGGGCCACGCGCTCGCGCAGCTCCGCGCCCTTGGCGACGCCGTAGTTGGTGAGCGGCTCCGCCACGATCTCGCCCGCGGAGAGCCGCGGGTTGAGGGACGAGTAGGGATCCTGAAACACGATCTGGAGCTCGCGGCGATGGGGCCGCATCTCCGCGCGGCCGAGATTGTCGATGCGCTTCCCCTTGAGCGTGACGGTGCCGGCGGTGGGCTCGACGAGCCGGAGAATTGTCTTTCCCACCGTCGATTTGCCGCACCCGGACTCGCCCACGAGCCCCAGGGTCTCGCCGGCACCGATCTCGAAATCGACGCCGTCGACGGCGTAAACCCAGCCCGCGGTGCGCGCGAGCATTCCCCTGCGCACGGGGAAATGCTTTTTAAGTCCGCGGACCTCGAGGAGCGGCGCCACGGTCACGGCCGCCTCACGCGCTCGGATTCGAAGCAGGCCGCAAAGTGCCCGGGCGCTTTCACCTCGAAGCCAGGCGTCTCGCGGCGGCAACGCTCGGTCGCGTAGGGGCAGCGCGGCGCGAAGGCGCAGCCGAGGATCGCCTCCTTGAGCGAGGGCACCATCCCCGGGATCTCCGCGAGCCGCGGCGGCTCCGTCCGGCCGCGCGTGGCGCCGAGCCGCGGAATCGAGGTCATGAGGCCGACGGTGTAGGGATGACGGGGATTGCGGAAGAGCTCCTTGACCGGCGCCTCCTCGACCTTGCGGCCCGCATACATCACGACGACGCGCTCCGCCATCTCCGCGACCACGCCGAGGTCGTGCGTGATGAGGATGATGGCGGTGCCGGTCTTCTGCTTGAGCTCGCGCATGAGGTCGAGGATCTGCGCCTGGATCGTCACGTCGAGCGCCGTGGTGGGCTCGTCCGCGATCAGGAGCTTCGGATTGCAGGCGAGGGCCATCGCGATCATCACGCGCTGACGCATGCCGCCGGAGAGCTCGTGCGGATATTGCCGGGCGCGGCGCTCGGGCTCTGGGATCTTGACGAGACGCAGCATCTCGACCGCGCGCCCGGCCGCCGCCTTGGCGCCGAGGCCCTGATGCAGCATCAGCGTCTCGCCGATCTGGCGCGAGATCGTGAGCACGGGATTGAGCGACGTCATCGGCTCCTGGAAGATCATGGAGATCTCGTTGCCGCGGATGTCGCGCATCTCCGCCTGCGTGAGCTTCAGGAGATCGCGGCCGTCGAACCTGATCGCGCCGGAGACGATGCGTCCCGGCGGAGACGGGATGAGCCGGAGGATCGAGAGCGAGGTCACGCTCTTGCCGCAGCCGGATTCGCCGACCACGCCCAATGTCTCGCCGGACCCGACGCTGAGCGAGACGCCGTCGACGGCCCGCACGATCCCGTCGCGCGTGAAGAAGTAGGTGCGGAGATCCTCGATCTCCAGCAACGGTCCCGCCGAGCTGTGTTTCCGCCTCGCTCGGGCCTCGGAGAGATCGACGCTCAAGGGCCGCTCACATCCGCCGCTGCAGGCGCGGATCGAGCGCGTCGCGCAGCCCGTCGCCGACGAGATTGACCGCAAGCACCGTCACCGAGAGGAAGGCCGCCGGGAACAGGACGACGTAGGGGGCAACCTGGAAGAGGCTTCGCCCTTCCGCCATGATGTTGCCCCAGCTCGGGATGTTCGGCGGCGTGCCCGCGCCGATGAAGGAGAGCGTCGCCTCGGTGATCATGGCGGAGGCGCAGATGAAAGTGCCCTGGACGAGGATCGGCGCCACCGTATTGGGCAGGATGTGGCGCCAGAGCGTCCTGAAGAAGCCGGTTCCCGCGGCGGTCGCGGCCTCGACGAAGGGCTGCTCGCGGAGCGTCAAGACCACGCCGCGCACGAGCCGCGTCACACGCGGCACCTCCGAGACCGCAATCGCGAGGATCACGTTGCCGACGCTCGCCCGCGTCAGCGCCATGAGCGCGATCGCCAGCAGCACCGGCGGGATCGACATGAGCCCGTCCATGACGCGCATGACGCTGCCGTCGGCGATGCGGCTGAATCCCGTGACGAGGCCGATGGCGAGGCCGATGGCGGTGCTGAGCAAGGCGACGCTCAACCCGACTTCAAGGGAAATGCGGCTGCCGAAGATCACGCGGCTGTAAACGTCGCGTCCCAGCATGTCGGTGCCGAACCAGTTGGCCGCCTGCGGAAACCGTAGCCGCCGGATCGGCGACAGCGCCTGCGGATCGACGGTGCCCAGGAACGGCGCCAGGAACGCGATCAGCACCATCGCCAGCAGGATGACGGAACCCAAGGCGACCGTGGGGTGCCGGCGCACCGCCTCGAGAAGGGGATGCCGCGACTGGCGGCGGGCGATGAGCGAGGCTTCGAGCTCGATGGGCGCGTCGGTCATGCTCTCAATACCTCACGCGGGGATCGAGCAGGGTGTAGCTGAGATCGACCAGGAGATTGACGATCACGTAGGCCGCCGAGAAGAGCAGCACCACGCCCTGGATGATCGGATAGTCGCGCCGGAGGATCGCGTCGACCGTGAGGCGGCCGATGCCGGGGATCGCAAACACGGTCTCCGTGACGATGACCCCGCCGATCAGCAGCGCCACGCCGATCCCGACGATGGTGGCGATGGGAACGGCCGCGTTCTTGAGAGCATGGCTCACGAGCACTTCGCGGCTCGCAAGGCCTTTGGCATGCGCCGTGCGGATGTAATCCTGGCTCAGCACCTCGAGCATGCTGGTGCGGGTGATGCGCGCGATGAGCGCGGCGTAGATGAGCCCGAGCGCCGTCGAGGGCAGCACCAGATGCCGGAGAAAAGGCACCAAGCCGTCGGCGATGCTCGCATAGCCCTGCACGGGGAACCAATCGAAGTAGACGGCGAAGACGAGGATCAGCACATAGGCCAGCACGAAGGGCGGGACCGAAAAGCCGAGGACTGCGAAACCCATGACGGCTCGGTCTACCCAGGTGCCGACGCGCCACGACGCTATCACGCCCATCGGCACGGCCAGCAGCACCGAGAGGATGAGCGTGCTGACGGTGAGCGCCGCCGTCGGCTCGAGCCGTTGCGCAATGAGCTTCGTGACCGGGAGATTGGTGAAGATGGAGATGCCGAGATCGCCGTGGACGACGCTCCATGCCCAGGTTCCGAACCGCACCAGGAAGGGCTCGTCGAGGCCGAGCTGATGATGGATGCGGGCGATGTCGTCGGCGGTCGCGAGGTCTCCGGCGATCACCGCTGCGGGGTCGCCGGGCGCGAGATAAAGGAGCGAGAAGACGAAGATCGCGACCACCCCCATCACGGGAATGGTCGCGACCAGCCTGCGAACGATGTATGCGAGCAAATTGCCCCGTCCGGGCGACTCAGCCCTTCTCGACGTTCCAGAGGAAGACGACCGGCGCCACGATCACGCCCTTGAGGTTCTTCCGGAAGGCCGTCGGGATCACGAACATGCCCGTGGGAACGTAGGGGACGCTCTCGAAGGCCTCGGCCTGGATCTGCTCCGCGACCTTCTTCTGTGCCGCGAGATCGGGCGCGGCGAACCACTGGTCGCGGAGCTCCTCGATCTTGGGATCGTTGGGCCAGCCGAACCAGGCCTTGGCGCCGTTGCCGCGGAGCGCCGCGTTGAGCGCGGGGTTCGCCATGTCCGGCGCCACGAACCAGGTGAAGAAGATGTTCCAGCCGCCCTTGTCGACGGGCTCGTGCGAGGCGCGGCGCGTGATGAGCGTGCCCCAATCCATCGCCGCGAGCTCCGCGTTGATGCCGAGCTTCTTCAGCGTCTCCATCGTCACCAGCGCCTGCGCGTTGACGATGGGCTGGTCGGTCGCGGTCATCACCACGATTTTCTCGCCGTTGTAGCCCGCCTCCTTGATGAGCGCCTTCGCCTTCTCGAAGTCGCGCTTGCCCGCGAGCGGCGCGTTCGCGGCGTCGCTCGCCATGGGCGTGCCGCAGGAGAAGTAGGAGTAGCAGGTGCGCCAATATTTGGGATCGCCCGCGAGCGCGGTCATCATCTCCTTCTGGTCGATCACCAGCTCCACCGCCTGGCGCATCTTCGGATTGTTGAAGGGCGGCTGCTCGTGGTTGAAGCGGAGCACGCCGATGCTGCCGAGGGGATCGACGGAGGTGACCGTCACCTCCTTGTTCGCGGCGAGGAGCGGCACCAGGTCCTGCGGAAGCTGCTGCCACCAGTCGACCTCGCCTTGGCCCAGCGCATTGGCGGCCGTCTGGGGATCGGGGATGTAGTCCCATTCGACGCGGTCGACCTTCACGACTTTGCCGCCGGCGGCCCAGCTCGGCGGCTCCTTGCGCGGGACGTAGTCGGGGTTCTTCACGAAGACCGCCTTGGCGCCGGGCTTCCACTCGGAGGCCACGAACTTGAAGGGACCGGAGCCGATCGATTCCTTGATCTGCGTGTTGGCGTCGGTCTTAGCGACCGCCTCGGGCATCATGAAGGGGACGTTGCTCGAGAGCTTGCCGATCGCCTCCAAGAGCAGCGGGAAGGGCTTCTTCAGGACGATCTGGAAAGTCTTGTCGTCGATCGCCTTCATCTCGCCGAGGACGGGCGGGATCGACTGGCCCAGCACGTCCCGCTTCATCCAGCGATCGAGCGAGGCGATGCAGTCGGCGGAGCGCACGGGCTTGCCGTCATGCCATTTGAGGCCGTCGCGGAGCGTGAAGGTGTAGGTGAGCTTGTCGTCGCTGATCTTCCAGGTGTCGACCATCTGCGGCTGGACCTTGAAGTTCTCGTCCAGCGCAAAGAGCGTGTCGTAGACCATGTAGCCGTAGTTGCGGGTGATGTAGGCGGTGGTCCAGATGGGATCGAGGCTCCTGAGGTCGGCCTCTGGAATGAAACTGAGCGTCTTGCCCGAACCCTGGGCATGTCCCGCGCCCGGCGCGAGCAGCGCCGCCGCCACCGCCGCCGCCGCAACACCGCGCCAGATCGAATTCCGCACCCTCGCCATCGCCAACCTCCCTTTGTTCCTCGCCTCCGACGGGCGTCCTTTGGGAAGACCTTACGCCATTCCCGGGCGCCCGCAATACCGCCGGTCCCACCGTTGCGAAACTCGTGCCAGCGCAAGATTGCCGGGCGCGCCCCTTTGCCCGAGAATGGCCCGAGCCGAGCGCACCGACATCTCGAGGAAATCGCCCCATGACGAGCGCATCCGCCGACCGCGAGCTCTCCTTTCTGTCCGCGAGCCGACTGATCGCCGATTTTCGAAAGAAGACCCTTTCGCCGGTCGAGGTGACCGCGGCGATCCTGCGGCGGATGGAGGTCCTGGAGCCGAAGCTCAATGCCTTCGTCCTCCGCGATCCCGAAGGAGCGATGGCGGCGGCGCGCGCCTCGGAGGCGCGCTGGCAGAAGGGCGCGCCGATGGGGCTCCTCGACGGCGTCCCCGCGACCATCAAGGATCTGTTCCTGACGCGGGGCTGGCCCACCCTGCGCGGCTCGACGCTCACCAGGCGCGACCAAGCCTGGGACGAGGATTCGCCGCCGGTGGCACGGCTGCGCGAGGCCGGCGCCGTCATCCTCGGCAAGACCACCATGCCGGAATACGGCTGGAAGGCGCTCGGCGACAGCCCGCTCACGGGGATCACGCGCAACCCCTGGAACCTCGAGCGTACTCCCGGCGGCAGCAGCAGCGGCGCGGCGGCGGCGCTTGCGGCTGGGCTCGGACCGCTCGCGCTCGGCACCGACGGCGGCGGCTCGATCCGCATTCCCTGCCACTTCTCGGGCATTCCCGGGTTGAAGCCGACCTTCGGCCGCGTCCCCGCCTATCCCCCGAGCCCCTTCGGCATGCTCGCCCACACCGGCCCGATGACGCGGACGGTCGAGGATTGCGCGCTGCTGCTCACGGTGCTCGCCGGAGAGGATATCCGCGACCCCTACGCGCTGCCGCGCGACGGCAGGGATTACCGCGCGGGCCTCGAAGATGGCGTGAAGGGGCTCCGCATCGCCTTCAGCCCGACGCTCGGCTATGCGACGCACGTTCATCCGGAAGTCGCGGAGGCAGTGGCGCGCGCCGCGCGGGCCTTCAAGGAATTGGGCGCGGAAGTCGAGACCGTCGAGAAAATCTTCGCGGACCCGCGCCCTGCCTGGCTCACCCTCTGGTACTCCGGCGCCGCCAAGGTGATGGCGCCCTTCGGCCCCGAGGAGCGCAAGCGCCTCGATCCCGGCCTCAAGGTGCACGTTGAGCGCGGCGAGAAGCTTACCGCGGTCGACTACGTCAATGCCGACGTCGCGCGCACCGATCTCAGCCGGCAGATGCAGCTCTTCCATCGCCGCTACGACCTGCTGCTCACGCCGACCGTCGCCGTGCCCGCGATCGAGGTCGGGAAGGATCTGAGCGATCCCGCGCGCGAGAAGGAATGGATCGACTGGACGCCCTTCAGCTACCCCTTCAACCTCACGCGCCAGCCGGCCGCGAGCTTGCCTTGCGGCCTCACCCGCGACGGCCTGCCGATCGGATTGCAGATCGTGGGTCCGCTCTACGCGGATGCGCTGGTGCTGCGGGCGATGCGGGCCTTCGAGACGACCTACCCGGCGCCGCGCCCGCCGCTCGCGGCCCAATGATCCCGGCAGCGCCGTGCAGGTGACGCTCCTCGGGACCGGCTGTCCGCAATGCGATCCGGACCGGCTCGGCCCCGCGAGTCTCGTGCGCGCGGGCAAGCGGCAGCTCCTGATCGACGTGGGCTCCGGCGCCACGCAGCGGCTGGTCTCCGCCGGGAGCAGCGGACGCAGTCTCGACGCCGTGCTGCTGACGCACCTCCACTCCGACCACATCGTCGATCTCTTCCAGCTCGTGATCTCGAGCTGGCACCAGGGCCGCGACCGCCCGCAGCGGATCTACGGGCCCAAGGGCACGCGGCATTTCGTCGACGGACTGATGGCGCTCTGGCGGCCCGAGCTCGAGCAGCGCATCGCGCACGAGGCGCGGCCCTCGACCAAGGCGCTTGAGGTCGAGGTCACGGAGATCGCGCCCGGCGAAGTCCTGCGCCTGGACGAGGTCGTCGTCCATGCGGTGGCGGTCGATCACTTCCCGGTGCGGGAGGCCTTCGGCTTCGTCGTCGAGGCGGCGGGCCGCCATGCGGTCTTCAGCGGCGACACTGCGCCCTGCCCTGCCCTCGTCGAGGCCGCGAAGGGCGCCGACCTCCTCGTCCACGAATGCTTCATCCACGGCGTGATGAAGCCCGAGCCCGGCGTCCGCACCCAGGAGGGCATCGACAACGTCGCGCGCTACCACACGGCCTCTACCGATGTGGGCGAGATCGCCGCCAAGGCCGGCGTGCGCTGCCTCATGCTCAACCACTTCGTCCCCACGCGCTTCGACAAGGACAAAGTGCTCGCGGAAGTGCGCCGCGCTTACGCCGGCCCCGTGCTGGTGGGCGAGGACCTCATGAGCTTCGACCTCGAGCGGCGGGTCGTAAGCCACGCGGGAGCGCGGATCGGGCTCGGCGCTTGACCCCCGGGCCGCGTCGGCGCGAAACTATGCAACTGCATAGATCGCGGTCATGAGAGGGGACGCGTCATGGAACGCTCCTTTGCCAAGGAAGTCGAGCTGCTGCGCCGCGGGGACGGCGAGGTGTTCGAGGGGGAGGGCATCCTCGCGATCACCAAGGGGCTGCTGCAGGCGGGCGTCAGCTACGTCGGAGGGTATCAGGGGGCGCCGGTCTCGCACCTGATCGACGTGCTCAACGACGCCAAGGGCCTCCTCGACGAGCTCGGCGTGCATTTCGAGCCCGCGCCCAACGAGGCGGCGGCGGCGGCGATGCTCGCGGCCTCGATCAATTATCCGCTTCGCGGTGCCGCGGTCTGGAAGTCCGTCGTCGGCACCAACGTCGCCTCCGATGCGCTCTCGAACCTCGCCTCCGCGGGCGTCAAGGGCGGGGCGCTCATCATCGTCGGCGAGGATTACGGCGAAGGCGCCTCGATCATCCAGGAGCGCACCCACGCCTTCGCAATGAAATCCTCGATGTGGCTCATGGACCCGCGCCCGGACCAGGCGCGCGTGGTGGAGCTGGTCGAGCGCGCCTTCGAGCTCTCGGAGGCCTCCAACACGCCGGTCATCATGGAGTTCCGCATCCGCGCCTGCCACGTGCACGGGCGCTTCGCGACCAAGGGCAACAGGGCGCCGGCGATCTCGCCGCGCAATCCCCTGACCAAGCCCGATTTCGACTACAACCGCATCTGCCTGCCGCCCGCGACCTACCTCCAGGAGAAGCACAAGGTCCAGCACCGCTTCCCGGCGGCGCTCGATTTCATCCGGAAGCAGAAGCTCAACGAGCTATTCCCGGGCGCGCACGACGAGGTCGGGATCATCGTGCAGGGCGGCATCTTCAACACGCTCCTGCGCGCCCTCGAGCAGCTCGGCCTCGCCGACAGCTTCGGCAATCCCGCGATCCCCATCCTCTGCCTCAACGTGACCTATCCGCTGGTGCCGGAGGAGATCACGAGCTTCTGCGCGGGGAAGCGCGCGGTGCTGATGGTCGAGGAGGGCAATCCCGACTACCTCGAGGAAGCCGTCAACGCGCTCCTGCGCAAGGCCGATCTCAACACCGCCATCGTCGGCAAGAAGGTGCTTCCGATGGCCGGGGAATACACGGCCGACGTCGTGCTCGAGGGTGTGGCGAAATTCATCGAGGGCACGGTTCCGAAGGGCGCCGATCTCACCCGCGTCACCCGCGCGATCGCGCGCGTCGCGGACCTCAAGCGTCAGGCGCAGGAGACGATCGGCGCGCCGGTGCCGAAGCGCCCGCCGGGCTTCTGCGTCGGCTGCCCGGAGCGGCCGATCTTCAGCGCGATCAAGCTCTTGGAGCGCGAGGTCGGGCCGATCCACATCGCCGCCGACATCGGCTGCCACACCTTCTCGACGCTCCCGCCCTTCAATCTCGGGAATTCCGTGCTGGGCTATGGGCTGGGTCTCGCCTCGGCGACGGGCGTGGCGCCCGCCTTCGGCGAGAAGCGCGTCATGAGCATCATGGGCGACGGCGGCTTCTGGCATAACGGCCTCACCAGCGGCGTCATGGGCGCACTCTTCAACGGCTATGACGGCGTGCTCGTCGTGGTGAACAACGGCTACACTTCCGCTACGGGACAGCAGCTCATCCCCTCCTCGAGCGCGAGCCCGCAGCACAAGCTCTCGATCGAGAAGGCGCTCTCCGCGCTCGGCGTCGCCTGGGTCAAGACCGTCCGCAGCTACAGCGTCGGCACCATGCTCGCGACGCTCCGCCGCGCGATGACGAGCCCCGAGAAAGGCCTCAAGGTCGTAGTGGCCGAGGGCGAGTGCCAGCTCGCGCGCCAGCGCCGCTTCCGTCCGTGGTTCCGCAAGCAGCTCGAGGCGGGCAGGCGCACGGTGCGCACGCGCTTCGGCGTCGACGAGAGCGTCTGCACCGGCGATCACTCCTGCATCCGGCTCTCCGGCTGCCCTTCGCTCACGGTCAAGCCCGCGAGCGATCCGCTCAAGAACGACCCCGTCGCGCACGTCGACAACGACTGCGTGGGCTGCGGCCTCTGCGGCGAGGTCGCGGAGGCGGCGGCGCTCTGCCCCTCCTTCTACCGCGCGGAGATCGTGCACAATCCCGGCTTCTGGGACCGCCTCATCTGGCGCCTGCGCGGCGCCGCCATCGGCGCGCTCCAGCGCCTCGCGGCGTGAGCGGCATCGTGGCGACGCGTCCCATCTCCGTCCTCATCGGCGCGCTCGGCGGCGAGGGCGGCGGCGTGCTCACGGATTGGCTCGTGTCCGCCGCGAGCGCGGCCGACCTCCCGGTGCAGGGCACCTCGATCCCCGGCGTCGCGCAACGCACGGGCGCCACGACCTACTACGTCGAGATCCACCCCGAGACGAACGCGGCGCTCGGCGGCAAGCGGCCGCTGATGGCGCTCTACCCCTGCCCCGGCGACGTCGACATGGTCGTCGTGACCGAGCTCGTCGAGGCCGGACGCGCGCTCGAGAACGGCTACGTCTCGCCGGACAGGACGACGCTCATCGCCGCCACCCACCGCGTCTATGCCGTCGTCGAGAAGGCCGCGATGGGCGACGGGCGCGTCAAGAGCGAGCCCATCCTGAAGGCCGCCCGCGCGCTCGCGCGGACGCCGATCCTCTTCGACGCCGGCCGCGAGAAATCGCTCCGGGGACAGCCGCTCAACGCCGTGCTCCTCGGCGCGATCGCGGGGTCGGGCGTACTGCCGATCGCGCACGCGCTCTTCGAGAACGCGATCCGCGCCTCCGGCATTGCCGTCGAGGCGAACCTCGCGGGCTTTGCCGCCGGGGTGGAGCTCGCGAAGAACCCGCCTGCGGAGGCGATGCCGGAAACGCCGGCCGCGCCCTCGGCTGCGACCGACGCAGTGGCCGGGCTCCCGGCAGCCGCGCAGCCGATCGCGGCGGAAGGCGTGCGCCGTCTCACGGAGTATCAGAACGAGCGCTACGCCCGGCTCTACCTCGACCGTCTCGCGCGCGCCGCCAAGGCCGCTCCGGCTTTGGCGCCGGAGGTTGCGCGTCAGCTCGCGCTTTGGATGGCCTATGAGGACGTGATCCGGGTGGCGCAGCTCAAGACCGCGCGCTCCCGCATGGAAGCGGTGCGGGCGGAGGTCCGCGCCAAACCCGAGGAGCCCGTCCACGTCACGGAGTTTCTGAAGCCCGGCATCGAGGAGATCGCGGCGATCCTGCCGCGCGGGCTCGGCGCGGCACTCCTGCGCTGGGGCGAGCGGAAGAACCGGCTCGACCGGCTGCGCATGCCGATGGAGCTGCGCACCACGACCTTCTGGGGCTTCTTCCGCCTGTGGCTCCTCGCGCGGCTGCGGGGCCTCAGGCCGAGGAGCCTGCGCTACGCCGCGGAGCAGGCGATGATCGAGCGCTGGCTCGACGCGATCGAGCACGCCGCCGCCCGCGACGAGGCGCTCGCGCGCGAGATCGTCGCGACCGCGCGCCTCCTCAAGGGCTACGGCGACACCCATCGCCGGGGACGCGCCAATTTCGAGCGGCTCTTCGCGGAGGTGATCGTGCCCGCGATCGAAGCACCAGGCCCCGAGGCCGCGGCGCGGGTCAAGCGTGCCCGCGAGGCCGCGCTTCAGGACCCCGAGGGCCGCGCGCTCGAGACGGCGCTTGCTGCGGGGAGCGCGGGGATCACGAAGGCCGCCGCGGAATGAGCGGGTCCCGCGCGCTCGCGCTTGCCGCCGAGCCTGCGCCGCTTCTCGACGATCTGCTCCCCTATCTCATGAACCGGTTGGTGAGCCGGCTCAACCGCAACCTCGACGCGAAGCTCCGGCGCCGGCGGCTCACCTTCGAGCATTGGCGCGTGCTCGCCGTGCTCACGGCACACGACCGCTCGACCGTGAGCGCGCTCGCGGAGCTCGCGGTGATCCCGCAGGCGACGCTGAGCCGGCTCCTCGTCCGCATGGGCGAGCGCGGCCTCGTGCGCCGGAGCATGTCGCGCCGGGATTCCCGCCTCGTCGAGGTGCGCCTCACGCCGAAGGGCCGCGCCCTCTATGAGGAGATCGTTCCGTTGGCGATCGAGGAGTATCGCGCGGCCGTCCTGGGCTTCTCGCCGCGGGAGATCGAGTGGCTCAAGACGGCGATGCGACGGATGCAGGGCAATGTCGGGCTCGGCCGGTCCGCCCTGCCCTGAGCGGCGCGGCACGCTCATCCTGGTGGTGGGCCCGAGCGGCGCCGGGAAGGACACGCTGATCGAGGGGGCCCGGGATGCGCTCGCAGGCGATCGCCGCTTCCTCTTCCCTCGCCGCGTCATCACCCGCCCGGCCGAGGCTGGTGGAGAGGAGCACGAGGCGATGTCCTCCGTGGAATTCGCCGCCGCCGAGGCCGCCGGCGCCTTCGCGCTTTCTTGGGGCGCACACGGGCTCCGCTACGGGATTCCCTCGGGAATCGACGCGGAATTGGCGCGGGGCCGTCACGTCGTGGTCAATGTCTCGCGCTCGATCCTCGCGGAGGCGCGAAGGCGCTACCGGCCGCTCGCGATCGTCGAGGTGACCGCGCCGGTCGAGGTCCTGGCTGAGCGCCTTGCCGCGCGCGGGCGCGAGGGTGCCGCCGACATCGCGCAGCGGCTC
>DATKNV010000230.1:0-19858 GCA_035541215.1 Allostellaceae bacterium | reverse complement strand
CGCGCTGCGCCCCGGGGCGCGATTGCACTTCATGGATAATCTCGACCCCGGGACTTATGCGGGGCTGCTGGCGCGCCTCCCGCTCGCCGCGACGCGCTTCGTCGCGGTGTCGAAGTCCGGCGGCACCGGCGAGACGCTGATGCAGACCATCGCGGCGCTCGCTGCGGTGCGCGCCGCCGGGCTTGGCGAGCGCGTGCCGGAGCTCTTTCTCGGCATCACCGAGCCCGCGGTCGCCGGCCGGCGCAACGGCCTGCGCGATCTCCTCGGCGGGCTCGGCGTCGCCATGCTCGACCACGATCCCGGGGTCGGGGGCCGGTTCTCCGTGCTCACCAATGTCGGCCTGCTGCCGGCTGCGGTGGCCGGTCTCGACATCGCCGCGCTGCGCCGTGGCGCTGCGGCAGCGCTCGCCCCGGTGCTCGCCGGCTTAGCCCCCGGCGAAGTCCCCGCAGCGGTCGGCGCCGCGCTCAATGTCGCCCTCGCCGCCACCAAGCCGATCGCGGTGATGATGGCCTATGCCGATCGCCTGGAGCGCTTCACCCGCTGGTACGTCCAGCTGTGGGCGGAGAGCCTCGGCAAGGACGGCAAGGGCACGACGCCGATCCGCGCGCTCGGCACCGTCGACCAGCACAGCCAGCTGCAGCTCTACCTCGACGGTCCCGCGGACAAGATGTTCACGCTGATCGTGCTCGACCGTCTCGGCCAGGGATACCGCGTGCCCGACCTCGGCTCGGAGGCGCTCGATTACCTCGCGGGCCGGACCATGGGCGACCTCCTGGAGGCGGAGCAGCAGGCGACGGCGGAGTCGCTGATGCAGCGCGGGCGCCCGACTCGGGTGATCCGGCTCGAGCGGCTCGACGAGGAACGCCTGGGCGCGCTCTTCATGCATTTCATCCTGGAGACGCTGATCTCCGCGGATTTGCTGGGAGTCCCGGCCTTCGGCCAACCCGCCGTCGAGCAGGGCAAAGTGCTGGCGCGCCGCCACCTTCGCGAAATGGGTAGGAACGGCGTAAAATCGCCGGCATGACCCTCCGCCAATTGCCGCCGGTCCTGGTCAACCGCATCGCCGCGGGCGAGGTGGTGGAGCGGCCGGCGGCCGCGGTCAAAGAGCTCGTCGAGAACGCGATCGACGCCGGCGCCGGCCGGATCGAGGTGGTGCTGCACGACGGCGGCCAGAGCCTCATCGTCGTGAGCGACGACGGCGCCGGCATGAGCGCCAAGGAGCTCTCCCTCGCGGTCGAGCGCCACTGCACCTCGAAGCTCCCCGAGGACGATCTCCTGGTCATCCGCTGGCTCGGGTTCCGCGGCGAGGCCCTGCCCTCGATCGGCGCGGTGAGCCGGCTCTCGCTCGTGAGCCGCGCGCGGGGCGCCGCTGAGGCCTGGTCGATCGAGGTGGAGGCCGGCGCCAAGGGACCGCTCAAGCCCGCCGCCCATCCCGCGGGGACGCGCGTGGAGGTCCGCGATCTCTTCTACGCGACGCCCGCCCGGCTCAAATTCCTGAAGACGCCGCGCGCCGAGCGCGACCAGGCGGTGGACGTGGTCGAGCGCCTGGCGATGGCGCATCCGGAGATCGCCTTCACCGTCATCGCGGAGGACGGTCGCGCGCTCCTTCGCTTGCCCGCGCTCGCGCCCGATCTCGCGGGCGGCGACGCGCATCGGGCCCGGCGCGAGCGGCTCGCGGCGGTGCTCGGCCGCAGCTTCGCGGACAACGCTTTGCCGATCGCCGCCGAGCGCGAGGGCGTGCGGCTCACCGGCCTCATCGGCTTGCCGACCCTCAACCGCGCCACCGCGCGCGATCAATATCTCTTCGTCAACGGACGGCCCGTGCGCGACAAGCTGCTGCTGGGCGCGGTGCGCGGCGCCTATCAGGATTTCCTCGCCCGCGATCGCCATCCCATGGTGGTGCTGTTCCTCGACCTCCCGGGGAGCGAGGTCGACGTGAACGTGCATCCCGCCAAGGCCGAGGTGCGCTTCCGCGACGCTGCACTCGTGCGCGGCCTCATCGTCGGCGCCCTGAAGCATGCGCTCTCCGCCGCGGGTCATCGCGCCGCCACCACGGTCGCCGAGGCGGCGGTCGCGGCGCTTCATCCCGCGAGCGCGCCGCCGCGCTACGACCGCTTCTATTCCCCGCCGCCGAGCACCGTCCCGCGGGCGCTCGCGGAGGCCGCCGCGGCCTATCAGGCGCCGCTCGATCGCGATCTCGGCGCCGGTTTCGAGCGTCCGATGGCGCCCCCCGCGGAGACGCCGCCGGAGACCGAGTCCGGGCCGCATCCGCTCGGTGCCGCACGCGCGCAGCTTCACGAGACCTACATCGTCGCGCAGACCGCCGACGGGATCGTCATCGTCGACCAGCACGCTGCGCACGAGCGTCTCGTCTACGAGCGCATGAAGGAGGCGATGGCCGCGAGCGGCGTTGCGCGCCAGCTCCTGCTGATCCCGGAGATCGTGGAGCTCGAGGAGCCCGCGGTCGCGCGCCTCACGCAGCGCGCGACCGAGCTTGCGGAGCTGGGCCTGGTGCTGGAGCCCTTCGGACCCGGCGCGGTTGCGGTGCGCGAGGCGCCGGCGCTTCTCGGCGAGATCGACGTGCAGGGCCTGGTGCGCGACCTCGCCGACGAGCTCGCGGAGCTCGGCGACGCCTTCTCTCTCAAGGAGCGGCTCGAGGAATTCTGCGGCACGCTCGCCTGCCACGGCAGCGTGCGCGCGGGGAGGCGCCTCACCCAGGCCGAGATGGACGCGCTGCTGCGCCAGATGGAAGCGACCCCGCACAGCGGCCAATGCAACCACGGCCGCCCCACCTACGTGGAGCTGAAGCTCGCGGACATCGAGAAGCTCTTCGGTCGGCGCTAGCTCCGTTTCAGCCGATTCGGATCGGCTTCCAGGTTCGAACCACCAAGACGCCAAGATACCAAGTCCTTTCTCGCGGCGAAGCCGCAACCAATTCCTCTCACTGTCTCATTGCCTCTGTGGTGGAATTGAACCACAGAGATGAGGTGATTGCTGCAAGGCGACTGCCCTCCGAGATTGGAGTTGTCGCGGGGTCCGAATGTCGGCCCCAAACAGCAACCAAGGAGGGCAGTCGTGAACTACTTTGCCGGACTCGACGTGTCGATGGAAGAGACCTCGGTATGCGTGGTGGACGAGAGGGGATCGCTGGTTCGGGAGGCGCGTGTGGCGAGCGATCCGTTGGCGATTGCGACGTGGCTTGGACAGTTGGATCTGACGCTGGAGCGAGTTGGATTGGAGGCGGGCCCGATGTCGCCGTGGCTTTACACGGGACTTCGGGAGCGTGGCGTGCCTGCGGTGTGCATCGAGACGCGGCGGATGCGCGGGGCGACGCTCCTGATGGCGGTGAAGACGGACCGGGTGGACGCACGGGCGATCGCGCATGCGATACGGGTAGGATGGTACACGGCGGTACACGTGAAGTCGGTGGCGAGCCAGGAGCTGCGGCTACTGCTGCGCAATCGCAAGACGCTGCTCGAGCATCGGGTGGCGCTGGACAACGAGATCCGCGGTACGCTGAAGGCATTCGGGATCAAGCTGGGCCGCGTGAGCGAGGGCCGGTTTGCCGCGCGAGTGAGAACGCTGATGGAGGAGCGGCGACGGGATCTGCTGGTAATGGTGGAGCCGATGCTCACGGTGCGGGAGACGCTACGACGGTCCTATGCGGTTCTGCATCGCCAGCTGCTGGCGGTGGTGCGGACGAACCCGGTCTGCCGGCGGTTCATGACGGTGCCCGGCGTGGGTGCGGTAGTCGCGCTCAGCGTGATGACGGGGATCGACGACCCCAGGCGCTTCTCGCGGGTGCGCAAGGTGGGGGCGCACTTTGGCTTGACGCCGCGCAAATACGCCTCCGGCGAAGTGGATCGCAACGGGGCGATCAGCAAATGCGGCGACGAGCTGGTGCGCGAGGCGCTGTTCCAGGCGGCGCACACGCTGCTGACGCGCGTGCAACGCTGGTCGGCATTGAAGGCCTGGGGCATGCGCCTGGCCAAGCGCCGCGGCCTGCGCCGCGCCACCGTCGCGGTGGCTCGCAAGCTCGCCGTGGTGCTGCAGCGGATGTGGCTCGCCAACGAGGACTTCCGCTGGGCGGCCCAGGCCGCCTGAACCGCGCCGCGAGCTGCGGCAGCAAGCTCAGTCTTTCCGCCGCGGGCGGAACCGATGTCCCCACGGGGACCGGGTGGCAGCGAGTGCGACATTGTCTTGAGCCGCCGGTCCCCGCCGTCGAGCTCGCCACAGAGATAGCACCGCTCACCCTCGGACCCCATCATGAGGCGGCCACGCGCCGACCTCGAAGAGAAGCGCGATCCCCGCGGAGACATCGCACGCCAACCGGAGGGCTTGCCACCAAGGCAGCAATCAGAGAAGGCAGTGAGGCAATGAGAAGGATCGTCGCGGCTTCGCCGCGAGAAAGGACTTGGTGTCTTGGCGTCTTGGTGGTGAACATTGGGCGCCTCATGCACGCTCCGGCGCACGCAAGAAGACCAGTCGCCCCGCTCCGTAACGCCGTTCCTCCAGCAGTTCGAAACCCTCGGGAAGCGCAAGCTCGGACCGCGCGGCCATTTCCACGATCACGAGGGCATTGGAGGCGAGCCAGCCGCCGGCCGCGAGTGCCGTGAGCGCGGGGGCGGCGAGGTCGCTGCGGTAGGGCGGATCGAGGAAGGCGAGATCGTAGGGACCGTCGGCGCGGGGCGGCGCGGTGGCGTCCGCGGCGAGGATGCGGCAGCGGCTGTCCTCGCCGAGCGCTTTCACGTTGGCGGCGAGCGTCTCGCGAGCCGCGCGGTCCTTCTCGATGAAGGTGGCGAAGCGCGCGCCGCGCGAGAGCGCCTCGAGGCCGAAGGCGCCGGTGCCCGCGAAGGCGTCGAGAACGCGCGCGTCCTCGAAGATCGGCCGCGGTCCGAAGCGGCCGTGCGCGAGGATGTTGAAGAGCGCCTCGCGCGCCCGCTCGGAGGTCGGGCGGACGGAGATGCCCGGCGGCGCCGCGAGCTTCCGGCCGCGATGCTTACCCGCGACGATCCGCACGAGCCTTCTTCCCCAAGACGGCGCCGAGCTGCTCGCGGAGCACGCGGCGCGGCACTTCCTCGACCGCTCCGCGCGCGAGATGGCCGAGCTGGAAGGGACCGTAGGCGACGCGGATGAGCCGAGTCACGCCGAGCCCCAGATGCGCCATCACCTTGCGGATCTCGCGGTTCTTGCCCTCCTGCAAGGCGACGATCAGCCAGGCGTTGCTCCCTTGCTGACGCTCGAGGCTCGCGCGGATCGGGCCATAGGAGACACCGTCAAGAGTGATCCCCTGCTCGAGCGCGGCGAGCGCCGCGGGATCGACCGCGCCATGCACCCGCACGCGATAGCGCCTGATCCAGCCGCGCGCGGGCAGCTCGAGCTCGCGCGCGAGTCCGCCGTCGTTGGTGAGCAGCAGCAGGCCCTCGGAGGTGAGGTCGAGACGGCCCACCGAGACCACTCGCGGGAGCTCCGGCGGCAGGCGCTCGAAAACGGTCGGCCGGCCCTTCTCGTCGCGATGCGTCGTCACGAGGCCCGCGGGCTTGTGGTAGCGCCAGAGCCGCGGGGGCTCGCGCTGAGGCAGCGGCTTGCCGTCGATGCGGAGGTCGCTCTCCTCGGTCGCGACCACCGCGGGGCTCGTCAGCACCTTGCCGTCGAGGCTCACGCGGCCCTCGGCGATCCAGCGCTCGGCCTCGCGGCGGGAGCAGAGTCCCGCGCGCGCCATCAGCTTGGCGACGCGCTCGCCCTTGGGCGGAGCGGTCTCGATCAAGGGGTCAGCGCCGCGCCGCGGCGATGAAGGCGGCGAAGAGGCGGTTGTCGGCCTCGCTGATGCCATATTCGGGATGCCACTGCACGCCGATGCAGAAGCGCCGGCGCGGGTCCTCGATGCCCTCGATGACGCCGTCGGGCGCGGTTGCGTCGACGACGAGGCCGGGGCCGGGCGCTTTCACGGCCTGATGATGCGCGCTGTTGACGGGAATCTCGCCGGCACCCGCGATCGCCCGGAGCTTCGTCCCCTCGGCGAGGCGCACGGTATGGCCAGGCTCGGTGCGGGGGTTCTTCTGCTCGTGCGCGAGCGCGCCCTGAACCTCGTCCGGAATGTGCTGGATGAGCGTGCCGCCGAGGGCGACGTTGAGGAGCTGCTGTCCCCCGCAGATCCCGAGCACGGGCATGTCGGCCTTGACCGCGAGCCGCGTGATCGCGAGCTCGAACTCCGTCCGCTGCTCCTTCGTCGTGACCGTGGGATGGCGCTCGCCCGCGCCGAAGAGCGTGGGGTCGACGTCGAAAGCGCCCCCGGTGACCACGAGTCCGTCGATGAGCCGCAGATAGGCCTGCGCCTGCTCCGGCTCGTGCGGCAGCAGGATCGGAAGCCCGCCCGCCCGCGCAACGGCCGAGCAGTAGTTCTGGCGGAGCGCATACCACGGCAGCTTCGAATAGCCGCCGGGAGCTTCCGAATCGAGGGTGAGGCCGATGACGGGTTGTGCCATGCTGGATCGTGTCCTGACGCCGCGCACTCTAGGCTTCGCGCGGAATCGCTGCAACTCCACAGGAATTAACGGCCGTGCCCGCCTCCCGCAGACCCTCCTTCATGGCGCTCGCCCTCGAGGAAGCCGAGCGCGCGGGCTTGCGCGAGGAGGTGCCTATCGGCGCCGTGGTGGTCGAGGCCGCGACCGGCACCGTCCTTGCCACCGCCGGCAATCGCACGGAGGAGCTCAGCGACCCGACGGCGCATGCGGAGATGCTGGCGCTGCGCGCGGCTGCCGCGCGCGTGGGCGCGCCGCGGCTTCCCGACTGCGATATCTACGTCACGCTCGAGCCCTGTCCGATGTGCGCCGCTGCGATCTCCTTCGCGCGCATCCGCCGGCTCTATTTCGGCGCCGCCGATCCCAAGGGCGGCGGCGTCGAGCACGGCCCCCGCATTTTCGCGCAAAAGACCTGCCACCACCGGCCGGAGGTCTACGGCGGCATCGACGAGGACCGTGCGAGCGCGCTGCTCAAGCGCTTCTTCCGCGAGCGGCGCTAGGCAGAATGATCTGAGATTCAGACCATCGGATCATTTGCAAACCCCTCCCCCTTGAGGGGGGAGGGGTTTGCGCGAGCTACGCGCAATCGCCCGCCAGCCGATGTCGCGGCGGCAGAAGCCTTGCGGCCAGTCGATGCGGTCGACGGCGGCGTAGGCGCGGCGCTGCGCCTCCGCCACGTCCCTGCCGAGCGCGACCACGTTGAGCACGCGCCCGCCATCGGCAAGGAGCCGGTCGCCTTCGCGCTTGGTTCCGGCATGGAAGATCGTGACGAAGGGATCTCCCGCGGCGGCGCGGTCGAGGCCGCGAATCTCCGTGCCCTTGCGCGGCTCGCCAGGGTAGCCCTCCGCCGCGAGCACGACGCAGAGCGCGGCCTCGTCGTGCCAGCGCAAGTCGAAATCGTCGAGCACGCCGTCCCGTGCCGCAAGCAGCGCCGGCAGGATGTCGCTCCTGAGGCGCGGCATCAGCACCTGGCATTCGGGATCGCCGAAGCGGACGTTGTACTCGATGAGCTTCGGCCCCGCCTTCGTCAGCATGAGGCCCGCATAGAGCACGCCCTTGAAGGGCCGGCCCTCCTCGGCCATTGCCCTGACCGTGGGCTCGATGATCTCGCGCTGGACCCGCATCTCGATCTCAGGCGTGACGCAAGGTGCGGGCGAATAGGCGCCCATGCCGCCGGTGTTGGGGCCGGTGTCGCCGTCGCCGACGCGCTTGTGGTCCTGCGCCGAGGCCAACAGCAGGCTATGCCGGCCGTCGACGAGGGCGAAGACGCTCGCCTCCTCGCCCTCGAGGAATTCCTCGATCACGACCTCGGCGCCGGCCTTGCCGAAGCGATGCCCGACCAAGGCCTCCTCGACCGCCGTGAGCGCTTCCTCGATGGAGGCCGCGACGGTGACGCCCTTGCCCGCGGCAAGCCCGTCCGCCTTGACGACGATGGGCGCGCCTTTTGCCCGCACGTAGTCCTTCGCGGCCCCGGCATCGGAGAAGCGGCGATAGGCGGCGGTGGGGATGCCGTATTTGGCGCAGAGGTCTTTGGTGAAGCCCTTGGAGCCTTCGAGTGCCGCGGCGGCGGCGGTGGGGCCGAAGGCGGCGACCCCGTCGGCATCGAGCCGGTCGACGAGTCCCGCCACCAGCGGCGCCTCTGGCCCCACCACGACGAAGTCGATCTGCTCCGCCTTGATGAAGGCGAGGAGCCGGTCGAATTCCATGACGCCGATCGGCGCGCAGGTCGCGAGCTCGGCGATTCCAGGGTTGCCGGGCGCGGCATAGAGCCGGTCGCAGAGCGGCGAGGCCGAGATCGCCCAGCAGAGCGCGTGCTCGCGGCCGCCCGATCCGATCACCAGAACCCGCATCAGGAACGCCCTCCCGGTTCTCGCCATGCCTGCGGTCTTGTATCATAGCGCGCGATGACGCAAACCCCGCACGCCGACGCGCCGCGCCTCAACCTGCCGGAATACACGGTCAGCGAGCTCTCGGCCGCGGTCAAACGCAACCTCGAGCAGGGCTTCTCCTACGTGCGGGTGCGCGGCGAGGTCTCCGGCTTCAAGCGCGTAGCCTCCGGCCATTGCTACCTCTCGCTCAAGGACGCCGACGCCGTGCTCGATGCCGTGATCTGGCGCGCGCTCGCGCAGCGGCTGAGCCTCAAGCCCGAGGACGGCATGGAGGTGGTCTGCACCGGCCGCATCACCACTTATCCCGGCCGCTCCAAGTATCAGCTCATCGTCGAGAGCATGGAGCTCGCGGGCGTGGGCGCGCTCCTGAAAATGCTGGAGGAGCGGCGGAAGCGACTCGCGGCCGAAGGCCTTTTCGAGGAGTCGCGGAAGAAGCCGCTGCCCTATCTCCCGGAGGTGATCGGCGTGGTGACCTCGCCGACCGGCGCTGTCATCCGCGACATCCTGCATCGCCTGGAGGATCGCTTCCCGCGCCGCGTGCTGCTGTGGCCGGTTGCGGTGCAGGGCGAGGGGGCGGCGGAGCAGGTGGCGGCGGCGATCGAGGGGTTCAACCGCTTGAAGCCCGGCGGCCCGGTGCCGCGGCCCGATCTCCTGATCGTCGCGCGCGGCGGCGGCAGCCTCGAGGACCTCATGGCCTTCAACGAGGAGATCGTGGTGCGCGCGGCCGCGGCTTCAGAGATTCCACTCATCTCCGCCGTGGGCCACGAGACCGATACCACCCTCATCGACTACGCGAGCGACCGCCGCGCGCCGACGCCGACGGCGGCGGCGGAGATGGCGGTGCCGGTGCGGCTCGATCTGCTGGCGGAGGTGAGCGAGCACGGGGGCCGGATGGTGACGGCGCTGGTGCGTCTCCTCGACGAGCGCCGCCTGCGGGTCGAGGGTCTGGCGCGCGGCCTTCCCGATCCGCGCTCGCTCCTGGAGACCGCGGCGCAGCGTCTCGACGACCGCGCCGAGCGGCTCGCAAACGGCCTCGGCCAGTTCGTTCGTCTGAAGCGGCAGCGGCTCGCGGCTTCCGCCGACCGGCTCAGCGCCGAGGCGATGCGCGCGCTGATCGCGCAGGCCCGCAAGACCCTCGAAGCCCTGCCGGAGCGGCTCCGGAGCGGGATGCATCGTGCGCTCGAGCGCGAGGCCGAGCGCCTCAAGAGTTTGTCCGCTCGCCTGGAAGGGAATCGCCAGGCGTTGCAGAACGTGCTCGCGCGCGGTTATGCGCTGGTCTGGGGGCCCGATGGCAAGCCCGTGGTGTCCGCGGGCGCGGTGACGCACGGCATGGCGCTCACCCTCGAATTCCACGACGGCAAGGTCACGGCGATCGCCGACGGCGCGGTGCGGCGGAAGCCGCGCGGCGGCAAAGCCGACGACGGCGGTCAGGGAAGCCTGCTGTGAGACGGCATTGCCTCGCGCTGGCGGCGGCCTTTGCTTGCGTGCTCTCGCTCGCTGCGCGGGCGGAGGACGATCTTGCGCTCAGCGGCGGCATCGAGCAGGGCGGTCTCGTGCGCGGGGTCGTCCCGGCGGGAGCCAAGATCGAGCTCGACGGGCATGCGGTCCGCGTGGCCGCCGACGGTCACTTCGTCTTCGGCTTCGGCCGCGATGCGCCGGAGCATGCGCGGCTCGTGGTGACGTATCCCGACGGGCGCAGGGACGAGCGCGACCTTGCCGTCGCCAAACGCAGCTACGACGTCCAGAGCATCAAGGGCCTGCCGGAGGCGATGGTGACGCCGGATGCCGCGACCCTCGAGCGCATCAAGCGGGAAGCGGCACTCATAAGCGCTGCGCGGACCAAGAGCGCCGATCTCCCGTTCTTCGAGGAGCCACTGATGTGGCCGGTGACGGGGACCATCACCGGCATCTACGGCAGCCAGCGCATCCTCAACGGCTCGCCGCGCGCGCCGCATCTCGGCGTCGACGTGGCGGCGCCGGCGGGAACGCCGGTGCGGGCAACGGCCGGCGGAACCATCGTCCTCGTGGAGCCCGACCTCTACTTCACCGGCGGCACCGTCATCATCGATCACGGCTATGGCCTCAACAGCGTCTACGTGCACCTGCAGAAGCTGGCGGTGAAGCTCGGGCAGAGCGTCCGGCAGGGCGAGGAAATCGGCGAGCTCGGCATGACCGGCCGGGCGACCGGCCCGAACCTGCATTGGGGCCTCAACTGGTACGGCGTCGCCCTCGATCCCGAGCGCGCGGCGGGACCGATGCCCAAGGAGTAAAAGTCAGTCCGACCAACGCCGGTGCAGCCAGAACCATTGGTCGGGCTTGGCGCGGATCCAGCGCTCGAGCGCCTCGTTGACCTTGGTCATCAGCGCGAACGTGTCGCGCTCGGTGTCGCCCGTGCGCTCATAGGCGATCGGCGGGTCCGCGATCACCCGGAAGCGCGCCTTCGGCAGACGCTCGACCCGCACGGGGACGACGGTGCAATCGAAGCGCAGCGCGAGCCGCGCGAGCGCGGGCGCCGTCATCGCGGGGCGACCGAAGAACGGCACGGGAATCCCGTCGTTCATCTTCTGGTCGACGAGAATGCAGAGCTGGCTTCCGCTGTTGAGCGCGGAGAGGAGGCGGCGCGAGGCCGCGGCTCCCTTGGGTATCAACTCGAGGCGCGGGGTGCGGCGCGCGCGATAGATGAGGCGCTCGATCCAGGGATTGTTGGGAGCGCGATAGACGCCGACGGTCTCGAAGCCCGCTTGCGCGCAGGTGATCAGCCCGATCTCCCAATTGCCGAAATGCCCGGAGAAGAAGATGTAGCGCCGCTTCTGCCCGCGCTCCGCGAGGATTTTCTCCGCGCCCAAGACCTCGACCCGGCCGTTGGGCGCGAAAATGTCGACCTTGCTGACGTGCGGATACTCCGCACCGACCCGGCCGAGGTTGTCCCACATGCCCCGGATGATGCGCCGCCGCGCCGCCGCGTCGAGCTCGGGCATCGCCATCCGCAGGTTGACGTCGGCCCGCTTGGAGGTGCCGAGGCGAGGCCCGACGTTGCGCGCGAGGAACCCGCCTACCGCGGAAGCCCAGCGAATCGGGAGCAAGCGGAAGAAGCCGAATATGACGAGGGCGCCGATCCCCTCCGCGAGATCGCGCAGGCGCCGTCCGGGGCTGCGCCGCTCAGCCACGGTCCGGCGCTCCCTGCAGCCTCGGCGCCAGCAGGGCCTCGAGCGCCGCCGTATCCGCCCACTCGACCTCGATCGGGAGCACGGCGACGAAGGCGCGAAATCTCTCGGGCACGCGCACCATGTCCTTCTCGGTCGTCACGAGCCGTGCCTTCGCGGTCGCCGCTTCCGCGGCAAGACGGTCGAGCGCGGCCTCCTCATAGGCATGATGATCGGGAAATGCGTGGCACGCGATCACCCGGGCGCCGCAGCCCTCGAGAGTACGGAAGAATTTCTCGGGCCGGCCGATCCCAGCGAAGGCGACGACGTCGCGTCCGGAGAAGGTCTCGGCAGCCGCCTTCGGAACGACGCGGGCGCGGAGCACGGGAAGGTCTCGAAGGCGTGCGCTCACCCCCGTGCGGTCGTCGCCGAGGAGGACCACGGCATCGGCGCGGCCGAGGCCCGAGGATTGGGGCTCGCGCAACGGGCCCGCGGGAATGACGCGGCCATTGCCGAAGCCGTAGTCCCCGTCGATCACCAGCAGGTCAAGATCGTGAGCGAGGCTCGGATTCTGGAAACCGTCGTCGAGGATGAGGGCCCGCGCTCCCGCTGCGACGGCGGCGCGGGCACCGGCGGCGCGATTGCGTGCGACCCAGGTCGGCGCTGCGGCGGCGAGGAGGAGCGCCTCGTCGCCGACCTCGCGATAGCCGTGCCGTCCGCGCTCGACCCTGACGGGGCCCGCGAGCGCGCCACCGTAGCCGCGGGTGAGGATGTGCGGCTCCCGGCCCGACTGGCTGAGCCGCCGGGCGAGATCGATCGCGACGGGCGTCTTGCCCGCGCCGCCGGCGACGAGATTGCCGACGCAGATCACGGAGATGGGCGCTCGGTAGGGCTTGACGGCCGCCCGGCGCAGCGATCCCGCGGCGCCATAGGCCCAGCCCAGCGGCGCAAGCAACGTCGGCAGCACGCCGTCTCTTGCCCAGAACTCAGGCGCGGAGCGCCACATCGCTCTCGATCCGATCGAGCCAGGGTCCGAGGTGCTCCAGGATGCGGTCGAGCACGGCGCGATCGCGGTCGGCAACGGCCGACGCCAGGGCGGTGCGGCGCCGCCGCAGCTCCGGCTCCGCGAGCAAGCGTCCGACCGCGGCGGCAAGTCCCGCAGCGTCGCGCACGGTCTCGGTGGCGCCCGCGCGTGCCAGCGCGCCGGCGACGGCGGCGGCATTCGCCATGTTGGGTCCGTGCAGGATCGCGCATTCCAGGATCGCCGCCTCGACGGGATTGTGGCCGCCGTTCGAGCCGAGGGAGCCGCCGATGAAGGCGATCCCACAGAGACGGTAAAAGGTGCCGAGCTCGCCCAGCGTGTCCGCGAGGTAGACGTCGCAGGCGCGATCGATCCGCTCCCCGAGGCTGCGCCGGGCGACGCTGAGGCCCTTCGAGGCCAGCATCTCTGCGATCTCCGGCCCGCGGGCGGGATGGCGCGGCGCGATCACCGTCAGCAGATCGGGAAAAGATCGCTCGAGGGTCCGATGCGCCTTCGCAACGACGGCTTCCTCGCCCGCATGCGTGCTGGCGGCGAGCCAGTGCGGGCGGTCGCCGATCTCGGCGGTGAGCCGGTCGAGGGCGGGCTGATCGAGCGGCAGGGGCGCCGCCGCGAGCTTCAGATCGCCGACGCTGAGCACGCGCGACGCGCCGAGCGCCTCGAATTTCTGGGCCTGGAGCTCGTCCTGCGCGAGGCAGAGATCGAACGCGCCGAGGATCGGACGCGCCAGCGCCGGCAAACGCTGCCAGCGGCGGAAGGAGCCCTGCGACATGCGGGCATTCAGAAGAATGAGCGGAATCCCCCGGCGATGGCTCTCGGTGATGAGGTTGGGCCAGAGCTCCGATTCGACCCAGAGCGCGAGATCGGGGCGCCAGTGGTCGAGAAACCGCCGCACATAGGCGAGACGGTCGATGGGCACGTACTGATGCCAGGCAAAGCCGGTCGGAAGCCGCGTCTCCAGCAGGTGCGCGGAGGTGACCGTGCCCGTCGTGACGAGCATGTTGAGGGACGGCCGCTCGGCGGCGATGCGGTCGATGAGGGCGAGGGTGGAGACGGCCTCGCCGATGCTCGCGGCATGGATCCAGATGAGGGGGCCGGGACGGCGCGGGCGCTTCGTCCGGCCCATGCGCTCGCCGATGCGCAGCGGGTCCTCCTTCCCGCGCGCCACCCGCCGGCTCAGATAGAGGTCGACGACGGGCCCGAGCAGGGTCGTGAGGCCGCGATAGATCGGGACCAGGGTCATCGGCCGCCGCCGCCGGCCGCCGCTTCGCCCGCGGCGGGCTCCGCACCGCCGATGGGATCGGCGCTCACGGCCTCCTTGCCCATGCGTCGGTCGGCTTCGGCGGTAATGGCGTTCATGCGGGTCTCGACCAGGAGCCGCGCGGCCTCGAGCCCGGCCTTGTCCGCATCGGCCGGCACCTCGATCGGCTCGCCCCAGATGAAGATGCCGCGGGTCGGCGGGATGGGCAGGTGAAAGCGGTCCCAGGTGCCGAGAATCCGCCGCCTTGCCGTCGCGTAGGTGAGCGGCACGATGGGCGCGCGCGAGAGCCGCGCGATCGCCGCCGCGCCTTCGCTCGCGCGCATGCAGGGCCCGTGCGGGCCGTCCGGCGTGATCCCCACGCAGTCGCCGGCCTTGATGAATTTCACCATCTGCCGGAGCGCCGCGAGGCCGCCGTCGCTCGATGAGCCCTTGACCCAATCGATGCCGAAATAGCGCACGGCATCGGCGATGATGCGGCCGTCGCGGTGGGCCGAGATCAGCATGTGCATGGGCGCCATGCCCTGCCAGGCCATCGGCATCATCAGCAGGCGGCCGTGCCAGAAGGCCAGGATGAAGGGCCGCCCTTCCGAGAGGATGCGCGCGGGGATCTCCGCGCCGACGACGCTCCAGTTTCCCGTGCGGTAGATCAGGCGGACGTAGAGCTGGATGATCCAGCATACCGCGGTCAGGACCCATTCCGACCGGCGCAGGCGCTTCCACGAGAGCATCGCGCTCGATCCCGCTCAGGCCATGGCGGCGCGCGGGCCGGGCTGCGCCAGTGCCGGCTCCTCCTCGGCGAACTGGAGCGTGTAAAGCCGCCGATAGGCGCCGCCGCGGGCGAGGAGCTCTCCGTGGGTTCCGGATTCGATCACGCGGCCGTGGTCGAGGACGTAGATGAGATCGGCGTCGAGCACGGTGGAGAGGCGATGGGCGATCACCAGCGTGGTGCGCCCCCGCATGAGGACCTTGAGCGCAGACTGCACTTGGCGCTCCGACTCCGTGTCGAGCGAGGAGGTGGCCTCGTCCAAGAGCAGGATCGGCGCGTTCTTGAGCATGGCACGCGCGATCGCGATCCGTTGCCGCTGGCCGCCGGATAGTTTGACGCCCATCTCGCCCACGAGCGTGTCGTAGCCCTGCGGCAGCGCGCGGATGAAGCCGTCGGCCGCAGCGGCCTTCGCCGCCGCCATGATCTCCTCCTCCCCGGCGCCGAATCGTCCATAGGCGATGTTGGCGCGGACGGTGTCGTCGAAAAGGCTCACCTCCTGGCTCACGATCGCGATCGCGTCGCGCAGCGAGGCGAGAGTGGCCTGTCGGACGTCGGTGCCGCCGATCAGCACGCGGCCGGAGCTCGCGTCGTAGAAGCGCGGGATGAGATTGAGGACCGTCGACTTGCCGGAGCCCGAGGGACCCACGAGCGCCACCGTCTTGCCCGCGGGGATGGCGAGGTCGATGCCGTTCAAGGCCGCGGTGCCGTTGGGATAGGAAAAGCGCACGGCCTCGAAGCGGACCTCGCCGCCGTCGACGTCCAGCGGCCGCGCGTCCGGCGCATCGCGGATCTCCGGCTCGATGTCGAGCACGGTGAAGAGCCGCTGCGCCGCCGCCAGTCCCTCCTGCAAGCTCGCGCTCAGATTGGCGAGGCTCTTCATGGGCTGATAGGCGAGCAGCAGCGCTGTGATGAAAGAGAAGAAGGTGCCGGGAGTGCGCGTTCCGTCGATGATCTGGTAGCCGCCATAGAGGACCACGATCGCTACGGCGAAGCCGCCGAGCGCCTCCATCAGCGGCGATACCGCCGAGCGAATGCGCGCGGCGCGGTTGAGAAGGCGAGCCATGCTCTGAACGATGCGGTCGGCGCGCTCGGTCTCGTAGGCCTCCATCCCGTAGGCCTTGACGTGTCGCGCGCCCTGGAAGGTCTGGCTCAGCAGCGTGGTGAAGGCGCCGAACTCGCGCTGCGTGTTGTCGGAGGTACGGCGCATGCGCCGCCCGACGCTCGCGAGCGGCCGGACCGCCAGCGGAAACACGACGAAGGAGGCAAGCGCCAGCGCCCAGTCCTGGTAGAGCATGAGGCCGACCAGGAAGACGACGGTGACCGCGTCCTTGCCGATGCCCACGAGCACGTTGGCCGAGGCGTTGCGCAGCAGCGTCGCGTCGTTCGTGAAGCGCGAGACCAGCGTTCCCGTGGGATTGGCGTGGAAGTAGGCGAGATCGGCGCCGATGAGATGGCGGAAGAGCGCGCGCTGGATGTCCGAGATGAGGCCTTGGCCGACCTTGAACATCAGCACGGATTGCGAGTAGCTCGCGAAGCCCTTGACGACCGCGAGGACGACGATCGCGCCCGCGACGATCCAGAGCAGCGACTTCTCGCGCTCGAAGAAGACGTTGTCGAGCACGGGCTGCATCAGCCACGCATTCGCCGCCGTGGCGCCCGCCGCAACGCCCATGGCGACGAGGGCCAAGACGATGCGCGGCCATTGCGGCCGCAGGAAATCGCGGACGAGGCGGCGCATCAGCGGCGCCGTCGGCGCGCGCGCGGCGTCGCCGGGCTGCCCGGCCGCCGCGCTCATGTGAGCCCGACTCTACGGTTCATGCGTCATCCTATCATAGGCCGGAAGGGCGACCCACGGCCCCCGCCTAGCTGCCGGAGGCGGCGCGATTTGGCAAGCAAAACATGCGTTTGCGAGATGCGCCGTGCCTTCAGGTCCCGGCGAGGGTCATGCCTTCGATGCGGATCGTCGGGGCGTCCATCCCGACCTTGAACTCGAGGTCGGAGGCGGCGGTGAGGTTGCGGAACATGTCCTTGAGATTGCCCGCCACGGTCACCTCGCTCACGGGATGGGCCAGGGCGCCGTTCTCGATCCAGAAGCCCGCGGCGCCGCGGCTGTAGTCGCCGGTGATCCCGTTGACGCCCATGCCCATGAGCTCGGCGACGTAGAAGCCCTGCTTGATGTCCGCCATCAGCTCCTGCGGGGAGAGCTTTCCGGGCTCGAGCCAGAGATTGGTCGGCGAGGCGCTCGGCGGCGCCGCGGTCCCGCGCGCGGCGTGGCCCGTGCTCTTGAGGCCGAGCTGGCGCGCCGAGCGCAGGTCCAGGATCCAGGTCGTGAGGACGCCGTCCTCGACGAAGGCCATGCGGCGGTTGGGCAGCCCTTCGCCGTCGAAGGGCTTGGAGCGCAGCCCGCGCTGCCGGTGCGGGTCGTCGATGACGGCGACCCCCGGCGCGAAGATGCGCTGATGGAGCTTGTCCTTGAGGAAGCTGGTGCCGCGGGCGATCGCCGCGCCGTTGATGGCCCCGACGAGATGGCCGAGCATCCCGCGCGCGACGCGCGGGTCGAAGACGATCGGCACCTTCTGCGAGGCGACCTTGCGCGGCTTGAGGCGCCTGACCGCGCGCTCGCCCGCGCGCTTGCCGATCCCCGCGGCGTCGTCGAGGTCTTCTGCATAGACCGCGGCGGAGAACTCGTAGTCGCGCTCCATGCCCATGCCTTCGCCCGCGACCACGACGACGCTGATCTGATGGCCGGAACTCTCGTAGCTGCCGGCAAAGCCGTTCGAGGCCGCGAGCGCCACGCGCGAGCGACCCCAGGAGGCCTCGGCGCCCTCGGAGTTCGTGATCCCCGGCACCGCGCGCGCGGTCTCCTCGGCGGCGGCGGCGCGCTCGAGCAGCACTTCGGCCGCGGGCTCGACGGGATCGCAGATGTCGAGCGTCGGAACGTTCCGGGCGAGCTCGCTCGGATCGGCGAGGCCGCAATAGGGGTCCTCCGGCACGACCTTCGCCATCGCGATCGCGCGCTCCACGAGCTCGTCGAGGGCCGCCGGGCTGCGGTCGTTCGAGGAGACGGTCGCCTGGCGCTTGCCCAGAAGGACGCGGAGGCCCAGGTCGTAGCTCTCCGCGCGCTCGAGCTTCTCGACCGCGCCGAGGCGGCGGATGTGCGAGATGCCCGCGCCCTCGTGGAGCACGGCGTCGGCCGCGTCGGCGCCGAGACGCCTCGCCTTGGCGATCAGCGTCGTCAGCACCTCGAGCGCGTCGGCGGCGGATTTCATCGGGGGCTCCGTTCGTGCGCTCTCAGATCTTGAAGATCCGCTGGGCGTTCTGGCCCCGGACTTTCTCGCGGTCGCCCGCTGGAAGCGCGTCGACGCGGGCGAGGCAGCCCTTCATGTCGCCGATGTTGTGGGGGTAGTCGGAGCCGTACATCACGTGATCGACCCCGCCGACGCCGATGCAGAGCTGCAGGGCCTCCTGGCGGTAGACGACCGCGTCGTAATAGATGTGGCGGAGGTACTCGCTGGGCGGCCGCGAGATTTTGACGCGCGCGGCGTTCATGTTGTTGAAGCAGATCTCGAGCCGTCCCGCGAGATAGGGCAAGGTCGCTCCGCCATGCGCGGCGATGATCTTGAGGCTCGGGTAGCGGTCGAAGAACCCGTCGAAGATCATGCGCGCGACCGAGAGCGAGGTGTCGAACATGAAGCCGACCGAGGCGATCAGGTTGTAGACGCGCATGTCGAGATCGGGCGTGCCCGGAGGCGCCGTCGGATGCACGAGGACCGGCAGGCCGCGCCGGTCGATCTCCTGCCAGATCGGCGCGAAATGCGGGTCGGTGAGCGACTTGCTGCCGACGTTCGCGAGCACCATCACGCCGACCGCGCCCTTGTCGCAGGCGCGCTTGAGCTCGGCGACCGCGATCTCCGGGTACTCCCAGGGGATCGAGGCCATGAAGCGGATGCGCGAGGGGTAGGCGGTCTGCGCCCGCGCCATGTCGTCGTTGACGATCTTCGCGGCCTCGAGGCTCACCTCGGGTCCGCCCCAGTAGACGTTGGGGCAGGTGAGCGACAGGATCGCCATGTCGACGCGCGCCTCGTCCATCCGCTTGATGCGCTCGTCGTAGTCGAAGTGGCCGGGCATCGGCGTCATGAAGGGCGCGCCGTCGAGGAAGATGCCCTCGGGCGCGTCCATGCTCTTTCTGACCTCGTAGCGCGGCTTGCCGTGCCGGCGCAGCAGCTCGAGCCAGTCTTTGTTGAGCATGTGGGTGTGAACGTCGATGACGGGCATCACTATGTCCTCTGTGCGAAGGCGCGACTTTGGGGCGGGTTTTTCGAGGGGGCGCACGCTATCACGGCGGCTTTCTCGGAAACAAGCGGACCGAGCGCAGGCCGGTTTTTTTGGAAAGCCGGTTTCCCCTTGCGCCGGGCCGCGCATCGCTACGACTATAGGCGCCAATCGCGACGCCGCCCCCGTGCGGCGCGCTCGGAGGAATCCAGGGGAGGTCCGAAATGCGTAAATATCTCGGTGCGCTCGCGGTGCTCTTGCTGGGCACGGCGATCGCGGGTGGCGCAAATGCGGCGGTGCTCGACGACGTGAAGCAGCGCGGCAAGCTCGTTTGCGGCGTCGGTCCCAACATCCCGGGCTTCGCCTTCGCCGACGACAAGGGCGTGATCCGCGGTTTCGACGTCGATCACTGCCATGCGCTCGCGGCGGCGGTGCTCGGCGATCCCGCCAAGGTCGAGCTGAAGCCGCTGCCGCCGCGAGACGCCTTCGCGCAGATCCAGAACGGCGGCGTCGACATCCTCACGCACCGCTTCACCTGGACCTACACCCGCGACAACGGCGCGGGCATGCAGTTCCTGATGGTCTACGAGTACGACGGCCAGGGCTTCATGGTGAAGAAGGCCTCCGGCGTGAAGAGTGCGCTCGAGCTGAACGGCGCCTCGATCTGCATCGGCCAGGGCACGACGACCGAGCTCAACATCGGCGACTATTTCCGCGCCCACAACATGCAGTACAAGATCGTGAGCTTCGCCGATCTCGACGAGGCGCGGCGGGCTTACGAGGACGGGCGCTGCGATGCCTGGTCGAACGACCGCGGCAGCCTCGCGGCGCGCGGCCTCGCGCTCAAGGTCCGCGCCGATCACGTAATCCTGCCGGAGACGATCTCGAAGGAGCCGATCGGTCCCGTCGTGCGCAAGGGCGACGCGCAGTGGGCGGACATCGCGCGCTGGACCTTCTTCGCGCTCAT
>DATKNV010000229.1:0-27078 GCA_035541215.1 Allostellaceae bacterium | reverse complement strand
CCGGGATCGAGGGGCTGATGTTGAAGCGAGCCGATGCGCCCTATCTCTCGGGACGCCACGAGGGGGCGTGGCTCAAATGGAAGCGCGACGCGCTCACCGCCGACTGCGTCCTCATGTACGCCCAGCGCGGCCAGGGTGACGCCGCCTCGTTCTATGGCGATCTCACCTTCGGCGCCTGGCGCGCGAAGACGTTGGTTCCCGTGGGCAAGGCGTGTCTCGGTCCGGCCGATCTGGGGCTTGCGGAAATCGATCGCTGGGTGCGCGAGAACACGGTGGAGCGCTACGGGCCCGTGCGCGAGGTGTCGCCGGGTCTCGTGCTCGAGATCGCCTTCGAGGGCGTGGCGGCGTCGCACCGGCACAAATCCGGCCTCACGCTCCGCTCGCCGCGCGTCGCACGCATCCGCTGGGACAAGCCCATGGAAGAGGCCGAGACGGTGGAGGCGCTGGCGCGACTCGCGGGGTGAGGCGGCTAAACCAGCCCCAGCATCCGCTCCAGCGCCCCGCACAGCATCTGGCCCAAGGTGATGTGCATCTCCTGGATGCGCGCGGTGACGCGGGAGGGGACGATCACCAGGGGATCGGCGATGCCCGGGAGCATTCCCCCGTCATTGCCGCTGAGGGCTGCCGCGCCGAGGCCGAGCTCACGCGCGACCTCAAGGCCGCGCACGACGTTTCGGCTGCGGCCGGAAGTGCTGATGCCGATGGCGAGATCGCCCTTGCGCCCCAGCGCCTGAACCTGGCGTGCGAAGAGCTGGTCGAAGCCCATGTCGTTGCCGATCGCCGTGAGCGCGGAGGTGTCCGTGGTCAGCGCGATCGCGGGGATGGGGGCGCGGTCGCGGACGTAGCGCACCGCGAGCTCGGTCGCGAGGTGCTGCGCGTCGCCGGCGCTCCCGCCATTGCCGAAAAAGAGCAGCTTGCCGCCGCCTTTCAGGCTCGTCGCGGCGGCCTCGCACAGACGCAGGAACGGCGCCTCGCATTGCGCGAGCGTCGCGCGCAGCACCACTGCGTGCTCATCGAGCTCGGCGCGATAGAATGACTTCAGATCCATGCCGCCCCCGCTTCGGGGCGATCATCGGAGAGGGCGCCGGGGCTTTCAACCGGTATTTCCGGTCCGCCCCGGCGCAGGCTTCTTAGTGGTGGTAGCCGTGACCGTAGTAGCCGTGGCCGTACCCGTAATAGCCGTGGCCGTAGCCGTACCCGCCCGGCCCGAAGAAGAGGCTCACCGAGCCCACGAACGGGAAGAGCGGCGGCGCGTAGACCCGCGCCGGCGCGTAGTAAGTGGGATAAGGCGCGTAGTAGGGGTAGGGCGGGTAATAGGGGGCGTAATAGCCCGGCGCGACCCCTACCGCGACCACCGTGCCAGCCTCGGCCCCGGGCGCCGCGAGGAGCATCGCCGCTCCCACAAGGGCGGCCAGGGCGCCGAGTCCCAACACACGGAAAAATCCTCGGGATTTCATGGTCCTGTCTCCTGGCTTCGCGGCTCGCTCTCGCCCGGAAGGCGGCAATGCCGCGTTCATGCCATCATATAGTTCGCCCAGGCCCGATTCATCCCCAGCGGCGGGGAGAATCTTCTTAGGATGTGATTCAGGTCACAGTCGAGCCCGAAGGTATGTCCGAGCCAGCCCGTAAGCGCGCGCTGATCCTCGATCGTGACGGCGTCGTCAACGAGGACACCGGTTATCTCCATCGCATCGAGGAATGCCGTTTCGTCTTGGGCGTTTTCGAGATGGTCGCGCAGTTCGCGCGGGCGGGATTCCTGACGGTGATCGCCACCAATCAGTCCGGCATCGGCCGCGGCCTCTATGGCGAGGAGGATTACGAGAGACTGATGGCCTGGATGAAAGAGGAGTTCGCGCGGCGGGGGACGCCGATCGCGGCGGTCTATCATTGCCCGGATCACCCGACGGCGGGGCTCGGCCGCTATCGCCGCGCCAATCCCTGGCGGAAGCCCGGGCCGGGCATGCTGCTGCAGGCCGCGGCCGATCTCGGCCTCGACCTCGCGCGCTCCTGGACCGTCGGCGACAAGGAGAGCGACATCGAGGCCGGCCGCGCCGCCGGGGTGGGCACGCTCGTGCGCTACGATCCGCTTGCGCCCGGGGTTGAGCGATGCCAGGACTTCTGGGTGGTGCCGCGGCTCGCGGACGTGGCGGCGCTCTTGGCCCGGGAGGGGGGCGCGTGAAGATTCTGGTGACGGGCGGCGCGGGCTTCATCGGCACTTCCGTGGTGCGGCATCTCCTCGCCGCGGGCCACGCCGTGGTGAACCTCGACAAGCTCACCTATGCGGGCTCGAACCCGCCCTTGGGCGCGCTCGCGGCGCCCGGCCGCTATTGGCTCGAGGTCGCGGACGTCGCGGATCGCACGGCCGTCGAGCGCGCCTTCAAGACGCATGCGCCCGACGCGGTCATGCATCTTGCCGCCGAGACGCACGTCGACCGCTCGATCGATCGGCCCGATGACTTCATCGCGACCAATCTCGTGGGCACCTTCACGATGCTGGAGGTCGCGCGCCAATGGTGGCAGCAGCTCGAGGGCGCGGCGAAGGCGCGCTTCCGCTTCCACCACATCTCCACCGACGAGGTCTTCGGCTCGCTCGGCCCCGAGGGCCACTTCACCGAGGAGACGCCCTTCCGCCCCAACAGTCCCTATGCCGCGAGCAAGGCCGGCGCCGACCACCTCGTGCGCGCGTGGCACCGGACATATGGCATGCCCGTGGTGACCACGAATTGCTCCAACAACTACGGCCCCTGGCAATTCCCGGAGAAGCTGATTCCCTTGATCATTCTCAATGCGATCGACGGCAAGCCGCTGCCGGTCTACGGCGCCGGCGCCAACGTGCGCGACTGGCTCTATGTCGGCGATCACGCGGCGGCACTGGCGCTGGTGCTGGAGCGCGGACGGCTCGGCGAGACCTACAACATCGGCGGCGGCGAGGAGCGGCAGAACATCGAGGTGGTGCGGCTTCTCTGCACGCTCCTCGACGAGGCGCTGCCGGACTCGCGGCATCGTCCGCATCGCAAGCTCATCGCCTATGTCGAGGATCGGCCGGGCCACGATCTCCGCTATGCGATCGACGACAGCAAGCTCCGCCGCGAGTTCGGCTGGCGCCCGAGCGAGAGCCTGGAGAGCGGCTTGCGCAAGACCGTGCGCTGGTATCTCGACAACCGCGCTTGGTGGGAGCCGATCCGCGCCGGCGTCTACCGCGGCGAGCGGCTCGGCCGGGGAGCGCGCGCATGAAAGGCATCATCCTCGCCGGCGGCTCCGGCACGCGGCTCTACCCGCTGACGCGCGCGCTCTCGAAGCAGCTCCTGCCGGTCTACGACAAGCCGATGATCTATTACCCGCTCTCGACGCTGATGCTCGGCGGGATAAGGGACATCCTCATCATCACGACGCCCGCGGACGCGCCGCTCTTCAAGGCGCTCCTCGGCGACGGCGCGCCCTGGGGCATCCGCCTCGCTTACGCGGAGCAGCCCAAGCCCGAGGGCCTGGCGCAGGCCTTCCTCATCGGCCGCGATTTCCTCGGGGGCGAGGGGGCGGTGCTCATCCTCGGCGACAATCTCTTCTACGGCGACGGCCTCACGCAGATCCTCTCGCGCGCGATGACGCGGGCGAAGGGCGCCACCGTCTTCGCCTATCGCGTGAGCGAGCCCGAGAGCTACGGCGTCGTCGAGTTCGACAGCGCGGGCCGCGCGGTCTCGATCGAGGAGAAGCCGAAGGCGCCGCGCTCGGATTGGGCCGTCACCGGCCTCTATTTCTACGACCGCGAGATCGTCAAGGTCGCCTCGGGGATAAAGCCATCCGCGCGCGGCGAGCTCGAGATCACCGACGTGAACCGGGCCTATCTCGCGGCCGGCACGCTCGCAGTCGAGCGGCTCGGCCGCGGCTATGCCTGGTTCGACACCGGAACGCACGACTCCCTGATCGAGGCATCGGAGTTCGTGCGCACGCTCGAGAAGCGGACGGGGCAGAAGATCGGCTGCATCGAGGAGGTGGCGTTCCGCCAGGGCTTCATCGACGCCACCCAACTCCTGCGCCTCGCCGGCCCCCTCAAGAAGTCGGACTACGGCGCCTATCTCGAGCGCCTCGCGCGCGAGGGTCCGGGCTGATGTAGCTTGTGACGGCGTCAGCCCTCACCCTCCCATTGCGACGCAATGGGAGGGTGAGGGTCGTGCCGATTAACGCGCCGCCGCCGCCGCAGCTTCCTTCGCCGCGAACTCCGGAACGAGCCGTCCCAGCACTTCCAGCACCTCCGTCCCGCTCCGCACCGTCGCCGCCGCCGCGAGCGCGTCGAGCAGCGGCGCCAAGGTCGCGTAGTCGAGGCTTCGCGGTGCCGCGAGGCGAATCGCGGGGATGCGAGTGGGCGAGAGCGCCTCGTCGCCATAGAAGAGCTCCTCGTGCAGCTTCTCGCCGGGCCGGAGGCCGATGAACTCGATCTTGACGTCCTGGTCGGGCCTCAATCCCGCAAGCCGGATCATCTGGCGCGCGAGGTCGACGATCTTCACGGGCTCGCCCATGTCGAGAACGAAGATGCGGCCGCGCGCGCCGGTCTCGGCGGCGAGCGCCGCCGATTGCAGCACCAGCTCCACCGCCTCGCGCACGGTCATGAAGAAGCGCCTGATCTCCGGATGGGTCACCGTGAGCGGGCCGCCCTGCGCGAGCTGGTGCTGGAAGAGCGGCACTACCGAGCCCGTCGAGCCCAAGACGTTGCCGAATCGCACCGTCACGTAGCGGGTACCGCCGGCGCGGCGGCCCTCCGCTAGGTCGAGCGCCTGGCAGGTCATCTCGGCGACGCGCTTCGTCGCGCCCATGACGTTCGCGGGATTGACGGCTTTGTCCGTCGATATCATCACCATCGCCTTGACGCCGTGCGTGCGGCAGGCCTCGGCGACGTTGCGCGTGCCGAGCGCGTTGGTGAGCGCGCCCTCGATCGGATGGGCCTCGACGATGGGGACGTGCTTGAGCGCCGCCGCATGGAAGACGAGGTCCGGCTTCTCCGCCGCGATCAGCTCCTCGATTGCCGCGCGCTCGCGGACGTCGCCGATGACGGCGAGGCGCGAGAGCGCGGGATGAGCCTCCAGCATCTCGCGGTCGATGCTATAGAGCTGGTACTCGCTGCTGTCGAAGAGGACGAGCCGGGCGGGCTCGAGCGCCGCCGTCTGTCGCACGAGCTCGGAGCCGATGGTGCCGCCGGCCCCGGTGACGAGGACGCGCCGCCCCGCGACGAGCGCCTGCATGCTCGGACGGTCCAGCACGGCCTGTGGCCGGCCCAAGAGGTCCTCGATCGCAACGGGCTCGATCCGCGCGCGGCCCTCGCGGTCCGTCATCTTGAACTCGGTCATGCGCGGGAGGCGTGCCAACGGGATCGCGAGGCGGTCGGAGAGGTCGAGGAGGCGGCGGACCGTCGCGCCGTCGGTGCCGTGCGCAGCGACGATGAGGCGCTGCGGCCGCTCATCGCGGCGGTCGAGCGCCTCGACGACCTCCGCGAGCGTGTCGATCGTGCCGCGGACGGGCACGCCTGCGACCTCCCGGCCGACGCCGCCCGCGCGCTCCGCAATGAGGCCCACGACCTCGTAGGGCGCCTCGGGGTCGCGCGCCATCTCCCGGATGAAGGCGTGGGTGCTGTCGCTGATGCCGACGAGAAGGACGGGGATCGCCGGCGCGCTCCGGCGCTGCAGCAGCCGGCGAACCCCGTGATCCCTGATCGCGCGGTAGACGAAGCGCGGGCCGCCCAGCAGCGCCAGCATCACGAGCCAGCAGATCACCAGCACCGAGCGCGGCATGGCCTCGAGCCGGGCGGTCGCGAAGAAGACGAAGAACGAGACCGCGATCGCCAACGTGCTCGCGCGCACTAGCGCCAGCAGATCCGGGAGCGAGGCGTAGCGCCAGATGCCGCGGTAGACGCCGGTCACGAGGAAGACGCCGGCAGCGATCGCGGCGAAGCCCAGCGTGTAGAAAGTCAGGAGATCGCGCGGAAGGCTCCAGAAATCGTCGCCGTAGCGCAGATACATCGACAGCAGCAGCGCGAGCCCCGACATCAGGACGTCGTGTGCGAGGGCGCCGATGGCGCGGATGCCGTGCAGCAGCGCGGCGGTGGGGCGGGAAGCCATCGGCCCTGAGTATTAAGGGAAGCGCGGGCGGAGGGGCAATCTTATTCCCGGCGCGGGATTGCGCCGCAGGACCCGGCGGCCCACACTCCCGGCGGGACGCGTCATGGCCTTCCTCCTGAGCAAGATCCTCGGCGTCTTCGCCGCGCCCGGGAATTTCCTGGCCCTGCTGCTGGCCGTCGGGACGCTCTGGGCGATGCTGAGCAGCCGGCGCCGCGGCTTCGGCCTCGTCGCCGCGGCTGCGGCGATGCTTCTCGCGCTCACGGTGCTGCCCATCGGCGAATGGCTGCTCCTGCCGCTCGAGAACCGCTTCGCGCCGCCCGCGACGCTCCCGGAGCGGATCGACGGCATCGTCGTGCTCGGCGGCGGCGTCGACGAGGAGGTGAGCGAGGCGCGGGGTCAAATCCAGCTCACCCCGGCGGGCGAGCGCCTGGTGATCGGCGCGCTTCTCGCGAGGCGCTTTCCGGCCGCTCGGGTCGTCCTCGCCGGCGGTAATTCCCGCGTCTTCACCAGCGGTCCCGCGGAATCGGAGGCAATGCGGACCTATTTCGTCGAGGAGGGCGTGGACGCCGGGCGCATCACGATCGAGACCCGATCGCGCACGACCTACGAGAACGCGCGCTTCGCGCAGGAGCTGGCGCTGCCGAAGCCCGGCGAGACCTGGCTCCTCGTGACCTCGGCGGCACACATGCCGCGTGCCGTCGGCACCTTCCGAGGCCTCGGCTGGACGGTGCTGCCCTATCCCGTGAACTACCGGACCACCGGGGAGTTCGGCGTCGTCTCCGAGCTCTCGTTGGCGCGCGAGCTCGTGCTGGCGACGACGGCATTGCACGAATGGGCGGGGCTCGTCCTCTATCGTCTCGCCGGCCGCACCGACGCGCTGCTGCCGGGGCCGCGCTAGGCTCGGCCCCGCTCGATGGCTATAGTCCGAGCGGAATAAGCAGGGTCGGCAGACGATGCGGGCGCGAACGAGGCAGCTCTTCTGGCGCGGCGGGGCGGGAGCGCTCGGCCTCCTCGCGCTCGCGGTGACCGTGCTGCTAATCCTGCCAGCGCCGAAGCGGTCGGACCGCTATTTCGTCATCGACGGCGATACCATCTCGGTGCGGCCGGGCAAGTGCCTGCTGTCGCATTTGCGCCTGCGCTGCTTCAGCGAGCGGCTGCGGCTCTTCGGCGTCGATGCCTTCGAGCGTACCCAGACCTGCCGCGATGCCAAGGGCGAGGTCTGGGCTTGCGGCGACGTCGCGACGCGGCGCCTCCAGGAGCTGGTATCGACGCCGGGCTTCGGCTGTCAGGTGGATCCGGAGTTCGTCGACCGGCACGCCCGCGAGTTCGCAGTCTGCACCGCGAACGGCGAGGACGTCGGCGGCGTTCTCGTCTCCGAGGGGCTCGCATTCGCCTATGGGCACCGCACCCGCTACGTCGCGATTGAGGAGCGGGCCAAGGCCGAGCAGCGCGGCGCCTGGGCCGGAAGCTTCGTGCGGCCGCAATTCTATCGGAGCGGCGCGCGGGGCTAGCTCCTCCGCCCGCGCCGGTCGAGCGCGAAGAGGACGGCCGCGGTGACGGCGATGCCGAGGCCAAGAGCGGGGAGCGGCTTCCACACGGAGAGTACGGCCGATCCCACGAGCGCGCAGTTTCCAGCGACGATCCAGAGCATGACCTTCGCGTGATTGCCGTCCGGGCGGAGCGCGCGCTGATAGAAGTGGCGCTTGTGCGCGCGCCAGGGGTGCTCGCCCGAGGCGATGCGCGCGATGAGCGTCAGCGTCGCGTCCGCGAGGTAATAGAGCGGCAGCAGCAGCGCAGGGACCCAATAGCCGCGCCCCGCCAGCAGCAGCAGAAGCCAACCCGCCACGAAGCCCAGCGGCACGCTCCCGACGTCGCCGAGGAAGACGCGCGCGGGGTGCCAGTTCCACGGCAGGAAGGCGAGCGCCGCCGTCGCGAGCGCCACCACCAGCAGCAGATAGCCGCCGGACGCGACGCCAGTCAGCGCGGCGACGAAGGCGAGGCCGAAGCCGATGGAGGCGGTCTCGCTCGCGGCGATGCCGTCGATCCCGTCCATGAAATTGTAGAGGTTGAGGAACCAGGTCCAGAGCAGGACCGTCGCGGCGGCGTCGAGCGCCGGCGGCAGAAGGCCCTGGAACTCGTGGCCGCGGTCGGGGAGCGCCAGAAGCCCCGTGGTGGCGATCAGCAAGTGAAAGCCGAGCCGCACGATCGCGGAGACATGCGTGAGATCGTTGAGCCAGGAGAGCGCCGCAAGAGCGAAACCGAGGCAGCAGACCAGTAGCGTCTCCGGCGGCGCCATGCCCGCGGCTGCAAGGCCGAGCCAGGCCAGCAGTGCCGTCGACGCCACCGCAAGGCCGCCCCCCTTGGGTACCGGACGGTCGTGCGAGGAGCGCTCGACGGGATGGTCGAGGATCATCCGCCGCCGCAGCCAGTAAGTGACCGCACCCGTCCCGGCCCAGCTCGCGGCAAAGACCGCCGCCGTCAGGAGCAGGAGCGTGGTCATGGCGGGCGCCAGCGCGGCATCCCGCCCTTATAGCAGAGGCAAGACGCTGCCACGGCTGCGGGTATAGCGCATAGGTCCCATGGCGAGGGAACGGGCACAGCCTAGGATTTCGCCGCCGGGATTTGTTTTCTTCTCAAGAGCTTGCCGGGAAATAAGTGAGCTTGCTAATCGAAAGCATGCTTACTATCTTATCTGCATGACCGCCCCTCCCGAGCAAGGTTTCGGCTTCCTGCTGCACGACATCGCACGACTCCTGCGGAAGCGATTCGATCAGCGCGCGCGCGTCCTCGGCCTCTCGCGCGCGCAATGGCAGGTGCTAGCGCATCTGCACCGCCACGAGGGCATCAATCAGCGCGGGCTTGCGGAGATATTGGAGATCGAGAGCGTGACGCTGGGACGCCTCGTCGACCGGCTCGAGGCCGATGGCTGGATCGAGCGGCGCGCCGATCCCGGCGACCGCCGCGCCCGCCGGCTCTTCACGACCGCCAAGGTGGCGCCGGTGCTGGAGCGCATGTGGGCGCTCGGCGCCATGACGCGCGAGGAGGCGCTCGCGGGGCTGATGGCCGCGGAGCGGCAGATCCTCTTCGCGGCGCTCGAGAAAATCCGCGGCAACCTCTCCGAGCGCGGCGTGTTGCGGATCGCGGAGGAGCCCGAGGCGAGTGACGAGATCGCAGAGCCCGGCCGGAGGGCCCGCCATGGCTGAGCGCTCCGGCCGCTACTCAAAGGGCCTGCTGGAGCGCCGCTTCGTGCGCTTCATGCTGCTCGTGCTCGGGCCCGCGGTGATTGTCCTGGGTGCGGCTTATTTCTACGTGACGGGCGGCCGCTACGTCTCGACCGACGACGCCTTCGTCCGCGCGGACAAGGTGCAGGTCAGCAGCGACGTCGCCGGCCGCGTCATCGCCGTCGAGGTCAGGGACAACCAGGTCGTCGCCAAGGGCGCTCTTCTGTTCCGGATCGACGACGGGCCGTTCAAGATCGCGCTGGCGCGCGCGGAGGCGCAGCTCTCCGCCGCGCGCGATGCGATCTCCGCGCTAAAGGCCAGCTATCGCCAGAAGCAGGCGCAGCTCCAGCAGGCGAAGGACACGCTTGAGTACATGCGCCGCGAGCTCGACCGGCAGCAGAAGCTCGTCAGCACCAGCGCCGTCTCCGTCGCGCAATTCGATCTCGCCCGGCACAATTACGACATGGCGCGCCAGCAGGTGGCGTCCGTCGAGCAAGAGCTCGCGCAGACGCTCGCGAGCCTCGGCGGCGATCCCGACATCGAGATCGATACCCATCCCCAAGTGCGCCAGGCGATGGCCGTGCGCGACCAGGCCGCACTCGATCTCTCGCACACGATGATCTATGCGCCGGACGACGGCATTACCGCCAAGGTCGATTTGCGGCCGGGGCAATACGTGCAGTCGGGCCAGCCGATCTTCGCGCTCGTGGAGATCCACAGTCTTTACATCGAGGCCAACGTGAAGGAGACCGACCTCACCCATCTGAAGCCGGGCCAGGCCGCGACCATCGAGGTCGACAGCTATCCCGGCCGGCAGTGGCGCGCCGTCATTGGCAGCCTGAGCCCCGGCACCGGCTCGGAGTTCTCGATCCTGCCGCCGCAGAACGCGACCGGTAACTGGGTCAAGGTGGTGCAGCGCGTGCCGGTGCGGCTCCAGCTCGCGCCCGGCGAGGTCACCAACGGGCTCCGCGCGGGCATGAGTGTCACCGTCGACATCGATACCGGCCATCAGAATCCCTTGCCCGGCCCGGTCGCCCGCGCGCTCGGCCGCGACACCAGCCGGAAGACCGACGAGGAATAATGAGCGCCGTCGAGGCTTCCGCCGAGCGAAGCTCCGGCGGCAACCTCGCGATGATAACCATCTCCGTCATGCTCGCGACGGTGATGCAGGTGATCGACACCACCATCGCCAACGTGGCGCTGCCGCACATGCAGGGCGGCCTCTCCGCGACCCAGGACCAGATCGCTTGGGTGCTCACCTCCTACATCGTGGCCGCCGCGATCGCGACGCCCCTCACCGGCTGGGTCGCGGGGCGCTGGGGGCGCAAGCGCCTCTTCCTGATCTCGGTGGTGGGCTTTACCGTCGCCTCGATCCTCTGCGGTGCCGCGCAGTCGCTCGCGCAGATTGTGGTCTTCCGCCTCTTCCAGGGCATCTTCGGCGCGGCACTGGTGCCGCTCTCGCAGGCGACGCTCCTCGACGCCTATCCCCGCGAGAAGCACGGCTACGCCATGGCGCTCTGGGGCGTCGGCGTGATGATCGGGCCGATCTTCGGGCCGACGCTCGGCGGCTGGCTCACCGAGAGCTATAGCTGGCGCTGGGTATTCTACATCAACGTCCCCGTGGGAATCCTCGCCTTCCTCGGCATCGCCACTTTCATGGAGGAGCATCGGCTCGAGAACTCGCGGCCCTTCGACTTCTTCGGCTTCGCGATGCTGAGCCTCGCCGTCGGCGCCTGCCAGATGCTGCTCGACCGGGGCGAGCTCAAGGACTGGTTCTCCTCGACGGAGATCGTGGTGGAGACCGCGCTCGCGGGCCTCGGCCTCTACACCTTCATCGTCCATTCCATGACGGCGGAGCATCCCTTCGTCGATCCCCGGCTGATGCGCGACCGGAATTTCGTCTCGGGCATTCTCTGCATCGCCGTGGTCGGTGTCGTGCTGTTCGCGACGCTTGCGCTGCTGCCGCCGCTGATGCAGGACCTTCTCAATTATCCCGTCCTCACCACTGGCCTCATCCTGGCGCCGCGGGGTATCGGCACGATGGTCTCGATGATCGTCGTGGGCCGGATCATGGCGCGCGTCGACGCGCGGCTCCTCATCCTGCTGGGCCTCGCGCTGACGGCGCTTTCGCTCTACCAGATGACCGGCATGTCCCTCGAGGCCGACGCGTGGTTCCTGATACGCACCGGTGCGCTGCAGGGGCTCGGCATCGGCTTCGTCTTCCCGCCTTTGAGCACGCTCGCCTTCACGACGCTGCCGCCGCAGCTACGCACCGAGGCCGCCGGCGTCTTCAGCCTGATGCGCAACATCGGCGCGAGCATCGGCATCTCCGTCGTCGAGACGATCCTGGTGCGGACCATCCAGACCAATCACCAGGAGCTGGCGGAGCACCTAAATCCCTTCGCGGCAGCGCTTCGCACGCTCCCGCCCGACAGTCTCTGGAACATGCGCACGGCCGTTGGGCTCGCGATGATGGACGGTGAGGTCAACCGGCAGGCCTCGATGCTGGCCTACGTCGCAGACTTCAAGTTCATGATGATCGTGACGCTCTCGGTGGTGCCGCTCCTCCTGCTGCTGCGCGGCGGCCACCCCAAGCCTTCGACGGAAGAGCGCCTCGAGGCCGCGGTCGAGGCAGCGCTCGACTGAGCGCAGCTCAGACTTCGTCCGGCGCCGAGAAGGCCGTGAGCGCCTCGAGGTCGCTGATGCGCACGGTCATGCCGCTCACTTCGACGCCGTGCGCGCGCAAGGCCGCGAAGGCGCGCGAGAGATGCTCCGGGGTAGTGCCGAGCCGTGCCGCCAGGAGCTGCTTGTCGTAGGGCAGCACGACCTTGGGCTCGCCGCCGCGCTCGCTCGCGAGCGCCAGCAGGAAACAGCCGAGACGCTGCGCCGCCGAGCGCAGCTTCAGGTCCTTAATCTGCCGCACCATCTTCCGGTATTGCATCGAGAGCGAGGCGAGCATGCGCAGCGCAAGGCCCGCCTCGCTCGCGATGATCTCGCGCAGCGGAGCCGCCGGTATCAGCAGCAGTCGTGCCGGGGCGATGGTGCGCGCCGACATGAGATAGGGCGCGTCCGTCAGCACCGCCGCGAGGATGAACATGTCGACCGGCGTTACGACCTCCACGACGGCGACGCTGCCGTCGGGCGCCGTGCCGCTCAGCGCAACCTGTCCCTCTAGAAGGATGTGGAGCGCTTTCGGCAGCTCGCCTTGGCGGAAGAGCTCCGCCCCTGCCGGGACGGAGCATCGCTCGCCGATGCCGGCGATGCGCGCGAGCGTCGCGTCCGCGAGGTCCGCGAAGATCGGAACGTCACGCAGCGGCGCAACGGTATCGCTCATTGAAGTCCGGTCATCCCCGTGCCATGGCATCGCACCTCAACTCTGGGGCTCGCCCTTGATAAATGTCAAATCGATCGGGTGCTTGATAATTATCAAGAGTGTTTGATTTCATTGGTGTTTTGACCTGGATCAAGGACGTTCTACGCTCGCGGCCATAAACGTCTCGCGCAATGAAATCGCGAAGGATTCGCTCGCGATCTCCACCAGGGCGACAGGGGCGAACATGGCCAATTCAGTCATCACTCCGCAACAACCCGTGGCAGCCGAGGGCGTCTCGATCTCCGCCGTCGATTACGCCGGACAGACGCGCGCGCTCACCGCGAGCACCGTCTCCTTCACCGTCTGCTTTGCGGTCTGGACGATCTTCGCGATCATCGGGGTGCAGCTCAAACAGAACCTCGGCCTCAATGACACCGAGTTCGGGCTCCTCGTGGGCACGCCGATCCTCACGGGATCCCTCACGCGGCTCTTCCTGGGCATCTGGACCGACCAGTACGGCGGCCGCATCGTCTACACGCTGCTGATGCTGTCGGCGGCAGTCGCGACCTTCCTGCTCTCCTACGCGACGACATATCCGATGCTGCTGCTCGCAGCGCTTGGCGTCGGCCTCTCCGGCGGCTCCTTCGCGGTGGGGATCGCCTATACGTCGCGCTGGTATCCGCGCGAGCAGCAGGGGACCGCGCTCGGCATCTTCGGCATGGGCAATGTCGGGGCCGCCGTCACCAAGTTCCTGGCTCCCTTCGTGATGGTCGCCTTCGGCTGGCAGATGGTCGCGGTGGTCTGGGCGGCAGTGCTGGCGGCGACGGCGATCATTTTCTACTTCGTCACCGACGACGACCCCGTGCACCGGGCGCGGCGCGCGCGAGGCGAGAAGGCGAGCCCCACCCTGATGGAGCTGGCGCCGCTAAAGAACATGCAGGTCTGGCGCTTCTCCCTCTATTACTTCTTCGTCTTCGGCGGGTTCGTGGCGCTGGCGCTCTGGCTTCCGCGCTATTACGTCGGCGTCTACAAGCTCGACATCGAATGGGCGGGGATGCTCGCGGCGATGTTCTCGCTGCCGGCCTCGCTCTTCCGCGTACTCGGCGGCTGGCTCTCGGACAAGCGCGGCGCGCGCTTCGTCATGTACGTGACCTTCACGGTGAGCGCGATCTGCACTTTCCTCCTGAGCTACCCGCCCACCGAATACGTCGTGCAGGGCATCCAGGGGCCGATCCATTTCTCCTTCGGCCTGGGCTTCGTGCCCTTCACGATCCTGACCTTCACCCTCGGCTTCTTCATGGCGCTCGGCAAGGCCGCGGTCTACAAGCACATCCCCGTCTACTACCCCGATCACGTCGGCGCCGTCGGCGGCGTCGTCGGGATGATCGGCGGCCTCGGCGGCTTCGTGCTGCCGATCGCCTTCGGGCTCATGAACGATCTCGTGGGCATCTGGACCAGCTGCTTCATGCTGATGTTCCTGATCGTCGTGGTGAACCTCGCCTGGATGCACTTCGCGATCCGGCGCATGGAGCGTGCCTTGCTGCCGGCGCCGGAGACACGGCGCTTCCTGCCGGAGCTCGAGGGCGGCACGACGCTCGCGGTCTGGGAGCCGGAGGACCCGCGCTTCTGGGAGGCGACGGGAAGGGGGATCGCAACCCGCAATCTCGCGATCTCCATTCCCGCGCTGCTGCTTTCTTTCGCGGTCTGGATGGTCTGGAGCGTCGTCGTCGTGAACCTGCCGGCGATCGGCTTCAAGTACACGACGGATCAGCTGTTCTGGCTCGCCTCGCTGCCGGGCATCTCCGGCGCGCTCTTGCGCATCGTCTATTCCTTCGTGGTGCCGATCTTCGGCGGCCGCACCTGGACCGTCTTCAGCACCGCGACCCTGCTGGCGCCGGCGATCGGGATCGGGCTCGCCGTGCAGAACGCGAATACCGACTATGGAATCATGCTGGTGTTGGCGCTGCTTTGCGGGCTCGGAGGCGGAAACTTCGCCTCGAGCATGTCCAACATCAGCTTCTTCTTCCCGAAGAGCCAGAAGGGCATGGCGCTCGGACTCAATGCCGGGCTCGGCAATCTCGGCGTGAGCGTCGTGCAGCTCGTGGTCCCGTTCGTCATCACCGCGGGCGTGTTCGGCGGTCTCGGCGGCGCGCCGCAGGCGCTCTCCACGGGCGCCAAGCTCTGGCTGCAGAACGCGGGCTACATCTGGGTTCCCTTCATCGTCGCCTCGGTGATCGCTGCCTGGGTCGGCATGAACGACGTCGCCAGCGCGCGCGCCTCGCTCACGGACCAGCTCGTGATCCTCAAGCGCAAGCACAACTGGGTCATGTGCTGGCTCTACGTCGGGACCTTCGGCTCCTTCATCGGCTATTCCGCGGGCTTCCCGCTGCTGACGAAGATCGAGTTCCCCAGCGTCAACCCGCTCGCCTACGCCTTCCTGGGACCGCTCGTGGGCGCGCTCACGCGCGCGGCGAGCGGCGGCATCTCCGACCGCTTCGGCGGCGCGCGCGTGACCTTCGGCGTCTTCGCGGCGATGATCGTGGGCGTTCTCGGCGTGCTCTACTTCCTGGGCATCCGGACGGAGCCCGGCGCCTTCTGGGGCTTCCTCGGGAGCTTCCTGCTGCTCTTCGCGGCGAGCGGCGTCGGCAACGCCTCGACCTTCCAGATGATCCCGATCATCTGCGGCAAGGAGCGGACCAAGGCGCTCGCCGGCCAGGCCGAGACGGAGATCCGCCGCCAAGCGGAGAAGGAGAGCGCGGCCATCATCGGCTTCACCTCCGCGATCGCCGCCTTCGGCGCCTTCTTCATCCCCAAGACCTTCGGCAGCTCGATCGCCATGACTGGCGGACCCGAATACGCGCTCTACGTCTTTATCGCGTACTACGCCACCTGCATCGTCGCGACCTGGTGGTGGTACGTGCGGCGGGGCGCCGAGGCCAAGTGCTGACGCCGTCTTCCGCTCTCGCTCAAAGGCCAAACCCATGAGCCATTTCGTCGATCGCCTGCTGTTCTTCCGCAAGAACGTCGACGGCTTCTCCGGTAGCCACGGCGTCGTCACCCGCGAGGACCGCGGCTGGGAGGACAGCTACCGCCAGCGCTGGCAGCACGACAAGATCGTGCGCTCCACGCACGGCGTGAACTGCACCGGCTCCTGCTCCTGGAAGATCTACGTCAAGAACGGGATCGTCACCTGGGAGACGCAGCAGACGGATTATCCCCGCACGCGCCCGGATATGCCGAACCACGAGCCCCGCGGCTGCTCCCGGGGTGCGAGCTACTCCTGGTATCTCTACAGCGCGAACCGCCTCAAATACCCGCTGGTGCGAGGGGAGCTGCTGCGGCACTGGCGCGAGGCGCGGGCGCGGCTCGAGCCCGTCGACGCCTGGCGCTCGATCGTCGAGGATCCCGTAGCATCACGCGCCTACAAGTCGATCCGCGGCTCCGGCGGCTTCGTGCGCGCGAAGTGGCGCGAGGTCGAGGAGATCGTCGCCGCCGCCAACGTCTATACGATCAAGACATACGGCCCCGACCGCGTCGCCGGGTTCTCGCCGATCCCCGCGATGTCCATGGTCTCCTATGCCGCGGGCGCCCGCTATCTCTCGCTGATCGGCGGCGTGTGCCTGAGCTTCTACGACTGGTACTGCGATCTCCCGCCCTCGAGTCCGCAGACCTGGGGCGAGCAGACCGACGTGCCCGAGAGCGCGGACTGGTACAACTCGACCTTCCTCATCCTCTGGGGCTCGAACGTGCCGCAGACGCGCACGCCCGATGCGCATTTCTATACGGAGGTCCGCTACAAGGGCGCCAAGAGCGTGGTGATCACGCCGGACTACAGCGAGGCCGCGAAATTCGGGGATCTCTGGCTGCACCCGAAGCAGGGCACCGACGCCGCGCTCGCGATGGCGATGGGCCACGTAATTCTGAAAGAGTACCACCTCGCGGGGAAGAGCCCGTATTTCGACGAGTACTGCCGCAGCTACACGGACATGCCGATGCTCGTGCGCTTGAAGAAGCGCGGCGCGGCATTCGTGCCAGAGCGCTTCCTGCGCGCGAGCGATTTCTCCGACAAGCTCGGACAGCAGAACAATCCGGACTGGAAGACCGTCGCCATCGACGAGCGCGACGGCGGCATCGTCCTTCCCAACGGCTCCGTCGGGTTCCGCTGGGGCGAGCAAGGCAAGTGGAACATCGAGCAGAAGGACGCCCGCGACGGCCGCGAGCGGAAGCTCGCCCTCAGCCTGATCGACCGGCGGGACGAGGCGGTGCCGGTGGCCTTCCCCTATTTTGGCGGCCAGCCCCACCCCCGTTTCAAGAGCTCGGCTCATCCCGCGGTGCTCGAGCGCACCGTGCCCGTGAAGAAGCTCGCGCTCGCAGACGGCGGGACCTACGTCGCGACGGTCTTCGACCTCATGGTCGCGAATTACGGGCTCGATCGCGGTCTCGGCGGCGGCAACGTCGCCAAGTCCTACGACGAGGACCAGCCCTATACGCCGGCCTGGCAGGAGACGATCACGGGCGTGCCGCGCGGACAGGCGATTGCGGTTGCGCGGGAGTTCGCGGAAAACGCGCACAAGACCAAGGGCAAGTCGATGGTGATCCTCGGTGCCGGTCTCAATCACTGGTACCACATGGATATGATCTATCGCGGCATCATCAACATGCTCGTGATGTGCGGCTGCATCGGTCAGTCCGGCGGCGGATGGTCGCATTACGTGGGCCAGGAGAAGCTCCGGCCTCAGACCGGTTGGACCGCGCTCGCCTTTGCGCTCGATTGGAGCCGGCCGCCGCGGCAGATGAACAGCACCTCGTTCTTCTACGCGCATACCAATCAGTGGCGATACGAGAAGCTCGAGGTCGGCGAGATCCTCTCGCCGCTCGCCGAGGTCGGCGACGCCCAGGGCAGCCTCGTCGACTTCAACGTGCGCGCGGAGCGGATGGGCTGGCTCCCGTCGGCGCCGCAGCTCGGCGAGAACCCGCTCGTCGTCGCCAAGGCCGCGAAGTCCGCGGGCAAGGAGCCGATCCCCTACGCCGTCGATGCGCTCAAGTCGGGTCGCCTCAAGATGGCGTCGGAGGACCCCGACAATCCCAAGAACTTCCCGCGCAATCTCTTCGTCTGGCGCTCGAACCTCCTGGGCGCCAGCGGGAAGGGGCACGAGTATTTTCTCAAATATCTGCTCGGCGCCGATCACGGCATCCAGGGCCGCGATCTCGGCGAGGAGGGGGGGCAGAAGCCGCGCGAGGTGGTGTGGCACCCGCAAGCGGCCGAGGGGAAGCTCGATCTGCTGGTGACGCTCGACTTCCGGATGTCCACGACCTGCCTCTACTCCGACATCGTGTTGCCGACGGCGACCTGGTACGAGAAGAACGATCTCAACACCTCGGACATGCATCCCTTCATCCATCCGCTCTCGGCGGCGGTCGATCCCGCCTGGGAGAGCCGGAGCGATTGGGAGATCTACAAGGCGATCGCGCGTAAGTTCTCCGAGCTGGCGCCGGGCCATCTCGGCGTCGAGCAGGATCTGGTGCTGACGCCGATCCTGCACGACACGCCCGGCGAGCTCGCGCAGGCGCTCGGCGTCAAGGACTGGAAGCGCGGGGAGTGCGAGCCCCAGCCCGGCAAGACCATGCCCTCGATGACGGTGGTCGAGCGCGACTATCCCGCGGTCTACAAGAAATTCACCTCCGTGGGGCCGCTCCTCGACAAGCTCGGCAACGGCGGGAAGGGCATCGCCTGGAAGACCGCGCACGAGGTCGAGCTGCTGGGACAGCTCAACGGCACCGTGAGCGAGGAGGGAGTGAGCGCTGGCAGGCCGCGCATCGAGACCGACATCGACGCCTGCGAGGTCGTCCTGACGCTCGCTCCGGAGACGAATGGCGAGGTCGCGGTGAAGGCTTGGCAATCGCTCGGTGCGATGACGGGACGCGAGCACGCGCATCTGGCGCTGCCGCGCCAAGACGACAAGATCCGCTACCGCGACGTCCAGGCGCAGCCGCGCAAGATCATCAGCTCGCCGATCTGGAGCGGGCTCGAGAGCGAGCACGTCAGCTACAATGCCGGCTACACCAACGTGCACGAGCTCATTCCCTGGCGGACGCTCACGGGCCGGCAGCAGTTCTTCCAGGATCATCCGTGGATGCGCGCCTTCGGCGAGAGCCTCTGCGTCTATCGACCGCCGGTCGACACCAAGACGGTGGCGCGGCTTGCGGAGGAGAAGAGCAACGGCAATCCCACCGTCGTGCTCAACTTCATCACGCCGCACCAGAAGTGGGGCATTCACAGCACCTACACCGACAACCTCATCATGCTCACGCTCTCGCGCGGCGGACCGATCGTCTGGATCAGCGAGGTCGATGCGAAGTCGATGGGCGTCGAGGACAACGACTGGATCGAGGCTTTCAACGCCAACGGCGCGCTCACCGCGCGCGCGGTCGTGAGCCAGCGCGTGCCGCAGGGCATGTGCCTCATGTATCACGCGCAGGAGAAGATCGTGAACGTGCCCGGCAGCGAGATCACGGGTCGGCGCGGCGGCATCCACAACTCCGTCACGCGCGCGGTGGTGAAGCCCACGCACATGATCGGCGGCTACGCGCATCAGAGCTACGGCTTCAACTACTACGGAACCGTCGGCGCCAACCGCGACGAGTTCGTGATCGTCCGCAAGATGAAGAAGGTCGACTGGCTGGAGCGGCCGCGCGCCGCATCCGTCGGCGCAAGGGAGGCCGCAGAATGAAGGTCCGTGCGCAAATCGCGATGGTGCTGAACCTCGACAAGTGCATCGGGTGCCACACCTGCTCCGTAACCTGCAAGAACGTCTGGACCTCGCGCGACGGCGTCGAATACGCCTGGTTCAACAACGTCGAGACCAAGCCCGGCGTGGGGTATCCCAAGGAATGGGAGAACCAGAAGAAGTGGAAGGGCGGCTGGACGCGCCGCGCCAACGGCAAGATCGTGCCGAAGATCGGCGGCAAATGGCGCGTGCTCGCGAACATATTCGCCAATCCCGACCTGCCGGAGATCGACGACTATTACGAGCCCTTCACCTTCGACTACGGCCATTTGCAGACTGCGCCGGTCTCCGAGGCTGCCCCCACCGCGCGGCCGCGCTCGCTCATCAGCGGCGAGCGCATGGAGACGATCGCGGGCGGCCCCAACTGGGAGGAGATTCTCGGCGGCGAGTTCTCCAAGCGCAGCAAGGACGCGAACTTCGCGGACATCGAGAAGGAGATCTATGGGCAGTTCGAGAATACCTTCATGATGTATCTGCCGCGCCTCTGCGAGCACTGCCTCAATCCCGCTTGCGTCGCGGCCTGCCCCTCGGGCGCGATCTACAAGCGCGAGGAGGACGGCATCGTCCTCATCGACCAGGACAAGTGCAGGGGCTGGCGCATGTGCGTCTCAGCCTGCCCCTACAAGAAGATCTATTACAACTGGCAGTCCGGGAAATCCGAGAAGTGCATCTTCTGCTATCCCCGGATCGAGGCGGGCCAGCCGACGGTGTGCTCGGAGACCTGCGTCGGGCGAATCCGCTATTTGGGCGTCCTCCTCTACGACGCCGACCGCATCGAGCACGCAGCGGCGGCGCCCAAGGAAACCGACCTCTACCAGGCGCAGCTCGACATCTTCCTCGATCCCGCGGACCCCGAGGTGATCGCGGCGGCCGAGCGAGAGGGCGTGCCGGCGGCCTGGCTCGAGGCCGCGCGCCGCTCGCCCGCTTACAAGATGGTGATGGAGTGGAAGATCGCCTTTCCGCTCCATCCGGAATACCGCACGCTGCCGATGGTCTGGTACGTGCCGCCGCTCTCGCCGATCCAGGCCAAGGCCGAGGCGGGCGTCCTCGGCATGGCCGGCGAGATTCCCGACGTCAAATCGCTGCGCATCCCCGTGAAGTATCTTGCGAACCTCTTGACCGCCGGCGACGAGGCGCCGGTGGCGCGCGCGCTCGAGCGGATGCTGGCGATGCGGGCGTACATGCGCGGCAAAACCGTCGACGGCGTGCTCAAGACCGAGGTGCTCCATCGCGTCGGCCTCACCGCGGGTCAGGTCGAGGAGATGTATCGCCTCCTCGCGATCGCGAATTACGAGGACCGCTTCGTCATCCCGACGACGCACCGCGAATACGCGGAGAACGCCTTCGACCTCCGCTCCTCCTGCGGCTTCAGCTTCGGCGAGGGCTGCTCCGGAGGCAGCAGCGAGACCAGCCTGTTCGGCTTCCACGGCCACAAGCACGGCGTCAAGGCCGAGACGGGGGCGAAATGACCCTGAGCTTCCGCGTCCTCTCGGCCCTCCTCGCTTATCCCGAGCCCGAGCTCGTGGCAGCCCTCGGCGAGGGCATGGCGATCCTCGAGCGCGAGAACCTCGTGCCCGCGCGCGAGCGCCGCGCGCTGCTGCCGCTCGTCGAGAGCCTCCGCGATCCCGACACGCTCGCCGTGCAGGAGCGCTACGTCGCGCTCTTCGACCGGCGCCGCTCTGTCTCGCTCCATCTCTACGAGCACGTGCACGGCGAATCCCGCGATCGCGGCCAGGCGATGGTGCGCCTCAAGGAGCTCTATCGCCTGCACGGTCTCGAGATCGAGGCGAGGGAGCTGCCGGACTACCTCCCGCTTTTCCTCGAATTCCTGTCGATGATCCCGCTCAAACCCGCGCAGTCGGTCCTTGGCGAGGCGATGCCCATCGTCGCTGCGATCGGACAGCGGCTTCGCGAATGGAAGAGCCCTTACGCCGCTGTCTTCGACGCCATCGGCGCGCTCGCGAAGAGCCGCCCGAGTGCCACGGACGTCGAGACCGTGCTCAAGGCGCTGCCGCCCGAGGACGACAGCTCGGCTGCGCTCGACAAGCGCTGGGAGGAAGAGGCCGTGAGCTTCCTCGGCGGCACCGATCCCGGCGGCGGCTGCGGCGCGCCGTCCACCAATCCGGCTTCTCCGCAGAGGTGATGCGATGGCCGATTACGTGAATGAGCTCCTTTTCGGCTATTACCCCTATCTCGCGCTCACCGTGTTCCTGGTGGGGAGCGTGCTGCGCTTCGATGCCGCGCAATACACTTGGCGGAGCGGCTCGAGCCAGCTCCTGCGCCGGCGCATGCTGCGCCTTGGCAGCAACTGCTTCCACATTGGCATCCTCCTGCTCTTTGCGGGGCATTTCGTAGGGTTGCTCACGCCGCCCGCGCTCTATCACGCGCTCGGCCTCAGCACCGCCGCCAAGCAGACCATGGCGATGGTCGCCGGCGGCATCTTCGGCGTCGTCTGCTTCGTCGGATTGACGCTCTTGCTCGTCCGCCGCCTCGGCGATCCTCGGATCCGCGCGACCTCGAGCCGGATGGACATCCTCATCCTCCTTCTCATCTACGCGCAGCTTGTCCTCGGCCTCATCACGATTTTCTTCTCCGCCCAGCACGGCGACGGCGAGACCATGGCGGCGCTTGCGGATTGGGCGCAGCGCATCGTGACGTTCCGCGGGGGCGCCGCCGCGCAGGTCGCGGGCGCCGAGCTCGTCTACAAGCTCCACATCTTCCTGGGCCTCACGATCTTCCTCGTGTTTCCCTTCAGCCGCCTCGTCCACATCTGGAGCGCGCCCGTCTGGTACATCGGGCGCCGCTATCAGGTCGTGCGCCGCCGGAGCCTCGCGCCGTGACCGTCGCCGTCAACGGCATAGAGATTCCCGAGCGCGCGATCGCGGCGGAGATGCAGCATCATCCGGCCGCGAGCCTCGACGCCGCGCGCGACATCGCAACGCGCGCTCTCGTCGTGCGCGAGCTGCTGCTGCAGGAGGCACGGCGTCTCGGCATCCTCGAGGGTGAGGCGCTGCCGGCCGAGGGCGCCGACGCATCGGAGACGCCGGAGGAGGCGATCCTGCGCACGCTGGTCGCGCGCGAGGTCAAGGTGCCGACGCCGGACGAGGCCGCGTGCCGGCGCTATTACGAGACCCATCCCCGGGAGATGCGCGCGCCCGACCTCTTCGAGGCCCGACACATCCTGATCGCGGCCGATCCCCGCGATGGCGATGCGCTCGCGCGAGCGAAGGCCGCGGCGGCATCGCTCATCGAGACGCTCGCGCGCGATCCCGGCCGCTTCGCCGAGCTTGCGGAGATGCATTCGGATTGTCCCTCGAAGGTGCAGGGCGGCATGCTCGGCCAGGTCGCCCGCGCCGACGTGGTGCCGGAATTCGCGACCTTCCTCGAGGCGCTCGAGGAGGGCCAGCTCTCGCCCGTGCCGGTGGTGACGCGCTACGGCATCCACGTTCTCCGCCTGGAGCGGCGCATCGCCGGACGGCAGCTTCCTTACGAGACCCTGCGCGAGCGCATCGCCGACCATCTCGCCGACACCGTCTGGCGCCGCGCGATCGGGCAATACGTTCGGATTCTCGCGGGCCGCGCGCGCATCGAGGGCATCGACATCAAGGGAGCGGCGACGCCGCTCGTGCAGTAATCGCCCGCGGAGGCAGGCCATGCCGCGATTCATGAGCATCGAGGAACCGAGGCACGGACGGGCGGCGCGCTTCTCGCTCTTCGAGTACGGTTTCCGGGTCTTCTTTCTGCTTGCGGGACTCTACGCCGCGCTCGGGGTGGCTCTGTGGCTCCCGGTCTTCCTAGGAGTACTGCCGCTTCCGGTCGCGGTATCGGCCACGCTCTGGCACGCGCACGAGATGATCTACGGCTTCGCGGCGGCGGGCGTCGCGGGCTTCTTCCTGACGGCGGTTCCGAACTGGACGGGAGCGCCGGCACGGAGGGGCGCGCCGCTGATGGCGCTCGCGGCGATCTGGCTCCTCGCTCGGATCGCGATGCTTGCGATGGCCTGGGTTCCGCTTTGGCTCCCGGCGGCTCTGGATCTCGCTTTTCTCCCGGCGCTGGCGGCGGCGATCGCGGGGCCGCTCTGGCGCTCGGGCGCCAAGCGGAATCTCGTATTGCTGGCCGTGCTGGCCGCGCTGTGGGCCGCCGATCTGGCGATGCATTTGGATTTCCTGGGAGTGGCGCCCGATGCTGGATCGCGCGCGGCCCGTGTCGGGATCGACGTGCTGCTGCTTCTCATCACGGTGATCGGCGGACGCATCGTGCCGGCCTTCACGACGAATGCGCTCCGCGCCGTCGATCCCGCGCTCGTTGCGCGCTCCTTCGCGCCGCTCGATCGCGCGACCGTCCTTGCGATGGCGCTGCTCGCGGCAAGCGAGGCGGCGACCGGCCTCGGGCCCGTCACCGGGACCATCGCCCTCGTGGCGGCCGTGCTCAGCGCGATCCGTCTCTCCTTCTGGCGCGGGGCGCGCACGCTCGGCTCGCCCATTCTGTCGGTCCTGCATCTCGGCTGCGGGTGGCTCGTGCTCGGCCTCGCCCTGAAGGGCGCTTCGGCCTTCATGGAGGCGGTACCGGAGGCGGCGGCGCTCCATGCGCTCACCGCCGGTGCCATCGCGACCATGCTGGTCGCGGTGATGTCGCGCGCGGCGCTCGGCCACACCGGACGGCCGCTCAAGGCGCATCCCGCGACGGTCTCGGCCTATGCGCTGATCTCCCTTGCGGCGGCGCTTCGGGTAGCGGCGCCCTTCCTGCCGCAGGTCTTCGTGCCATTGCTGGAGACGGCGGCCGCGGCGTGGACGCTCGCCTTCCTGCTGTTTCTCGCGGTCTATGCGCCGATCCTCACGGCGCCGCGGGCAGACGGCAGGCCCGGCTGAGCAGCTCGCTCAGGGCCAATGCGCGGCGACCCAGACATGGGCGCCGTCGCCCGCCTCCTCTCGGCAGAGGCTGATCGCGGCGACCGTGGGCTCCTCGCCTCGGACGACCGCTTGGCGCAAGTCGCGGCAGACGAGGCCATGGTTGGAGAGATAGGGATCCGAGACCGCCGCAACCCAGCCGGAGACAGGCGCTTCGGTCTCGGACGCTGGAGCAGGAGCGGCGTTGGGCCAGGAGATTTTCTGTCCGCGCTTCGCCGTCGCCGCTTGCTGGCTCGCCTCCGCCAGCGCCTGGCGCTCGGAGGGCTGCAGGCGCGACTTGAGGCCGGGCGCAATCGCGGCTTCCGCAAATGCGGGCGGCAGCGATGCCGGCAAGTCCTCGCCCCCGATGAGGGCGCCGTGGATACCGCCCGCGGTGTCGACCGGTGCGGGCTCGGGGAGCGGTCCTGTCACGCTGCCCACGAGGTCGCGCGGGCTCCAGCCGCAGGCTGCGGCGAGGAGCACGGTCGAGAGCGCCGCAGCCATGCGGAGGCACCGGCCTCCGCGGGTTCTGATATCATCGCGGACATGGTGCATCGCTGGGCTCTCCTGATGCTCGCTTGCGTGGTGGCGCTCGCGGCGCCCGCACGCGCGCAGTTCTACGATCTCGACGGCGCCTACCGCTGCCTGAAGACGCCGGATCCCGAATGCGAGAAGAATCTTCGCGACCGTCCGCCGCCGCCGCCTGCCGCAGCGGAGCCGCCCCCGAAACCGAGCGAGCCCGAATTCGCGGAGGTGGTCGCGCATGTGCGCGCAAAGACGGCGGCTTCCAGCGACATCGAGGTGCTGCGCCGTCTCGCCCGTGCGAACGACCCCAGAGCCGTCGAGGTGCTGGCTTGGTGCGAGCTCAACGGGCTCGGCACCGCGCGCGATCCCGTCGCCGCCTACAAGCTCTACCGGCAGGCGGCCGGGCTCGGCGTGCCGCATGCGCGCGACAATCAGGCCGCGGTCTTCGAGCGGCAGCTCACTTCCGAAGAGCGCCAGGCGATCTTGCTGGAGGAGAACAAGCAGTGACGGGTGACGTGCCATCGGCGGCTCCGGGAGGGGTGGGCCACGCGCGTCATTTTCGAGGCGAGCGCTAAAGCAATCCTTAACCACGGGGAAGCACCGCGCCGTGACCGCCGACTACGTCGCCCACCACGCTCAGCAGCGGCCCGATGCACCGGCGCTCATCGACAACGGCCGGACGATTACCTACGGCGAGTTCGCGAGAGACCTCCCGAAGTTCATGCGTGCCGTCCGCGAGCTCGGCGTCCCAGCTGCCGGCACCATCGCCGTCGGCTGCGATGATCTCTACGTTCAGTGGCTGATCCTCCTGGCCTGCGAGGAGCTCGGCATCGCGACGGCCTCGCTGATCCAGCGGGAGGAGGCGAGCGTGCTGCCGCTCGTCGCGGGGATCGACCTCTTGCTCTCGGAGTTCCCGCTGCCGGAGGGGCGACCGCGCCACCGCCACGATCTCACGCCCGCATGGGTCGAGAGCGTGCTGCGGCTTCCGGCGGTCGAGCCGCCGGCGCCGTCGCGCCCGCCGCAGGAGGCCGTGCTCCGGATTCTCCGGACCTCGGGAACCACCGGCCGCTTCATGCGTCTCGCTCTCACGCGCGACATGCACGAGCGCCGGATCGAGCATTGGCTCTGGCGCTACGGCTTTTCCGTGCGCTCTCGCGTGATGCTGGCAATGCCCTTCGTCATCGGCGGCGTCTATTCGCAAGCCTGCGCCTGCCTGCGCGCGGGCGGCGCGCTGGTGCGCGAGAGCAGGGTCGAGGTGCCGGTCGCGCTCATGCGGCACGCTGTCACCCACGTCACGCTGATGCCGATCTATCTGCGCAACGTGCTGGACCAGGTCGGGTCGGGCTTTGCACGCCTCTCGGAGCTCGTCGTCTCGACCTTCGGCGGCGCGATCGCGCCGAGCTTGCGCGCGGAGGCGGTGGCCCGGCTCTGCGTCGCGGTCTGCGACATGTACGGCTGCAACGAGGTCGGATTCATCGCCTCGAACGGCCTCTACCGCACCGGCAGCTACCTCGACCTCTGGCCCGGCATCGCCCTCGAGGCCGTGGACGAGGAAGGACGCACGCTGCCCGCAGGCGAGCCGGGCCTGCTGCGGGTACGCACGCCATCGATGTTCGCGGGCTACATCGACGATCCCGAGGCGACGGGGCGCATGCTGCGCGAGGGGTGGTTCTATCCCGGCGACCTCGGCGTTCTCAGGGGCTCGCGCGAGCTCGAGCTGCTGGGGCGAGCGGACGCAGTCCTCAACATTGGCGGCGCGAAGTTCCTGCCCGAGCGTCTCGAGCGCATCCTGCGCGCGGGCATCGGCGTCGAGGAGGTCGCGGTGGGGTCGATAGTCTCGCCCCAATCCGCATCCGAGCTCTGCATCGCGATAGGCGAGACCGGCAGCGCGGACGCCGAGATCGGTCCCAAGATCGATGCCCTACTCTCGGGAGTCGGGTTTCGAAAGTCGATCCTGATCCGGCTTGCACGGCTTCCGCGCGACCCGGCGGGACGAATCGACCGCGCTGCACTCGCGCGGGCAATCGCCGCAGCGGTATCGGGCGCTGAGCGGCCCGACACATAGGTGACAGTTCGTACCGGACACATGGGTAACATTTTCCCCCCGCAATTGCGGGGGGAAAGTGTCGATGCCGTGGAAAGAGAGTTCGGTGATGGACGAGCGCCTTCGGTTCGTGGCTCGCCTGTTGGAAGGCGAGCAGATGAGCCATCTCTGCCGGGAGTTCGGTATTTCTCGCA
>DATKNV010000228.1:0-2084 GCA_035541215.1 Allostellaceae bacterium | reverse complement strand
CCGTGAACCCGCGGTTCCAGGCAGCGGAGGCCTTGATCTGCCCGATGCTGTAGCTCCAGGTGGCTTCGGAGGCGCAGCCGATGTACCAGCCATCGCCGTAATTCACGGGCACGCAGCCGCTGCTCTGCGCGCTTGCGCCGGTCGGAGCGGCGACTGCCGCGCAGAGCGACGCCGCGGCGAAGGCAAGGGCGGACAGGAGGCGACGCGAGAGGGGCGATGCGAAACGTGTCACGGGGACTCTCCGGGGATGAGGGTGTCGCCGGCCGCGGCGAGCGGCTTCCGCACGGTCTCCGATGCCACCCCAGTATCCCGGGGCGATATTAAGTGAAAATTAAAGCACAGCAATCATCGCATAAAAGAAAGCACGCTTTTTGCCGACCGAGATCGCATGCAGCCGCGGCATAGGGCCTTGAAATCGCGTGACTTGCGCACCCTCGCCGCATCGCCCATCCTCGCCCCCATGGCGAGCGCAAGCGACACCGTCTCGAGCGGCCGGGGCGCCGGCGATGCCCCGGTGATCGGGCTCGTCAGCGCCGGCCATTTCGTGAGCCACGTTTACCTTCTTTTGCTGCCGCCCCTCTTCGACCTCATTCGCGGCGACTACGGCCTCACCTACCAGCAGATCGCGCTCGCCGTGACGGGCTTCAACGTCGTCTCGGCCGCGCTGCAGACGCCGGCGGGATTCCTGGTCGACCGCTGGGGCGCCGAGCGGCTGTTGATCGGCGGGTTGCTGCTGGGCCCGGCGGCCCTGGTCGTCGCGGCGCTCGTTCCCTCCTATTGGGCGCTCGTCGGCTGCTACGCCGTTGCGGGATTGGCGAACACGGTCTTCCACCCCTCGGATTACGCGATCCTCTCGCATGCGGTCGTGAGCAAGCGCATGGGGAAGGCGTTCTCGATCCATGCTTTCTCCGGCCTGCTCGGCACGGCCGCGGCGCCGATGACGATGTGGTACGCCGCGAGCCTCTGGAGTTGGCGCGGAAGCCTCCTCGTTGCGGCCGCGCTGGGCTTGATCGTCGCGCTGGCGCTGTTCGTGGAGCGCCGCCGTTTGGCCGTCATTCCCACGCGCGAGCGGACCGCGCGCGCCGCGGGCGATGGCGGCGCGGGGCTCAGGCTGCTGCTGACGCCGGCGATCCTGCGCAATCTCATGTTCTTCATGCTGCTGTCGCTCGCGACCGGCGGGATTTCCAGCTTCTCGATCGTGGCGCTCGGCGCGCTCTGGGGCACGTCGCATGCGGTCGCCACGAGCGCGCTCACGGCGTTCCTGTTCCTGAGCGCGCTCGGCGTGCTCCTCGGCGGCGTCATCGCCGACCGCACGCGGCATCACACGCGGGTCGCGGCCATGGGCTTCGCCGCGAGTGCCGCCATCATCCTCATTGTCGGCACGGTCGATCTCGGCGCGGCACTGCTCATCTTTCTGATGTCCGTCGCGGGGCTCCTCAACGGAGTGATCCAGCCCTCGCGCGACATGATCGTGCGCGCGGTGACGCCCGCGGGCTCCTTCGGCAAGGTCTTCGGCTTCGTCACCACCGGCTTCAACATCGGCGGCGTGATCTCGCCGCTGCTCTACGCCTGGTTCATGGATCACGGGGAGCCCCGCGGCGTCTTCCTCGCGGTGGTCGGGATCACGCTCCTGTCGCTGCTGACGGTCTCGACGACGAGAACGCGGCGCTCGGTGGTCGCCGCGGAGTGACCTCTACCAGCGCCGCGTCACTGCGGCGATCTCCGCCGCTTTCGGCTGGCCCGCCATCGCGATCGAGCCCAGATAGATGATGCCGACGATGGTATCCCCCTCGGCGAAGCCCAGCGCGCGCTTCACCTCGATATCGTAGGCGACGGGTCCCGTCCGCCAGAAGCCGCCGAAGCCCAGCGCGTGTGCCGCCAGCAGCATGTTCTCGCAGGCGGCGCCGGCGGCGACGATCTGCTCGACCTCCGGTACCTTGGGATTCTCCCTGACGGCCGCCGCGACCACGACGACGAGGGGTGCGCGCAGCGCCTTCTTGCGCTCGGCATCGAGCTTCCCCACGGGCGCCTCCGGCTCGCGGCGCTTCAGCGACTGCGCCATGAGCTCTCCGAAGCGCTCGCGC
>DATKNV010000227.1:0-7930 GCA_035541215.1 Allostellaceae bacterium | reverse complement strand
ACCGGCGGTGGGCTCGCTCAGTCGCCGGTTTGCAGCCGCTCCACCAGCTCCTTCACCGTCGGAATGAATCCGTTGCTGTAGAAGGGGTCGCCGGCGAAGCGGTAGGCGTTGTGGCCCGCGAACATCAGCTGGAACTCCACGTCGTCGGAGTGGCTGATCGCCTGCAGCGTCTTCTGGATGCAGAAGCTGCGGGGGTCGGCCTTCTTGCCGGTGGTGCCGTCCTCGTTCTGCGCCCAGTTCGAGAACTGGCAGGCCGAGAGGCAGCCCATGCAATTGATCTGGTCGGCGCGGATCTCCAGCGCCTTCTCGGGCGTGACGAAAATGAGCGTCGAGTCCGGCGTGCGCAGCGCATCGGTGAAGCCCGCGGCAATCCAGCCCTGCGCGCGGTCGCGGTCGTGCGGCGTCAAGTAGACGAGCCGGCCGCGCGCGCCCACCTCGAGCGGCGCCAGGTGATCGCCGACGGGTCCGACGGCGTAGGCGACCTGCCGCTCGTTCCGCGCCTGGAGCTCGTTCAGGAAGGAGTTCCGCACGGCGGAGGAATAGAAGCCCGTGGGGCTGAAGCGGTTGAGAAAGACGTCGCCTTCCTTGAGGGTCAGCAGCTTCTTCTTCCAGGCGTCCGAGATCGGGCTCTCCTTGGTGAGGAGCGGGCGCGTCCCGAATTGGAACGCCATCGGCCCCAGGTCCTTGTTGTCGACCCAGTCCTCCCACTCGCGCAGATACCAGACGCCGCCGGCCATGAAGATCGGCGTCTGACCCAGCTCGTATTCGCGCATGAGCTGACGCAGCTCCAGGACGCGCGGGAAAGGCGCGCCGGGCTTCTCGGGGTCCTCGACGTTGGAGAGGCCATTGTGGCCGCCCGCGAGCCAGGGGTCCTCGTAGACGACACCCCCGAGCCAATCCTTGAACTTGTGATAGGCGCGCTTCCAGAGCGCGCGGAAGGCGCGGGCGGAGGAGACGATGGGGTAATAGTGGACGCCGTACTTCGCGCAGATCTCGGCGATGCGATAGGGCATGCCCGCGCCGCAGGTGACGCCGTTGATGAGGCCGCGCGCGCCCTCGAGGACGCCGTGCAGGATGCGCTCCGCCGCCGCCATCTCCCAGAGCACGTTCATGTGCAGCCGGCCGCCGCCGCCCGCGCGCTCGAAGGCGATGCGCGCCTGATGAATGCCGCCGGCAATGGAGTAGCGGATCAGCTCCTCGTGCCGCTCGCGCCGGGTGCGTCCGCGATAGACCTGGGCGATGCGGCGGCCGTTCTCGTCGAAGCTGTCGGCATTGACGCCGGAGAAGGTGCCGACGCCGCCGGAGGCCGCCCAAGCGCCGGAGCTCTCGCCATTGGAGACGGAGATGCCCTTGCCGCCTTCCACCAGCGGCAGCACCTCGCGGCCAGAAATAACCAGTGGATTCAATGCCTTCAACAGAGTTCCCCGCGCCCCTGCCGGAGGCTTCGACCCCGGCGCCGGGCTTTGCTGTCTAGACTATGTATGACTTGCATTTGCGAGATTCAAATGCCGGCTACGGGCAGCACCAGATCGGGCCGGTCGCTGAAGACCGCGGCGACGCCCCAGGAGAAGAGCTCCGCGGCGCGCGCGGCGTCGTTGACGGTGTAGGCAAAGAGCGGGAGGCCCGCTCGCGTGACGGCCGCAACCTGCTCGGCCCGGAGGCCGCGCTGGCTCGCATGCACCGCCGAGCAGCCGAGCCGATCCACTTCCTCCTGCCAATTGCGCGGGAGGTCGTGCACCAGGAAGGCGCGGGCAATGCCCGGCGCCGCCGCGTGCGCGCGCTCGATCGAGAGGCGCTCGAAGCTCGAGACCATCGGCGGCGGCAGCGTCTCGGGCCAGCGCTCCTGGAGGAGCCGTACGGTCGCCTCGGCCGTCGCGATCTCCGCGCCCGGGGATGGCTTGATCTCCACCACCGCGCCAAGGCCGAGCTCGCGGAGCAGGTCCAGCATCTCCGCAAGCGTGGGAATGCGCTCGCCGCGAAAGCCCGCGCCGAAGGAAGCGCCGGCATCGAGCCGCTTCAATTCCACGAGGCTCAGCGCCGCGACCTTGCCCTTGCCGTCGGTGGTGCGCTCGACGGTGTCGTCGTGGATGATCACGGGGACGCCGTCGGCGCTCAGGTGCACGTCGAACTCGACCCAGGTGACGCCGAGCGCCGCCGCCTTGCGGAAGGCGGCGGGCGTGTTCTCCGGCGCGAGTCCCGCGGCGCCCCGATGGCCGATCACCCGCGGCAGGGCGTGCGCGTGCTTGGGCTTGCGCGCAGCGGCGGCGGTCATCGTGGGGTCCGGAGCCTCCCGATCAGGAGGCCGCCTGCTCGCCGCCGCCCTCCCGGCCGCGGTGCCGCTCGCGGCGGTCGGCCTCGAGCTTTGCGGAAATGTCCTCGCCGGTCTGCTGGTCGACCTGCTTCATGCTGAGCTTGACCTTGCCGCGGTCGTCGAAGCCCAGCACCTTCACCTTGACCATGTCGCCGACCTTGACGACGTCGCCGGTCTTGGCGACGCGATGGGGGGCGAGCTCGCTGATGTGGACGAGGCCGTCGCGGGCGCCCAGGAAGTTCACGAAGGCGCCGAAATCCATGATCTTCACGACCTTGCCCGTGTAGATCACGTTCAGCTCGGGCTCCGCGACGATGCCGCGGATCCAGTCGATCGCGGCCTGCGAGGCGGAGGCGTCGACCGCCGCCACCTTGATCGTGCCGTCGTCCTCGATGTCGATCTTGGCGCCGGTCACCTCGCAGATCTCGCGGATCACCTTGCCGCCGGAGCCGATGACCTCGCGGATCTTGTCCTTGGGGATGTGGATCGTGGTGATCCGCGGCGCGTTGCCGCTGACGGCCTCGCGCGCGGCGGCGAGCGCCTTGCCCATCTCCGAGAGGATGTGCAGGCGTCCGTGCTTCGCCTGGTCGAGCGCGATCTGCATGATCTCCTCGGTGATCGAGGTGATCTTGATGTCCATCTGCAGTGCCGTCACGCCCTGCTCGGTGCCCGCGACCTTGAAGTCCATGTCGCCGAGGTGATCCTCGTCGCCGAGGATGTCCGAGAGCACGGCGTAGCGGCCCTCCTCCTTGATGAGGCCCATGGCGATCCCCGCCACCGGCTTCGCGAGCGGCACGCCCGCGTCCATCAGCGAGAGCGAGGCGCCGCAGACGCTCGCCATCGAGGAGGAGCCGTTCGATTCCGTGATCTCCGAGACCACGCGGATCGTATAGGGGAAAGCCTCCTTCGTCGGGAGCAGCGGGTGTACCGCGCGCCAGGCGAGCTTGCCGTGGCCGATCTCGCGCCGGCCCGGCGAGCCCATGCGCCCGGCCTCGCCGGTCGAATAGGGCGGGAAGTTGTAGTGCAGCATGAAGTGCGAGCGGTACTCGCCCTCGAGCGCGTCGATGATCTGCTCGTCCTGGCCCGTGCCGAGCGTCGTCACCACCATGGCCTGGGTCTCGCCGCGCGTGAAGAGCGCGGAGCCGTGCGCGCGCGGCAGCACCTTCACCTCGCAGGCGATGGGACGCACCGTCTTGGTGTCGCGCCCGTCGATGCGGCGGCCGGTCTCGATGATCGCGCCCCGCACGATGTCCTTCTCGAGGTCCTTCACCATCTTGAGCGCGTGGGTGCGGCTCGGCTCCTCGGGGAAGAGCTCCGCCACCTTGACCTTGATCGCGTCGAGCTGGTTGCTGCGCGCTTGCTTGCCCTGCTCGGCATAGGCCGCGGCGAGGTCGCCGGAGATCGCCGCCCGGAGCTTCGCCTCGATCGCCTCGGCCTCGGGCGACGGCAGCGTCAGGTCCCAGGGCTCCTTGGCGCAGGCTTCGGCGAGCTCGATGATCGCCTGGATCACCGGCTGGAATTCCTTGTGCCCGAACATGACCGCGCCGAGCATCACGTCCTCGGGGAGCTCCTTCGCCTCGCTCTCCACCATGAGCACGCCTTCCTGCGTGCCCGCGACGACGAGGTCGAGCTGGCTCGAGGGGAGCTCGTCGATCTTGGGGTTGAGGACGTAGGCGCCGTCGATGTAGCCGACGCGCGCGCCGCCGATGGGTCCCAGGAAGGGAATGCCGGAGATCGTCAGCGCCGCCGAGGCGCCGACCATCGCGCAGATGTCGGGATCGTTCTCGAGATCGTGGCTGAGGACCGTGCAGACGACCTGCGTCTCATTGAGGAAGCCCGGTGCGAAGAGCGGGCGGATCGGGCGGTCGATGAGACGCGAGGTCAGCGTCTCCTTCTCGGAGGGACGGCCCTCGCGCTTGAAGAAGCCGCCGGGGATCTTGCCGGCGGCGAAGGTCTTCTCCTGGTAGTTCACGGTGAGCGGGAAGAAATCCTGCCCCGGCTTCACCTGCTTGTTGGCGACCGCCGTGCAGAGCACGGTGGTCTCGCCATAGGTCACCGTGACCGCGCCGTCGGCTTGGCGCGCGACTTTTCCGGTCTCCAGAATGAGGCGGCGGCCGCCCCACGTAAGCTCCTTGCGGAATATCTCGAACATCTCTCTCTTCCTTCTTCCTTCAGAAACTTGTGGGGGCGCGGCGCGGCCCAAGAAGCGCCGAGATCGCTCGGCGCCGGCCGCTGCAAGCGCGCCCCTTGTGTCGGTGAAAACGGGTGGGCAGGGAGGTCCGGCGTTCCGATCGCGCGCCGGGACCTCGCGGCATCGTCAGCGCCGCAGCCCCAGGCGATCGATCAGCGCCTCGTAGCGGGCGGGATCGGTGCTCTTGAGGTAGTCGAGCAGGCTCCGGCGCTGGCCCACCATCACGAGAAGGCCGCGGCGCGAATGATAATCCCTGCCGTGGGTCGCCAGGTGCTCGGTCAGGTTCTTGATCCGCTCGCTGAGGATCGCAACCTGCACCTCCGGCGAGCCGGTATCGCCCTCCTTACGGGCGAAGTCCTTGATGATCTCCTGCTTGCGCGGGAGCGCGATCGACATCGGGATTCTCCTTGTCTCTCTAGTGGTTCAGCACACGCACCGGCCTGAGCGTGCCCTCCGCGATGCGCGCGAGCGCCACCAGCTTTTCCTTGCAGGTAGCGCGCACCCAATGGCCGTCGCCAAGCTCCAACAACATGGCCCGATCGGAGGGGCGCAGCGGGAGCACGGCCTGGCCGCATCGCAAACGGTCCGCTTCGGCTTCCGTCACGGCGAGCGCCGGGATGTCGTCCAGCGCCGTCTCGACGGGAAGCAGGTGCTCGAGTGGGCGCGGACTATGCACCAGGGAGGCGAGATTATCCAGGGAAATCGCCTGGGCCTCTCCGAAGGGCCCGACCCGGGTCCGCCGGAGGGATGCCACATGGCCCACCGTGCCGAGCGCCAGCGCGATGTCGCGGGCGAGCGCGCGGATGTAGGTGCCCTTGCCGACGACGGCCTCGAATTCGGCATGATCGGCATCCGGCATGGCGAGGAGCGTCAGCCGCTCGATCCGGACTTGGCGCGGCTCGAGGGTCACCGCCTCGCCCGCGCGCGCGAGATCGTAGGCGCGCTCGCCCTCGACCTTGAGCGCGGAATATGCGGGCGGGCGCTGCAGGATCGCGCCGGTGAAGCGGGGCAGCACGGCGGCGATCGCCTCGGCATCGGGCCTGACCGGCGAGGTCGCCGTCACCTCGCCCTCGGCATCGTCGGTCGAGCGCGCCTCGCCCCAGCGCAGCGTGAACCGGTAGGTCTTGGACCCGTTCATCGCCCAAGCGACGGTCTTGGTGGCCTCGCCGAGCGCCACCGGCAGCACGCCCGTCGCGAGCGGATCGAGGGTGCCGCCGTGACCCGCCTTCTCCGCATCGAGGAGACGGCGCGCCTTCGCGACCGCTTGGGCCGAGCTCATCTGGAGCGGCTTGTCGAGGACGAGCCAGCCATGGACGGGACGCCCGCGCCGCTTACGCGCCATCGTCCTCGTCTTCGGGACGGGTCACGTCGCGCTTCACCTCCGGCCGGTGCAGGAGCTCGCTGATGCGGCTTGCATGCTCGAAGGAGGTGTCGAGGACGAACGCGAGAGTGGGCGAGAAGCGCAGCGTCACCTCGCGCGCGAGGATCCCGCGCAGAAAGGTGGCGCTCCGCTTCAGGCCCGCGAGCACCTCGGGCGCATGCGCGCCCGCGAGCGGCATCACGAAGACCGTCGCGTGCTTGAGGTCCGGGCTCATCCGCGCCTCGGTTACGGTGATCGTCGTCTGCGCGAGCGCGGGGTCGTGCAGCTCGCCGCGCGCGAGGATGCGCGCGAGTCCGTGCCGCACTTCCTCGCCCACGCGCAGCTGGCGCGCCGAAGGCTCGCCGCGGGGGTGGTCGTGTCGTTTCATGTGTGCCGGTCCCGACAATCCCGACGATCTCTCTTCGATTCCGTCATGGCCGGGCCTGTCCCGGCCATCCGCGTGCTTGGAGCAGTCGCGTACGAATGCGTGGATGGCCGGGACAAGCCCGGCCATGACGACGAAAAGCCGAAAAAAGGTTTACCTCGACGCTCGACGCAACCGCCGCTCCGCCTCAAGCGGTGACGCGCGCGACTTCCTCCATCTCGAAGCACTCGATCACGTCGCCGATCTGGATGTTGTCGTAGTTCTCGAAGGCCATGCCGCACTCGTAGCCGTCCTTGACCTCGCGCACCTCGTCCTTGAAGCGCTTCAGGGTCTTGAGGCTGCCTTCGTGGATCACGACGTTGTCGCGCAGGAGCCGGACCTTGGCGCCGCGCTTGACGCTGCCTTCCGTCACCATGCAGCCCGCGACCTTGCCGACCTTGGAGATGTTGAAGACCTCGCGGATCGCGGCGTTGCCGAGGAAGCGCTCGCGGAGCGTGGGCGCGAGCAAGCCGCCCAGCGCCTTCTTCATGTCGTCGATCACGTCGTAGATGATCGAGTAGTAGCGGATCTCGACGCCGTCGCGGCGGGCGAGGTCGCGCGCCTGGGGATTGGCGCGGACATTGAAGCCGATGACCACGGCGCTCGACGCCTTGGCGAGGATGATGTCGCTCTCGTTGATGCCGCCGACGGCGGAGTGCAGCACCCGCACCGCGACCTCGTTGGTCGAGAGCTTGTTGAGCGAGGCGACGATCGCCTCGAGTGAGCCCTGCACGTCGGACTTGACGACGACCGCCATCTCCTTGGCGACACCCGCCGCGATCTGCGAGAACATCTGCTCGAGCGTGCCGCGCGCCCCGGTGATCGCGGTCTGATCGCGGCGCTTCCTCTGGCGGAAATCGGTGATGTCGCGCGCCCGGCTCTCGCTGTCGACGACCGAGAAATCGTCGCCGGCGAGCGGCGTGCCGTTGAGGCCGAGCACCTCGACCGGCATTGCCGGCCCGGCGTCGCGCAGGTTCTGGCCGCGCTCGTCGACGAGGGCGCGGACGCGGCCCCATTCGTTGCCGCTGACGAAGATGTCGCCGACATGGAGGGTGCCGCGCTGGATCAGCACGGTGGCGACGGCGCCGCGGCCGCGATCGAGCTTCGCCTCGATCACCGAGCCCTCCGCCGGCCGGTTCGGGTTCGCCTTGAGGTCGAGGATCTCGGCCTGCAGCAGGATCGCTTCCTGCAGCTTGTCGAGCCCGGTCTTCTTCAGCGCCGAGACCTCGACGTCGAGGATGTCACCGCCGAGCTTCTCGACCACCAGCTCGTGTTGCAGCAGCTCCTGGCGGACGCGGTCCGGGTTCGCCTCGGGCTTGTCGATCTTGTTGATGGCGACGATGAGCGGCACCTTCGCCGCCTTGGCGTGGCGGATCGCCTCGACCGTCTGCTCCATGATGCCGTCATCGGCGGCGACCACCAGGACGACGATGTCCGTGACGGTGGCGCCGCGCGCCCGCATCGCCGTGAAAGCGGCATGGCCGGGCGTGTCGATGAAGGTGATCTTCTCGCCCTCATATTCGACCTGGTAGGCGCCGATATGCTGGGTGATGCCGCCCGCCTCGCCGCTGACGACGTCGGTGTGGCGGAGCGCGTCGAGCAGCGAGGTCTTGCCGTGGTCGACATGGCCCATAATGGTGACGA
>DATKNV010000226.1:0-26605 GCA_035541215.1 Allostellaceae bacterium | reverse complement strand
CGCGCTGCGCTCGGATTTCCTGCCCTAGAGGCGCCAGGCGGCCCAAGCGCTGCCGACGTATATCTCGGGCACGGGAAAGTAGTCGACGAGCTCGAATCCGCGGCTGCCCGCGGCGGCGTGCGCGACGATCCAGTTGCGGATCTCGTGCGCGCCGTTCCCGGCGCGCGCAGTGTCGCGCTCCAGCAGCTCGATCAGCGAACCCTCGTCGCCGCGGCGGAGCGCCTCGATGCAGCGGCGATCGTAGGCCTCGTCGATCGCGCCCATGCTGGGCTCGCCGATGGAATGGCTGAGGCCGCCGGTCGCGAGGATGGCGACCCGGGTGGGCGCATCAAAGGCGTCGATGGCGCGGCGCAGCAGCCGCCCCCAGTCGAGGCAGCGCCGGTAGCTCAGCATGGGCGGCTCGAGCGCGTTGATGAGGATTGGCACGATCCGCGGCATCGGCGTGAGCTCGAGGCGCGACAGCGGCAGGCAAAGTCCGTGATCGAGCCGCAGACGATAAGAGAGCGCGGGCTCGAAGCCGCCGGATAGCGCGGTCTCCAGGATGTGACGGCCGAGCGCGGCATCGCCGGGGAGCGGGTTGGGCGCGAAATCCCGCATGAAGGGCTCCGGCGGGCCGCCATGCTCCTCGCCGATGCCGATGCAGAGGGCGGGCAGGTTGTCGAGGAAGAAATTCGTCCAATGGTCGGGCGTAATCGCCACGATCGTCTCTGCCTTGCTTGCGGCGAGCCGCCGACCGAGCTCGCCGTAAGCGGCGCTCAGGCGTTGTTTCAGCGGATCGGGCAGCCGATGCCAGTCGCGCGCGATCAGCGGCGCGTGACTTGCGGCAAAGACGCCGACGAGATCAGCCACCGGCCGCACCCCCGCGCAATCGGGCGATGAAATCCGCATCCGGCATGCCAGCGGCCGCGAAGTAGTAGCGCAGCAGATAGGGGTTCGTGAGCCGTGCCAGGAACGCCACGTCGTCGGCGAGCACGGCCGCCTTGACTTCCGGCTTCAGGGGATAGCGGCCGAGAACGGCCTCGCGATCGCGCCGGTATTCCACCACGCGCGCGGGGTCCTGCAGGTCGAAGCAGAGCTTGCTGAGCCAGTAATCGCGCATGTCGCGCATCTTGGGCCGCGCGCCGGCGCAAGACAAGGCGCTGCGATTGAGCTGCTGCTCTCGATACGCTAGCGTTTCAGAGATCGAAACGGGGGGCGCTCATGAAAGGGCCGATCGAGATTCGCCTGGGCGGCTACGGGCCGCCGACCACGACCTTCAGCCGCGCGCTCCAGGCAATCGGCGGCCGGCTCGAGGCCGAGTTCGGCGCGGGCGTCGCGATCCGGTACGTCTGGAACATCATGGATTTCGGCTACAAAGCCGAGGACATCATCTGGCTCGTCGAGAGCGGGATCCTCACGCTCGGCTACCAATCCTCGAGCTACTTCACGGACCGAGTGCCCGAAGTGGGCGTGCTCGATCTTCCGTTTCTCTTCGGAACGCGCGATGGCGCGCGAGCCGCGATGGACGGCAAGCTCGGGGAGGTGATCGGCGGCAAGATCGAGGCTGCGATGAACCACCGCATTCTCGGCTATTTCGAGAACGGCTTCCGGCACATCTCGAACCGGCTCCGGCCGGTGCGCCGTCCCGCGGATTTGGCTGGCATGCGCATTCGCGTGCTCCCGAGCGACATCCAGGTGCTGACCTTCGAGCTCCTGGGCGCGGTCCCTCTCAGGATGGACCTCACCGAAGCGATCGCGCGGATTCGCGCGGGCACCATCGACGCGCAGGAGAACCCGCTCGCCAACACCGTTACCTACGGCGTCCACAAATTCCACCGCTTTCACACTCTGAGCAGCCACTTCTATCTCTCGCGCCCGATCTTCCTGCACCGGCCGTCCTTCGATGCCTGGCCCGGCGAGCTCAAATCCGCGATCGCCGCGGCGATCCGCAACGCGGTCGTACGGCAGCGCGCCGAGGCGGTCGAGGAGGAGGCGAAGGCGATGGCCGAGATCGAGCGCGAGGGCTGCGAGGTGATCGAGCTCGACGCCGAGGGCCGTGCGGCCTTCGCGGCTGCGGTGGCGCCGCTGCGCGCCGAGGCAAGGCGGCTCTATCCGCCGGAATTGCTGGCGTTGCTGCCTTGAGCCGCGCCGCGCCTGAATCCGGTAGGCACTCCGGGCGGTATCGACTATAGTGGCGTCGAAGCGCCGCCGAGACGGCGCGAATGGGGAGGGGGCATCGATGGCACAGTCGATCGTCTCGTACGTCGATTCAACGCTCGACAACGCCGCGATGGGGTCGACGCACAAGCGCGTCCTGGCGCTCATCACTTTCGCCTACTTCTTCGACGTCATCGATTTCATCATTCTGGGCTCGCTCATCCCGGACATGATCCAGTCCAAATTCGCCGTGCCCACGCAAGCCGGTAGCATTGGCATGTTCCAGCTCTTCGGCATCTTCCTGGGTACCGTGGGGCAAGGCGAGTTCACCGACCGCTTCGGCCGCAAGCGCGTGCTGCAAGCGGCGATCCTGATCTATGCCGTGTTCACCATCCTGGCGGCGCTGTCGCCCAGTGTCGGCTGGCTCATGGCCGGCCGTTGCATTGCGGGCATTGGCCTCGGCGCGGCGCAGCCGCTCTGCTTCTCCTACGCCGCCGAGTTCGCGCCCAAGGCCATCCGCGGCCGGGCCACCGCGTTCATGCAGTTCGTGGGCGGCGCCTGCGTCTGGCCGATCGGCACCGCTTTCGTCTTGGGCTTCCGCGAGCAGATCGGCTGGCAGGGCATCTGGATCGTCATCGGCATCGGCGGGCTCGCGGTCTTCCTCTTCAGTTTCCTCCTCCCGGAATCCCCGCGCTGGATGGTGACGCACGGCCAGGGCGACGACGCGCTCAATCTCCTGGAACGCATGGGGCTCGGGCGGCCCAAGGAGCGGCTCGTCGCCGACGAGCTCGCCGATATCCGCAGCGATCCGATGGGCGTGGTGTTCCGGCGCTATCGCGGCCGGATCATCGCCGCCATGATCTGCTTCTTCGCCTTCTTCACGGCGGCGGTGAGCCTCGGCGGGTGGCTGCCGCAGATCCTGAACGAGCGCGGCTACACCATTACCAAGGCGCTCGCCGTCGTGCTCGGCATGCAGCTCGCTTTCCCGCTCAGCAGCCTCTTCATGATGTACGCGCTGGAGGCGTTCGGCCGGATCCGCACCTCCCTGGCGGCCTTCGTGCTCGCGACGCTATTCGCCATCGCGTTCTACTACTCGACCTCGGCCGGGTCGGATTTGGTGGTGCTGGCGGTAGGCTTCCTCATGACCTTCTTCGTCCAGCTCGCCGGCAACTCGATGCAGATTTTCAGCTCGGAGGTCTTCCCGACGAACGCGCGCGCCTCGGGCTTCGGGCTTGCCCAGAGCGGCGGCCGCTTGGGCGCCGCCGCCAACTTCTTCCTCATCCCCGTCATTCAGCAGAATTTCGGGTTCGGTTATGTGATGACCCTGATCGCGGTGCTCCTCGCCGTTGCCACCATCGCGGTGACACAGATCAGCTCCGAGACCAAGGGCCTGTCGCTCGACACCATCGCGCCGCCGACGCGATAGGAGGACAACCGGATCAGTGCAGCTTCACCACCGGGTCGGTGCGGTGGCCGATGCTGCGCGCCACGACGTTCAGCAGCATCTTGAAGGCGCCGTAGAGCGCCACCTCGTGCATCGCATAGAGCGACCGGTACATGAGCCGCGCGAAGTAGCCCTCGACGATGAAGCTCCGGCCCACGAGGAAACCCATGAGGCTGCCGATCGTGCTGTGGCGCCCCAGCGACACCAGCGAGCCGAAATCGCGGTACCGGTAAGGCGCTAGCGTCCCGCCCAAGGGATGGCGACGGAATTGCCGCACCAGATGCGCGGCCTGCTGGTGCGCCGCCTGGGCGCGCGGCGGCACCGGCGCCGGATGACCCGGCCAGGGACATGCGGCGCAATCGCCGATGGCGAAGATGCTCGGATCCCGCGTCGTCTGTAGCGTCTCCGTCACCACCAGCTGGCTCGCGCGATTGACCTCGAGCCCGTCGAGCTCGCGCAGCACGTCGGGGCCGCGGACGCCTGCAGCCCACACCACGAGCTCCGCGGGGATGAAGTCGCCGCCCGCGAGCACGACGCCGTCGCGCCGGACCTCGCTCACCCGCGCCTGAATCCGGACCCGGACGCCTAGCTCCTCCAGGAGCGCGCTCGTCGCCTTCGAGATCCGCTCCGGCAGCGCCGGCAGGATTCGCTCGGAGGCCTCGATCAGCGTTATCCGAATGTCCTTTTCGGGGTCGATGCGGTCGAGCCCGAAAGCGACGACGGCGCGCACCGTGCGGTGCAGCTCGGCGGCGAGCTCGGTGCCCGTGGCGCCCGCGCCGATGATGGCGACGTGAAGCTGGCCCGGGCGCACCGGCCCCTCCTGCGCGTGCGCACGGATGCAGGCATTGACGAGCCGGCGGTTGAAGCGCGCCGCCTGCTCCGTCGTCTCCAGCGGCACCGCGAATTCCGTGGCGCCGGGCGTACCGAAATCGTTGGTGACGCTGCCGACCGCAATGACGAGCCTGTCGTAAGGGAAGGTGCGGGGCGGCGTGATTTGCGCGCCTCCCTCCTCGAAGGTCGCGCCGATGCGGACTTCCTTCCGCGCGCGGTCGAGCCCGGTCATCTCGCCGACCCGGTAGACGAAGTGATGCCAATGCGCCTGCGCGAGGTAATCGAGCTCGTGCTCGGCCACGTCGATACTGCCGGCGGCGACCTGGTGCAGCAGCGGCTTCCAGAGATGGGTGCGAGTCCGCTCGATGAGCGTGACGCGCGCTTTGCGGCGCCTCCCGAGCATGTCGCCGAGCCGCGTTGCGAGCTCCAACCCTCCCGCACCGCCGCCGACGATGATGATCTCGGGCACGCCCTTCACCACGGCTTCCCTTGGAGAAATGACTCCCGCGGACACTCGAATCCGGCCAAAGCGCCGAGAGTAGCGCCGGCGCCTACCCCGCGAACTTCTCCATGTTCCAGTAGACCGGGCTCACCATCCCGATGACGCCCTTGAGGCGGTCCTTGCGGTAGGCGATCGGCGGGAAGTACTGGCCGGCATAAGCGTAAGGCGCCTCCTCGAGATAGCGAAGCTGGATCGCCTCCACGACCTTCTTGCGCTGCTCGGCGGCGCGTGCGGCGAGGTAGTCGCGGCGGAGCTGCTGCATGGTCTCGTCGCAGGGCCAGCCGAACCAGTTCGTGGCATCGCAGCTCGAGTCGAGCGGTGCGTTCAGCACCGGGTTCATCATGGTGCTGCTGGGCCAAGCCGTTGGAAAGATGTTCCAGCCGCTGGGATTCTTCTCCGGCGCGTCCTTGATCGAGCGGCGTGAGACCAGCGTCGACCAATCCATCGACTGAAGATCGACGTTGATGCCGATCTCCTTGAGGTGCTCGTTCAGCACCAACGCCAGGAAGTGCAGGTTCTGCTGGTCCGTCGGGTCCATGAGGACGATCTTCTCGCCGGCGTAGCCGCCTTCCTTGAAGAGCGCCTTCACGCGCTCGGGATCGTATTTCTGGAACTTCTCGGTCCCGACGAGGGTCTCGTTGGGCGAGCCGCAGACGAAGGGCGCGAGGCACACCTTGCCGAGATCGCCGGTCTGGCCGGTCGCGGTGAGATAGGCCTCCTGCCGGCTCTCCACCAGCATTTGCACCGCCTGCCGCGCCTTGGGATTGTCGAAGGGCTTCACCAGCGAGTTCATGCGGATGTGGAACTGCCAGCCCAGGGGGTCGAGGAAGCCGATGGTGATGTTCGGATTGCTCCGCATCTGCCGCACCTGGTCGGCGACGGGATTGGTGAGGTAATCGAGCTCCCCCGTCGCGAGCGCCGCCGACTGCACCGCGGCATCCGGGATGATCGTCCATTCCACCCGCTCGACGTGGGCGATCTTGCCGCCGGCATAGCCGCTCGCGGGCTCCGTCCGCGGCTTGTAGTCGGGGTTCTTGCGATAGACCACGCGCGCGCCCGGCTGGAACTCCTCCTTCACGAAGATGAAGGGGCCGGAGCCGATCGTCTCCTTGATCTGCGTGAAGGGATCGGTCGAGGCCTCCTTCTCGCGCATGATGAAGCAGACCTGACTCGCGTTGCCGAGCGCGTCGACCACCGGGCCGAAGGGCTCCTTGAGCTTCAGCACGAAAGTCTTCTCGCCGGTGGCATCGAGCCGCTCGGCGCGCTCCATCATGATCTTGGCCTCGCCGAAGCGCGCGGCCCAGCGCCGGATCGAGGCGACGCAGTCGCGCGCCGTCACCGGCGAGCCGTCGTGGAACTTGAGCCCGTCGCGCAGCATGAAATCGTGCGTGAGCCCGTCTTCGCTCGCTTCGTACTTCTCCACCATCTGCGGAGAGACGTTGTACTGCCGGTCGATCGCGAAGAGCGTGTCGTAGATGAGCCAGGAATGCGTGGAGGTGATGGTCGCGGTGGTCCAGACGGGATCGAAGATCTTGAGATCGACCTCGGGCGCCACCTTGACGACGCTCCGCGGGTCCGCGGCCCGGGCGCTGCGCGCGCTTGCGCGCAGGATTGCGGGCATGGCGATGGCGCCGATGCCCGCCTTGACGAGCGTGCGGCGGCTGAGCCCCGTTACGGCGGCTGCGATCCTGGGATTGATCCTCATTGTTCCCCCTCCGGAGCCCGCTCTTGCGGCACGGCCACCGGGCCGCGCACCCAAAGTGCGTGGAACCTCGAAGGAACGCGAGCGGCTGTTGTGCGCTTCCTCCTCGAATTTTCGAATACTAGCGCGGCAGCGGCGGCTAGGCGAGCCATGCAGCGCGCCTTCGGGCGCGTTAACCCGCACGCATGGATCGGCGTGCTCTCCTGCTTGAATGCGCGATGGGTCTGCGCCAAAGTCTTGCCGCGACGCGCCCTCCGCGCACCGCTCCTGGCATCGAACGCCCGTCCCATCGGAGATCTCGACCATGGCAGTGACCCGCGGCCGCCAGTTCTTCCAGAACCCCGGCCCGACCAACATTCCCGACCGCATCCTCCGAGCGATGGACCGAGCGGCGATCGATTTCATGGGTGCGGAGTTCCGCGCGATCTTCGCGGAATGCGTGGCGGGCCTGAGGCGCGTCTTCCGCACCGAGCACGCGATCCTCTGCTACGCCGGGACCGGCCACGGCGCCTGGGAAGTGGCGCTCGTCAATGTGTTCTCGCCGGGCGACAAGGTGCTGGTGCTGGAGTCCGGCTACTTCTCGCTCAACTGGGGCCGGCTCGCCCAGGCGCTCGGTCTCGAGGTCGAGACGCTGCCCGGCGACTGGCGCGCGGGCGTCGATCCGGCGGCGCTGGAGGCTCGGCTGCGCGAGGACCGTGCGCACGCGATCAAGGGCGTGCTCCTCGTCCACAACGAGACCTCGACGGGCGTGGCCAACCGCTGCGCCGAGATCCGCGGCGCGATCGACCGTGCGCGGCATCCCGCGCTCTTCCTCGTGGACGTGATCTCCTCGCTCGGCTGCTACGACTTCCGCATGGACGACTGGCAGGTCGACGTGGTCGTCGGCGGCTCGCAGAAGGGGCTGATGCTTCCGGTCGGCATGGCCTTCACGGGCGTGAGCCCCAAAGCGCTCAAGGCGAGCGAGAGCGCGCGCATGCCGCGCGTCTATTGGGACTGGAAGCGCTACATGACGGGGATGGAGCAGACGAGCTTCCCCGGCACCGCACCCTCGCATCTCTTCTTCGGCCTTCAAGAGGCGCTGCGCATGCTGGACGAGGAGGGGCTGGAGCAGGTCTTCGCGCGCCACCACCGTCTCGCCGAGGCGGTACGGCGGGCGGTGCGGCGCTGGCGGCAAAACGATGGCCCCGAGATCTTCGCGAGCGATCCCCGCGTCGAATCCGATTCGATCACCGCCGTCATGGTGCCCGAGGGCCACGACGCCAACAAGGTCCGCCAAGCCTGCCTCGAGCGCTTCAACGTCTCGCTAGGCGGCGGGCTCGACGTGCTCGACGGCCGCGTCTTCCGCATCGGGCACATGGGCGACCTCAACGAGCCCATGATCCTGGGCGCGCTCGCCGCCGTCGAGATGACGCTCGGCATCCTCGGCGTCCCCCACGGCACGGGCGGCGTCGACGCCGCGATGGAGTATCTGGCGCAGGCGTGAGCGAGGCTCACGCCGCGGCCGCCAGTGTGCCCATCCGCCGCAGGAAGCGGAAGTGCGAGCGCACGAGGCGCGGCAGCGTCGTGCAGTTGTAGCGGATGCCGAACTCCGCGGCCGTCTCCCGGATGATGCGGGTGAGGGGGATGTAGTGCACGTGCGAGACCGTCGGAAAGAGGTGGTGCGCCGCGTGGCAATTGGCGCCGCCGGTCACGAAAGAGGCGAGGCCGCTCATCGGACTCCAGTCGACGGAGGTCACCATCGCGTGCTCCGCCCAATCGTGCGCGATGTAGCCATTAGGATCGAAATGCGGAAACTCCGCCTCCTCCGCGAAATGCGTGCCGATGAGCAGGGTGACGAAGGCGACGGAGGCGAGAAAGCTCATCGAGGCCGCCCCCAGCAGCACCTGCCACCACGGCAGGTCCAGTACCGCCATGGGGATGCCCGCGACGAGCGCGAGATAGGCGATCTTGCACGCCACGAACATGAAATACTCGCTGCGGGGATGGCGGATTCCCATCATGTTGGCGAGCCGCTTCCTGAAGAGGTACTCGAAATCCTCGTAGAAGACCGTGTGGATGTCGACGAGCCAGAAGATGACGGGCGCATAAAGATGCTGGAAGCGATGGAACCAGCGCCGGCGGTGATTCGGCGACAGCCGCAGGAAGATGTTCTGATCGATGTCGATGTCGCAGCCGTTCACGTTCGGGAAGGTGTGGTGCGACTTGATGTGCCGTAGGCGCCAGAGATAGGCGTTGGCGCCGAGAAGCGTGAAGATCGCCGTCTGCAGCGCGCGGTTGAGCCAGCGCCAGGGCGTCAGCGCGTCGTGCGCGGCATCGTGTGCGACGTTGACGCCGAGCATCAGCGCCCCGATCCCGAAGACGTTCGCGAAGAAGAGCTTCTCCCAGGGGCCGGTGCTGCTCGAGAGGACGAGCGCATAGGCGCCCGCGGTCTGAGCCGCGAAGAGCGCCCCCTTGAGCCACAGCCGCCAATCGGCGTAGCGGCTCTTCCCGCTCGCGTCGAAATAGGCGTTCACGCGGAGTTTGAGGGTGCGGTAGAAGCCCGCGTGGTTGCCTTCGCGGAACTTGATCTTCTGCGTTCCCGCGAGGATTCGCGGTGCAGCGGTCGTGGGAACCGAAGCGGTCGAGAGGGAGCGCCGGGTCGCGGCGCCGGCGGGTTCGACGATGGGGTATGTCATGGCATCCTCGCTGCCGTGGGAAAGGCGGCGGGCATCGCAGCGGCCATCGTCACGTCGGCACGAAGGAGCGTGACACGGCCCGTCGCATGCTCGAAAACGAATTTCGCCGGCATGCCGGCGGCATCGAAGTAAACGTGCTGCTGGTCCTCGCCGCGGACGAGATAGTGGCGGACGGGGATTCTCGCGGTGCCGAGCTCCAGCACCTCGCTGCCGAGATCGACGATCTCGATCGACGACACCCGGCCGCTCTCCGGAGACATCACCGTCGTGGCCGTGACGAACCGCGCGGACCAAGGCGTCGCGGGCTGCGTGGCGCGCGGCGCATATACGCGTTTGCCGCCGGCTTCCACGACGATGCGGCCGCCGTCGAAAGTCGCTTCGACCGCCTGCGACGCGCCGTCGGTGACGATCGAGCTCGCGAACTTCAGGAGCTGACCGTTCTCCCAGGTTTCCCGGCACTCTCCGGTCATCCGCCGCAGCGTCAGGCCGAGGGCGGTGACGCGGACGTCGATCAGCGTGCGGACGCGAGTGACGGCGCCATCGCGGCCTATCTGCATGCTGACGGTACCGACGTCGCCGAAGAGCTGATGCTCGGCGCGGAAGACCAGGTATTGGGTCTCCTCCCGCGCCAGAGCGGACCCGGTCCCCGCGGCCGCGATGGCGATCGCGAGGGGGAGGAGGCGCAGCACTGCGGCCGCCCTCCGCGAACTGCGGCCCCGGGCCACGAGCGGCAGCGCGATGAGCGCGAGCGCCGCGGGGGCGAGGCGACCGAGGGACGACCGCGCCCATCGCACTGCCGATGCCGCGTAGGGCGGGAACCGCCGGAGCGCGCACAGCGTCGATGCCAGCGTCACCACGCCCGCGAGCTGGAGTATCCGGACCGGCGACAAATTCAGGACATCGCGCAAGAGCCACAGCGCGCCCGCGGAGACCACTACCCCGGTCATGTTGAGAAAGTTGTTCGTGGAGACGAGATGGCCGCGCTCGTCGTCGCCCGCTTCCTTCTGGAGCGCGGAGTAAAGCGGCACGATGACGAGTCCGCCGGCGAGGCCAACCGTCAGCAGCATGCCGGCCATCGCCGTGTAGGATCCGGCCGCCAGCGGGAGCGCAACGACGGCGGCGCCGAGGCCCGCAGCACCGAAGGGGACGAGGCCGATTTCGACCCGTCCGCGCGACAGGCGTCCCGCGGCCACGCTGCCGAGCCCGATGCCGAGGCCCGCGAAGGCGCCGAGCAGGCTCGTCCAGCCGTCGTCGAGCCCCATCGTCTCCTTACCCACGAGCAGCAGGTCGAGGAGGATCAGCGAGCCCATGAATTCGAAGAAGCTGATGCCGGCGACGGTCCAGGTCAGTCTGGGGTCGCTGGCGAGGCGCCGCACGCCCGCGGCCACCTCGCGCCAGGGATTGAGCCGAAAGCGCTTCTCGGCGCCCGAGCGCGGGACCGGCGTGATGCCAAGGCTCGCCGCGAAGCCCGCCGCGGCGATCGACAGCAGCAGAAGGCCCATGACCGCCGGCCGGTCTCCGCACCGCAGCAGCACCACCCCGCCCAATGCGGTGCCGAGAATGACGGCGGTGTAGCGGCTGAGCTCGAGCCAGCCGTTGGCGCTCGGCAGAGCGCCCTCGGGCAGCATTTCCGGGACGATCCCGTACTTTGCCGGGCTGAAGAAAGTCGCCTGCGTGCCCAGCAGGAACATCACCACGAGCAGCAGGTCGATGCGCCCCCAGATCAGCGCGGCGAAGGCCAGTATCATGATCGCGACCTCGCCTGCCTTGACGAGGATCAGCACGCGGCGCTTGTTGAAAATGTCCGCGACGTAGCCCGCATAGCCCGAGAACAGCAGGTAAGGGGCCATGAAAACGGTGCTGACGAGGGAGAGGTAGCCGCCGGAATGGCCGATCGCGGCGCTCTCGATCGCGAGCAAGGAGACCAGCACCTTCAGCACATTGTCGTTGAAGGCGCCGAGGAGCTGCGCGAGGAAGAGGGCGCGGAAGCCCCTGAGGCGAAGCACGGCGTTGGCCGATTGCGCGGACATTTTCATCTCCCCTTGAGCGTCAGAGCGGAGAAGCGGCTTGCATCGCGTAAGCGCGAGCTTCTCGCTGCGAGCGAGTGCAGCGGCGGGTCGTCGGGCGCGGGCGGCGTCGCTCTCTCGCCGCCCGGCCAGGGTGCGAGCAGCCCGTGCGGCGTCCGGACGAGCACCGTTGCGAAGGGGCGCGAGCGGCGTTGCATCGTCTCGACGGTCGCCGCGAAGTCGATGCCCGTCGCAAGATCGACGGATCCGCGCTTGAGCTTCACCGGCCGCATCGAGAGGCGCGCGGGCTTGCCGTCGCGGAGCTCCACGAGGAAGACGAAGGAGCGGTCGATCCGGATTCCCGGAAAGACCCAGTAATCGTCGAGGAAGTTTCCGGTGTCATAGAGTATGAGACCGTCGCTCCAGCGCTCGACACCTTGAACGAGGTGCGCGGAATGGCCGTGGACTATGTCGACGCCGAGCTCCACGGCGGCGCGCGCGAAGCGGCGGAACCGCGACGGCGGCGATACCCGCAGGTTCGGACCCCAGTGCACGCTCAGCACGATGGTCTCCGCCCCCGCGCGGCGCAGCTCCCGGATCTGGAGCGCGATGAGGCCGAGAGAGGCGGCGCTGTCGTCGATCCGCAGCACGTTGGTGCCGGCGCGCCTGGGCGCCGCCGCGAATTCCGGCATCGTGTCGGTCATGCCGATGACCCCGACCTTCGCTCCGCCGGCATCGAGCAGGGACGGGCGAACCGCGCCGGCCAAGTTCCGGCCGGCACCCACATGCGCGATCCCGCCGGCATCGAGCCGGTCGAGCGTCTCGCCGAGGCCGCGCTCCTCGTAGTCGAGCGCGTGGTTGTTGGCGAGATTGACGCAGCGGACATTGGCCGCCCGAAGCACCTCCACCGCCGTGGGCGCGGCGCGGAAGCGAAACGCCTTCCAGCTCCGCCGCCACTCGCTCGCGGCTTCCGTGATCGGGCTTTCGAGATTGGCGATCACGGCGTCGGCCGCGCGCAGCACGGGCAGCACGTCGCCCCAGAACGAGTTCGGCTCCCGGGAGGGAAAGAGAGCGCTGACGCCGCGACCGAGCATGACGTCGCCGATGAGCGCGAGGGTGATTGGGTCCTTGGACATTGCGCTTCCTCCTCTCCGCCCTGACCCTCAATGGCCGAGCACGTGGCGCAATTGGCGCTCGCCGATCGGCATCGGGGCTCCCGACTTGAATGCCGTCCAAAGCCGCTCCCGGAGGGGCTCCCGGCTCGCCGGGGGCGGCGTCTCCTCGTCGCGCTCGCGCGGCCAGGCCGTGGCGGCATAGCGCAGTGCGAGGCTGCGAATGCGTCGCGCTTGTGCGGCAACCGGGGCCGTCGGGCACAGAAGCCTCGCGAGGTCGCGCAATGCCGCGTCGCGCCGCCGCATCGCCTCCTCCTTCCACCAGGGAACGCCGCCGCGCGCGCGCTGGAGGCCGAAGGCCTTGTCGGTCGTCGGGCGCTCGTGCGAGAGGAAGCGGCTCAGCGACTGCCCGAGCCAGGCCGAGAGCTCCGGCGGCAGCGCCTCGCCCTGCCGGCAGTGCCGGGCGATGTCGCGGAGGTTCTGGATCGTCGAGCTCATTGCGTTCTCCGTGCGTAGCGGGGCAAGACCGCGACGATCGTGACCGAACGGGCCGAGCCGTGGGGGAGCAGCGGCGTGACGGTTTCGGGTTTTGTCGCTTTTGCAGATGCGGCCGGGACCGCAGGGAGACTTGGGCTACCCGTGGCTATCGCTAATTATCCGAGATCACCGGTAAATACGCATTTCCACAGGCGCAAACCCGCCTTGTGGTAGTATCTTGCACGGGCGAGGAATGAATGGCCCAGGGTGTGGACGCAAAGAAGGGGGTCCAGACCGATCGGCAGACGGGTGCTGCGCTCGATCGGGAGACGGTGGAACGCCTGCGCCGCGGCGTGGTCTGGATGCAGAAGAATCGCGGGCTGCGGCTCAAGGACGTCGCGGTCGGCTGCGACGTGGCCGAGCACACGGTGCGAAATTTCGCCTACGGCAAGGCCGCGCGTCCCGACAATACCTTTCTGGGCCGCCTAGTCCGCTACCTCGAGGATTTCCGTGACACGATCCCGAGCGAGTTCGCCTGGAACGCCGAGCCGCTGGCGGCGGTCGCCGCGCGGCGCCGGCACGCGACGCCGCTGCGCTACGAGATCGTCCACACGGAAGTGCCGTTCGACGAGAACGACCTCATTCGGGTCTACGAGCGCTACAGCGGCTACTATCTCTGCTTCTGGCGCGCGCCGCGCTCGAGCCGCATGAGCGTGTCCTGGCTCCACATCCGTGCGCGCAGTCCCGCGACTCGGGCCGAGAGGGGCGAGCTCCTTATGCCGCGCTTCACGCTCTACAACCGAATTCCCGACCGCATCGACACGGAGCGCCACGACGAGATCATCTCCGTGGGCTACGTCGCGACGCGCCACGGCAACATCTTCCTGACGGGGCAGCACGACGGCGAGCCCCGCTACATGATCCTCCGCGAGCCCTCCGTGCGCAAATTCGTCTATCTCGAGGGTCTGCGCCTCACCACCGCGGAGGATCGCTCGCCGCTCGCGACGCGCGTCCTCTGCCAGTATCTCGGCCTGCGCGCGGCGCGCCGCTCGTGGCAGAGCCGGATCTCGCTCTTCTCCGAGGAGGAGTTCCGCCGGCAATTCGACAACTCCGAGGTCGTCGAGCGCGTCCTCGGCAATCAGGAATTGCGCCTCGGCATCGAAGCCGAGTAGCTCCCTCGAAAAAGCTCCCGATGGCACTCCGGTCGGCTTTGCAATGCCCGGGCGCCCGCCGAGCATGAGCCGGCGCTCGCCGCGGCGGGCGCGACGTCAAGTCGTCGGCGAAGGTTGTGCAGGAAGCTCGACCGATCCCTAGGCAGACGCGCTTTACGCCGGCATGGACTTCGACGCGGTCGAGATCGTCGAGTCCACCGCGTCGATGCGCTGAGGCGATGAAGCGCCTCAAGCTCGCGCGTGCGCTGATCGCCGCCGCGCTTGTCGGCTGTGTTCCGATCAAGGGGAAGGTGAGCCTCCAATCCGGATCGGAAATCAGCGGAGGCGGGGAAAGGCTCCGGGAAGGCGAAGGGATCGCGATCCTGGGAGCCTCGCGGGCGGGCGATGACGAGATCGCCAAATGCGTGCGCGAAGCACTCGCGGCGGCATCGCCGGCGACGCGCATCGCGCCGGCCGAAAAGCTCCGCTCGTCTGCAGGGGGAGCGCTGGCGTCGGCGAATGCCGCCCAATCGGAACAGGAGATCGGCCGAGCTCTGCAGGAGGCGATCGCATCGCATGCCATTTCCGATCTCGCGCTTCGCTACGTCTACACGGTCGAAGGCGCGACCGGAGAGGACGGCTACACCCAGACGATGGGCAATACCTTCGCGACGGCCGGCGTCGGGGTGTTCGGATCCACGAAGTTCACGCACATCGAAGCGACCGTCTGGGACGCCGCGACCGGACACCGGCTGGGATTGCTCAAGTCCTGGGCGTCGGGCCGGGTGAGCACGGTGATAATCCTGCCGATCGGCTTCTATACCTATGCTCCGACGGAATCGACTGCGTGCAAGGAGATGGCCGGACAGATCTTGCGGCACTTGGACGGCGAGGTCGGCCCCAATCGGTGAGGGGCCGTCTGCTACGCGCGGGGGATTCGCGGGGCTTCACGCCGCTCTAGGCGCCGGCTCCGGCGCTTGCGGCCGGCTGAGGCTCGACACGTGACGCCAGTGCGCACGAAACATTTGCGCGAAGGAGACCTTGCGGTAGGGGACGCCGTGCGCGGCGGCCTCCTCGGCGACGATCCGCGACAGAAACGCGACGTGGCAGTGCGAGTACTGCGGGAAAAGATGGTGGGCGACGTCGGCGTTGGCGCCGCCCACGATCGCGGCGACGAACGGGTTCGTCGGCATCCAATCGACGGCGGTTACGACTTGATGCGTCGCCCAATCGTGCGGCAGCCGGCCGTTGCGGTCGGGCATCGGAAATTCCGACAATTCCGAAATGTGGGCGCCGATGGCGATGACGAGGAAGGTGGCCGACGACATCGTCATGGCGACCGCGTAGGTCGCGAGCAGGCCCCAAACCGGAGGGTGCAGCGCCAAGGCGGGAATGACGAAGAACAGGGCCAGGTGCAGGACCTTCGCTCCCGCGAATTCCAGGAGCGAGCGCCAGCCGCGAAACTCGGCGGTTCCGCTCCGGCGCGCCTCGGCGAGGTAATGGAAGTCCTCGATCCAGGTCATGTTCAAGACCCCGAGCATGTAGACGAACGGGGCGTAGAGCGGCTGCAGCGCGTAGCCGGGACGCCAGGGCTTGTGCGGCGACAGCCGAAGCAGGGCGGAGCCGTCGGCGTCGATCCCGGTCCCCGGGAGGTTGGGAAGCTGGTGATGCACGCGAACGTGGCGGCTGCCCCAGAGCGCGCCGCTGATACCGAGCACGGCGAAGGCGACGAACAAGACGAGCTCGTTGAGCCATTTTCCGGATGACAAAGAGCCGTGCGAGGCGTCGTGGCCAATGATCGCCATGGTCATGAAGGCGGAGACGCCCCCGAGCACGGCGAGCCCGAGCGTCGCCGTCGCTCCGAACCCGCCGCCGAGGATCGCGCCATATGCAAGCGCTGCGATGGCGAAGTAGCCGCCCGCCAATGTCCAGACCGTCCAATCCGCGAATCGTGATTTGCCGGAGGCGCGGAATTCGTCGCTCACGCGCCGTCCGATGGCGCCCGCGAAATCCGATGAGGGCGCAAAGCGTATTGCCGGCCGTGCCATGGCAGTTCCTCCATTGCGAGGCTTGCGGCGGCAGCGCGGCGGGATCGATGCCGCCTTGGCCGTCGCGGCTCTCTGCCGGTCGGTTCTCCGACGCTTCGCTGGCGATTCAAAGCGGTTCGGATTTCCCGGCTGGCATTTCAGTCGGCTTTGCAACGCCCGGCCGGCGGCCGATCATAGAGGTCATCGCATCCACCACGCCGCCGCTTCCTTGCGATCGCGCGGACCCGTTCCATCCGGGAGCACCGGAGCCATGAGGTACAGCATCGCCGCCCTTCTCCTCCTGCTCTCGGGCTGCGCTTTCGACGTGATCCATCTGCATCAGGTCCCCGCGCATTTCGAAGCCGCAGCGGGCTCGGCTGAGACGTGGGTCCTCGGCGCCGACGCGAGGATCCCTCTGGAGCGCGGCTATGCGACGCCGCTGCGGCAAGGCACGGCCTGGTATCGGGTGGGCCGTACCGAGCAGGGCGACGTCTACAGGACCAAGGACCAGGTCGTGACCGTGCAGGCCTCGAACGTGCACGAGGCTCAACTGGTGCTGAACGGGAACCTCGCCGTCGGGTTCTACCTGCCGGTCGAGCGCACCTTCACCGCCGCCGATCCGCCGCAGCAGATCCTGCGGACGCCGCGATGAGCGAACACGCCGCCAATTCCAAGGAGACCTCACATGATGAGCATCGCAAGAGCTGCCAAGACGATACTCGCCGGCCTCTGCCTCATGCTTCTCGCGGCATGCGCCAGCGGGCCGAAGTTCTCGGAGGTGCAGGAAAAGCTCGCCGCCCGGCCCGCGGATAGCGGGCGCATCTACGTCTACCGCACGGCGATCATCGGTGCCGCGGTGCAGCCCGCCGTCAAGCTCAATGGCGAGGTGATCGGCTCTGCCGTGCCGCAAGGCTTCTTCTACGTCGACCGCCCCGCGGGTACCTATGAGGTCAGCACTGCGACGGAGGTGACGCGCAACCTGAGCCTGACGCTCGAGCCGGGGCAGACGCGCTACGTCCGTCTCGGTATATCCATCGGCTTCGTGGTCGGCCACGTCTACCCCGAATTGGTCGACGACACCGTCGGATCGGCCGAAATCCAGCAGTGTCATTACGTCGCCAGTAAGTAGTAGGCCGAGGGGAGTCCGGCGCTCGCGGCAACAAAACCGTCACGCGGCTGACATTCTCGGGTAGTCCCCGTCTGTTACCGCTGAGGACGTGACGACCGCCACATTCTCTTCGCTGCGGGGCTCTCGCCGCGCCGGGCCGAGGCTCGGCGAGTGGGATCGGCACCTGCGCCCGCTGCTCCTGCTGCTGCCCTCGCTCCTCTGCCTCGGCGCCTTCACCTATTGGCCGATCGCGTCGGTCGCGGTCGATTCGCTCTTCGGCCGGAGGCTCGGCGAGAAGTCCGCGACCTTCGCGGGGATCGGCAACTACCTGCGCCTCGCCGCCGACGCGAAGTTCGAGGCGGCCGCGCTCAACAATCTCCTCTATGCCGCGCTCACGGTCGTGCCCTCGGTCGTGCTGGCGCTCGCTTTCGCGCTGCTGCTGCAGCGCTCGACGCGCTTCACCGCGACGCTGCGCGCGCTCCTCTTCTTCCCGACGATGATCCCGCTGATCGGCGCGGCGGCGCTCTGGACCTTCCTCTTCCTGCCGACGGTCGGACTCATCGACTACTACCTCGGCCGGCTCGTGCCGCTCTCGATCAACTGGCTCGGCGATCCCGACACGGCGCTCGTGGCGCTCTCGATCGTCACGGTCTGGAAAAACGCCGGCTACTACATGCTCTTCTACATCGCGGCGCTGCAGGCGGTTCCGGGCGAGCTCCTGGAGGCCGCGACCCTCGACGGCGCCGGGGCCTGGCAGCGGCTCCGCCACGTGATCCTGCCGCAGATCGCGCCTACCACCGCCTTCGTCGCGGTGATCGCGCTCATCCAGTCCGTCACCGCCATCGACCACGTGATCGTCATGACGCGCGGCGGCCCCAACGACGCGACCAACCTGCTCCTCTACTACGTCTTCCAGACCGCGACCGAGCTCCACGACAGCGGCAAGGCCGCGGCCGCCACGGTGGCGACGCTCGCGATCCTCCTCATCGTCTCCGGTTTCGGCATCCGCGTCTTCGAGCGCGGGGCGGGCCATGCGGAGTAGGGGCGCCGCACTCGCGGGGATCGCCGCCGCCGGCGCCATCGCGCTGGTGTGGTCGGCGCCGCTCCTCTGGATGCTGGTCGCCTCGCTCAGGCCCGACAGCTTCGGCGCACTCGACATGGCCTCCCTTTGGCCGAGCGGCCCGCTCTCGCTGGAGAATTTCCGGGAGGCCTTCGAGAGCGGCGATTTCCTCCTCTGCTATCTCAATACGCTCATCGTGGTCGCGGGAACGCTCGGCGTGCAGCTCGTCACCGTGAGCCTCGCGGGCTACGCCTTCGCGCGGCTCAAATTCCCGGGGCGCGATCTCGTCTTCTACCTCTTCCTGCTGCAGCTCATGATCGTGCCGCCGGTGCTGATCGTGCCGAACTTCAAGACCGTGACGGCGCTCGGCATCCACGACACGCTCTGGGCGGTGATGGCGCCTTATTGGGCCTCGGCCTTCGGGACTTTCCTGATGCGCCAGACCTTCAGGAGCCTTCCGCGCGACTTCGAGGACGCCGCCGCGATCGACGGCTGCAATCTTCTCCAGCTCCTGCGCTACGTGCTGCTGCCGATCGCGAGGCCCGCGCTCGTCGCCTTCTCGATCGTGAGTGTGGTCGCGCACTGGAACGAGTTCCTCTGGCCGCTGATGGCGATCGATTCGCCGGGCAGGCGCACGCTCACGCTCGGCCTTGCCGCCTTCGTCAGCGGCGCCGAGGGCGCGGCGCAATGGGGGCTCATCGCCGCCGGCACGCTCATCGTGAGCCTGCCGCTCCTCGCGGCTTTCGTCGCGTTCCAACGCCAATTCGTCAACAGCTTCGTGTTCTCCGGCATCAAATGAAAGGGGTAAGCCATGACGAGACTTAGACGGTTCCCGCTTGCCGCGATGGCGCTCGCCGCGGCGCTCGCCTCGAGCGTCGCCGCTTCCGCCGCCACCAAGATCGACTTCTATTTCCCGGTCCCCGTACAAGGCGCGCTCGCGACCGAGATGGCGCGCCTCGTCAAGGAGTTCAACGAGAAGCATCCGGAGGTCGAGGTGACCGCCGCCTATACCGGCAGCTACGACGACACGCGCCTCAAGACCCAGGCCGCGATCGAGGCCGGAAAGCCTCCGGCGGTCGCGCTCATGTCCGCGAACTTCGTGCAAGAGTTCGTGATCGCGGGCCAGATCGTGCCCGTGGACGAGCTCCTCGCGGAGAACGGCGGCGATCCCAAGACCTTCCTCGACGATTTCTGGCCGGCGCTCCGCGGCAACGCCACCGCCGACGGCAAGATCTACGCGATCCCCTTCCAGAACTCGACGCCGCTCGTCTACATCAACGTCGACCACTTCAAGGCGGCGGGCCTCGATCCCAATAAGCCGCCGGCGACCTGGGCGGAGTTCGTGGCGGCTGCGGAGAAGCTCACGGTGCGCGAGGGCGACCGCGTGACGCGCTACGGCTTCGAGATGCCCGGCGGCTACGACTATCTCGGCTGGCTCACTCAGTCTTTCGCAATGTCGAATGGCGGCCAGTTCTTCAACGTGAACATGCCCGGCGAGGTCTATTACGACCAGCCCTCGACCCTGGGCGCGGTGCAGCTCCTGCACGACCTCGTCTTCACGCACAAGGCGATGCCGCAAGGCGTGATCGAGGCGAACCAGGTCTCGACCGACTTCTTCGCGGGCAAGGCCTCGATGGTCCTGCTCTCCACGGGCTCGCTGAGCTTCATCCGCAAGGGCGCGAAGTTCCCCTACACGGTCGCCTTCGTGCCCCGGAACGTGCGGAACGCCGTGCCGATCGGCGGCGGCTCGCTCATCTTCTTCAAGGGCATCACGCCGGAGCAGCGCAAGGCCGCCTGGGTCTTCGCGAGCTGGATGACCTCGGCGGAGACGCTGGGCTCCTGGAGCCGCTTCACCGGCTACTTCTCGCCGCGCAAGAGCAGCTACGACTTGCCGGAGATGAAGAGCTTCGTCGCCGAGCATCCGGACGCGCTCATCGCGGTGAAGCAGCTCGAGTTCGCGCAGCCCTGGCTCTCGACCTACAACGTCGTCGCCGTGCGCAAGGCGATCGAGGACGAGGTGCAGGCCGTGCTGAGCGGCAAGAAGCAGCCCGCCGAGGCCGTCCGCGACGCCCAGCGCACCGCGAACGACATCTTGAAGCCCTACAACGAGAAGATCGCGCACGTCACGGTGTTTTGAGTAATTCGCGTCTCATGCTAGCCCTACGGCGCCCCCGCTCGGGGGCGCCGGTCCTTTTCGAGGCTCGACCATGATCATCGCGCAATTGAGCGACCTTCACGTGCGGCCCGACGGCGTCCTCGCCTATGGCCGCGTTCCCACCAACGACATGCTGCGCGAGACGATCGCGCATCTGAAGGCGCTTCGTCCGCGCGCCGACGTCGTGCTCGCGACCGGCGATCTCGTCCATTTCGGCCAGCGCGAGGAATACGAGCGTCTCCGCGATCTCCTCGAGGAGATCGAGGCGCCGGTCTATCTCATCCCCGGCAACCACGACCACCGCGGCAATCTCCGCGCGGTCTTCGCGCATCACGCCTATCTCCCGCAGGACGGCGATTTCATTCACTACGTCGTCGACGAGCATCCCGTGCGCCTCATCGGGCTCGACACGATCATTCCGGGGAAGGGTGGCGGCGAGCTCTGCGCGCGCCGGCTCGACTGGCTCGCGAGCGCGCTCGCGGCGGCGCCGGGGCGTCCGACGGTGCTCTTCATGCACCATCCGCCCTTCCGCACCGCGATCGACCACATGGACGCGCTCGGCCTCGACAACGCCGATGCGCTGGGCGCGGTGGTCGAGCGTCATCCGCAGATCGAGCGCATCCTCTGCGGCCACCTGCACCGTCCGATCCAGGTGCGCTGGCGCGGCACGCTCGCGGCGACCGCGCCCAGCACCGCGCATCAGGTGGTGCTCGACCTCCGACCCGGCGCCGAGGGCGCCTTCGCGCTGGAGCCGCCGGGCTATCAGCTCCACGTCTGGACGCCCGAATCCGGCATCGTCTCGCACACGACCTATGTCGGGAACTACGACGGCCCCCATCCCTTCAAAGAGCCCGGCTGAGGCGCGGCGCCAAAGCCGCGCGACCCTCGCATGAGTGTCCCGGAATGGCTCTGGCCGCTCGCAGCGGCGCCCTTCGTCGGGAGCTTCCTCAGCGTGCTCGTGACGCGCTGGCCGGAGGGCCAGACGGTCGTCTTCGGACGCTCGGCGTGCCGCACCTGCGGGCACGAGCTCGGACCGCGCGATCTCGTGCCGCTGCTGAGCTGGGCCGCGCTTCGCAACCGCTGCCGCCATTGCCGCGCGCGGATCGGCTTTCTCTATCCCGGCATGGAGCTGGCGGCGCTCGGCGTCGCCTTCTGGGCCGCGACGCTCGCGACGGCCCCGCTGCTCTGGGCGAGCTGCGCCCTCGGTTGGGCGCTGCTCGCGCTTGCGGTCATCGACGCGCGCGAGGGGCTGCTCCCGGACCTCCTGACCTTGCCGCTTCTCCTCGCGGGCCTCGCGGCGGCGGCTTGGCTCGATCCCGACGGGCTCGGCAGCCGTGCCATCGGCGCCATCGCGGGCTTCGTGGTGTTCTGGGCGCTCGCGCTCCTCTATAGACGGCTCCGCCGGCGCGAGGGGCTGGGGCTCGGCGATGCCAAGCTTCTCGCCGCGGCCGGCGCCTGGCTTGGCTGGGGGGCATTGCCGAGCGTCGTGCTCGTCGCCGCCATTGCCGGCCTCGGCTGGATCCTGGCGTTGAGCCTGGGCGACCGCCGCCTCGGCCTCGATACGGAATTGCCTTTCGGTCCAGGGCTTTGTCTCGGATTCTGGCTCGTCTGGCTCTACGGCCCCCTGCAATAGACGTTCTCTTCACGAGAGTGTCATAATCCCGCCAGACAATCCGCGCGGGTCTCGTGCTTTGGGGGTGGGTTGGCTGCGCTCATGCTGACGAACGGAACGGACCGCCGGGTTTTCGAGCGGTCCCTCGCCGGCCGCCTCGTCGAGGCCGGCAAGCTCGACCCGTCCGTGCTGGAGCGGGCGCTGCGCCTGCGCGCCCAGAGCGAGGAGCGGCTCGAAGCGCTGCTGGTGAAGCTCGGCCTCGCGAGCGAGCGCGACGTGGCGGAGGCGCTGGCGCAGGAGCTCGGTCTCCCCATGGCCGCCGCCGCCGATTATCCCGAGGCTCCCGTTCTCGAGGAGCGGATCAGCCGCAAGTTCCTGCGCCAGGTGGGCGCGCTGCCGCTCGCGGAGACGGCGGAAGGTCTCGCGGTGGCGATGATCGACCCCGTCGACCTCTTCGCGACGCGCGCCCTCGAGATGGCGGCGGGGCGTCCGGTGCTGCGCCGCGTGGCGCTCCCCTCGGAGCTCGAGGCGGCGCAGCACCGCCTCTTCGAGGCCGAGCCCGGCGCCGAGATCGTCGAGCGCATCGAGACCGGCGCCGACGAGGAGCTCTCGGAGGACGTGGGCCGGCTCCGCGACCTCGCGAGCGAGGGGCCGGTGATTCGCCTCGTGAGCCAGCTCATCGCACGCGCGGTCGAGAGCCGCGCCTCCGACATCCACATCGAGCCCTTCCAGAACCGGCTTGCCGTGCGCTACCGCATCGACGGCGCACTCGCGGAGGTGCCGGCGCCGCCGAGCCGGCTCAAATCCGCGATCGTCTCGCGCATCAAGATCATGGCGAAGCTCAACATCGCCGAGCGCCGGCTGCCGCAGGACGGCCGCATCCGCACGGCGATCCACGGCCGCGACTTCGATCTCCGCGTCTCCGTGGTGCCGACCTTGCACGGCGAGGGCGTCGCGATCCGCATCCTCGACCGCGGCAGCCTCGTCGGCGATCTCCGCACGCTCGGTTTCGCGGAGGATGCGCTCGAGCCCTATCTCCGCGTCCTCGCGGAGCCGCAGGGCATCCTCCTGGTGACGGGACCCACGGGCAGTGGCAAGACCACGACGCTCTATGCGAGCCTCATGCGCCTCAACTCGCCGGAGCGGAAGCTCTTCACCGTCGAGGACCCGATCGAGTACCAGCTCGAGGGCGTCAATCAGATCCAGGTGAAGCCGCCTATCGGCCTCGATTTCCCGCAGGTGCTGCGGGCGATCCTGCGCCAGGACCCCGACATCGTCATGATCGGCGAGATGCGCGATCTCGATACCGCGCAAATTGCGATCCAGGCCGCGCTCACGGGCCATCTCGTGCTCTCGACGCTCCACACCAACGGCGCCGCCGCGACGGTGACGCGCCTCATCGACATGGGGGTCGAGGACTATCTCGTGACGGCGACCCTGAACGGCGTCCTCGCGCAGCGCCTAGTGCGGAAGCTCTGCGAGCATTGCCGGGAGCCCCATGAGGCGCTCCCGGAATTGATCCGGGAGCTTCGTCTTCCCGGCGAGGGGCCGCTCCGGCTCTACCGCGGGCACGGCTGCGAGCACTGCCGCGGCAGCGGCTATCAGGGCCGCGTCGCGATCACGGAGCTTCTCGTCTTCAACGACGAGGTGAGGCGCCTCGTGCTGAGCCGCGCCGAGGCGCAGGAGATCCACCGCGCCGGCGTCCGCGCGGGCATGCGCTCCATGTACGACGACGGCATCCTGAAGGCGCTCGGGGGGATCACGTCGCTCGAGGAGGTCCTGCGGGTCACGCGGGACGTCGAGGCATGACGCTCTATCGCTTCGAAGCGGTCGCCGCATCTGGCGAGCTCGTCAAGGGCGAGATGGAGGCGGCAAGCCAGGCGGAGGTGGTGGAGCGCCTCCAGGGCCTGGGTCACCTGCCGATCCGCGCGGACACGGCCGCCGCCTCGAGCCTCGGGCGCTGGCTCCGCCGCGACCTCTTTCGCCGCCGCGCCTTGCCCGCGCGCGAGCTCGCGCTGCTGACGCAGCAGCTCGCGACGCTCCTGCAAGCGGGACTCGGCGTCGACCGCGCGCTCGAGATCGCGGAGACCGCGCTCGACCGCGCGCACGACCGCGAGCGCATCCGCGACGTGCTCGAGCGCGTGCGCGGCGGCAGCACCCTCGCCGACGCGATCGCGGCGCAGGCCGGCATGGTGCCGAGATTCTATGTCGGCATGGTGCGCGCGGGCGAGGCCGGCGCCTCGCTCGATCGCACGCTCCGTGACCTCGGCGCTTTCCTCGAGCGGAGCCACGCCGTCCGCGAGCAGATCCGCTCGGCACTGATCTATCCCGCGATCGTGCTCGTCGCTGGGAGCGCCTCGGTGGCACTCCTCTTCGGCTTCGTGGTGCCGCGCTTCCGCCCGCTCTTCGAGCAGGCCGGGAGCGCGCTGCCGCTCCCGGCGGAGATCGTGCTCGGGATCGCCGATTTCCTGGCCGCCTGGGGCTGGTGGCTGCTGCTGGGGCTCGCGGCGGCGGCGATCGGCGCCGCGGATTTTCTCGCGGAGCCCGCGCGGCGGGCGGCATGGGACCGCCGCATCCTGCGGCTTCCGGTGCTGGGCGCGCTCGCGACGAAGCTCGAGATGGCGCGCCTCGCGCGCACGCTGGGGACGCTCCTCGAGAACGGCGTGCCGCCCTTGGGCGCGCTCGCGATCGCGCGCGAGACCAGCCGCAACGGCGTCTTCGCCGCGGCGCTCGACGGCGTCGCCGAGCGCGTCAAGGAAGGGAAGGGGCTCGCCGAGCCCCTCGCGCAGTCCGGCGTCGTCCCGCCGCTCGCGGTCCATCTCGTCCGCGTCGGCGAGGAGACCGCGCGGCTCGAGGAGATGCTGCTGAAGATCGCGGAGATCTACGAGGAGGAGTCCCGGCGCGGGATCGAGCGGCTCCTCGCGATGCTGGTGCCGGGGATCACCGTGCTGCTGGGCCTCGTCGTGGCGCTCGTCGTGGGCTCGATCCTCTCTGCCGTCCTCAGCGCTTACGAGCTCGCACTCTAGAAGGAAGCCGCACCGTGCACGCCTTGATCCGCATCGCGAACCTTGCCGCCGGGCGCCGGCGGGAGCGGGGATTCACCTTGGTCGAGCTCCTGGTGGTGCTCGCGATCCTCGCGCTCCTCGTCGGCGTGGTGACGCCGCAGGTGCTCAAGTACCTCGCACGCGCCAAGGTCGATACCGCGCGCATCGAGGTGCAGAACCTCGGCGCCGCTCTCGACCTCTACAAGCTCGACATGCAGCACTATCCGACGCAGCAGGAGGGTCTCCAGGCGCTGATCGAGGCGCCGCCGGGGGCCGCCGGCTGGAACGGTCCCTATCTCCGGCAGAAGAAGGCGCCCAACGATCCCTGGGGCCACCCCTATGTCTACCGCATCCCCGGCGCGCACGGCGAATACGACCTCTATTCGCTGGGACCGGACGGCAATGCCGACGCCTCCGGCCAGAAGCCGCTGGTGGCGAACTGGTAGCTCCGATGCGCGAGCGCGGCTTCACGCTCTTCGAGATGGTGGTGGTGCTGGCGATCCTCGCGCTGGTGCTGGCGCTGGTCCCGCCGATGCTCGGCGGGAGCCGCGCGCGGGCGGAGCTGCAGGCCTCGGCGCGCGCCGTCGCAGCGGGCCTCCGCGATACCAGGACGCTCGCGATGACGCATGGCCGGGCCGAGGTATTCGCGCTCGACGTGGCCGCGGGCTCCTACCGCGCCGCCGGCGAGAAGAGCGCGCATGCTTTGCCCGCAGGCGCGCGCGCGGCGCTGCTCACTGCTTCCGGCGAGCGCATCGGCGACGCCGCGGCCGGCATCCGCTTCTTCCCCGACGGCAGCTCCACCGGGGGCCGCGTCACGCTCCTGCGCGACGGCCGCAAGATCGAGATCGCCGTCGATTGGCTCACCGGCCGGATCGCGTTGCAGGAATGAGACGGCGAGCACACCCATTTCCTCTCCCCTACGGGGAGAGGCCAGGTGAGGGGGCGAATGGCCGGGAGGCCGTGACGACTTTCCATCAGCGGCGCCCGGCGCCCCCTCACCCCTGCCCTCTCCCCGGTGGGGAGAGGGGGACGGCGCGGGGCTTCACGCTGCTCGAGGTGCTGGTGGCGTTCAGCATCGCCGCGATGATGCTGGTGGCGCTGCTGCGCGCCTTCGGCGACTGGCTTGCAAGCGCCGCGGACTCCGAGAGCCAGAATATCGCCGTGATCCTCGCGGAGTCCGCGCTCGATGCCGCAGGCGCCGAGCCGCTCCGCGACGGCGCGGAGCGCCAATGGAGCGAGGGAAAATTCCACGTCTCGACCGCGGTCCATCTCTATCGCGGCGCCGAGACCCCGGCCGCCTCGCGCGCGCCCTACGACGTGGCCGTCACGGTGCGCTGGCGCGAGGGCGGGCACGAGCGTGCGCTCGCACTGCATTCGATCCGGCTGGGGCCCGCCGATGCGCGCTGAGCGGGGAGAGGCAGGATTCACGCTCGTGGAGCTCTTGATCGCGCTCACGCTCTTCGCGCTCTTGGCGACGCTGCTCTTCGGCGGGCTCCGCTTCGCGGGCCGCGCAGTCGCCTCGGGCGACGCGCGGCTCGAGCGGAGCGCGGAGCTCTCGCTCGC
>DATKNV010000225.1:0-8201 GCA_035541215.1 Allostellaceae bacterium | reverse complement strand
CCGGCGCAAGCGCGCAGAGCAGCGGCTGCGTGCCCGTGAATTACGGCGATGGCTGGTACATCGGCTGCGCCTCCGAAGCCACCTGGAGCTACAGCATCGGGCAGATCAAGGCCTCCGCTGCCTGGAACCGCGGGTTCACGGGAGCGGGCGTCACGGTGGCACTCTTCGATTCCGGCATCGACACCACCGACAACCAGTTCATCGGGCGGATCTCGGCGACCCCCGGCTATGATGCCACCACCGGAAAGATCGGCGTCACCACGGACGACATGTGGCACGGCACCTTCGTCGCGGGCATCATCGCCGCCGACCGCGACGGCACCGGCATGGTCGGCGTCGCCTACAATGCGAAGCTCCTGCCGATTCGCATCGTCAATCCCGACGGCAGCATCACGCTCAGCGACGCGCAGCTCGCCGCCGCGATCGCATACGCGACCGCTGCCGGCGCAAAGGTCTTCAACAACAGCTGGAACTCCTCGACGCCGATCACGCAGCTCCCCGCGGCCTATCTGAACGCCTACATGCCGCAGACGCTCGCCGCCTATAAGGCCGCGGTCCAGGCGGGCGCGATCATCGTCTTCGCCGCAGGGAACGACGGCACGAGCCAGCCGGGCTTCTATGCGGCGCTTCCCGCGGACTTCTCCTATCTGAAGCCGGGCTGGATCGCCGCGGTCGCAACGGATTCGACCGGCAAGATCGCGAGCTACAGCGACCGCTGCGGCTCGGCCGCGGCCTGGTGCCTCGCCGCTCCCGGCACCAACGTCATCTCCGTCTATCAGGGCGGCTATGCAATGGCGAGCGGAACCTCCTTCGCTGCACCGCAGATCGCGGGCGCCGCCGCCATCCTCGAGCAGGAGTTCCCCTACCTCACCAATCAGCAGATCACGCAGATCCTGTTCCAGAGCGCGACCAAGACCGGCATCTACGCGAACAAGGCCATCTACGGGCAAGGCCTCCTCAATCTCGATGCCGCCACGAAGCCGATCGGCACCGTCACGGTCTCGAAGGGTACCACCGTCACCGGCGCGGCCTCTCCGCTCAGCACCACCGGCTCCATCATGGGCTCGGCCTTCGGCGGCGGCCTCGTCAACGCGCTCTCGGGCCAGCAGATGCTGGTGCTCGACAGCTTCAGCCGCGGCTACACGGTCCCGATGTCCGGCGTCGTCAGCACCGGCAGCAGCTTCGACAGCGTCCGCGCCCTCGGCATCTTCGGCGGGCGCGACATGGAGAGCGAGCAGTTCGGGACGACCCGGCTCGATTTCGCCTATGCCGTTGAGCAGCAATCCGGCGGCGCCGAGCCGCGCACCGTGCCGGGCAAGTTCTATCTGCACAGCGATCTCGGCCCGGCCCGCGCGCTCGATCTCGGCTACAACGTGAGCCCGGCCCTCGGCTTCGGCGTTTACGGCGAAGGCGTGCTCGGCCGGGGCGATCTCCCGAACCTCGATGCGGCCGCGATCCCCTATCTCGATCTCGCCGACAAGGGCTGGAGCGCCGCCTATGCGACGAGCGTCTCGGGGCTCGGCAGGCTCAAGCTCGGCGTCTTCGCGGGCCAGGCCAAGTCCTCGCCCTACGAGGACGACAGCTATTACGACCCGAGCCGCGACCCCACCGTGGCCGGCATCTACGGCGGCGTCGCGGAGATGACGCTTCCCATCGGCGACGGCGCCAAGCTCGGCTTCGACGGCGGCATGATCCTGGAGCAGAACACGGTGCTCGGCACGATGTCCGACGGCGCGCTCGCTTTCGGGCAGAACACGCCGACCTGGTTCGGCGGCTTCACCGCGACCGCGCAGCTCGGCGCCGGCTACTCGCTCTTCGGCGGCGCGCATATGGGCGTGACCAAGCCCGCGAGCGGCGCGGGCTCGCTCATCCAGAGCGCGAGCATGGTGACGACCGAGAGCTTCAATCTCGGCGTCGCGAAGGACCGGGTCTTCGGCGAGCGCGATCAGGCGGGCTTCGTCTTCAGCCAGCCGCTCCGCGCCATCGGCGGCAACGCCGTCGTCTCCGTGCCCGTGAGCCGCGACTTCTTCGGCAACGTCTCCTACAACTCCGTCACCTCCGGACTTGCGGCGGACGGGCGCGAGCTCGATCTCCAGGGCTTCTACAAGACGCCTGTCGCTCCCGGCGCCTCGTTCGACCTCGGCGCCATGCTCCGCCTCCAGCCCAACAACGTGAAATCCGCCGCCCCCGACGGCGTCGCGATGGCGGAGTTCAGGGTAAAGTTCTAGGCCGCATCGCTACAGCCCCATTTGCGCGAGTGCGATGCGGGCGAGTAGGCCCGCGGGCTCCGCCAAGGTGTCGACGATCTGGAAGTGGTCGAGGCCCGCGCCTTCGACGGGCTCGACGCCGAGCGCCGCCGCGAATTCCCGGGATTGCCGCTTGAACTCGTCGCTGTCGCCGCTGCCGTATACGACGGCGACGGGGCAGGCGATGCGGCGGGCGTGCCGGATCGGGCTCAGCGCCTCCTCCATGGCATCGTCGAGCAGAACGTAATTGCGGCGCGCGCTCAGACGCACCGGGCGGAGATCGTAGATGCCGCTGACGCAGAGCCCGGCTTTGAGCGGCGTCGGCGGGAGGCCGAACTCGCGCTGCCAATCCGCGATCAGCGCCGAAGCCGCGAGATGCGCGCCCGAGGAATGGCCGGAGATGTAGAGGCGCTCGCCGTCGCCGCCAAAGTGCCCGGCGTTTCGATGGAGCCAGGCGATGGCGCTTCGCACCTGCCGCACCATCTCCGAGAGGTCGACGGCGGGGAGCAGCGCGAAATCGAGCGCCACGAAATGCGCGCCCGCCGCGACGAAAGTCTCCGCGGGAAAGGCGCTCTCGCGCTTCGAGAGAAGACGCCAGGCGCCGCCGTGGACGAAGACGTGGATGGGCGCGCGGGGCTTGGAGGCGCAATAGACGTCGAGAGTCTCGGCGGCGCTCGGGCCGTAGGCGAAGGAGAGCGGCGGTCCGAGGCGCCGGCGCACGGCCTCGCTGTCGCTGCCATAGGCGGCGATCGCCGCCTCGGCGTTCGTCGCCCAGGCGCGCGGGTTGTACTGGCGGTCGAGCTCCGCCTGGTCGTAGTCCAGAAAGACCTTCGCCAGCATGCCCAGCAGATTGGCCGGGCGGCCCTTGAAGATGCAAGTCCTCCATCGTCCCAAAGGGGCTAGCAACCTTCCTCCGTTGACAGGCTCCACGCTTTGCCAAAGACTTCGGGCGGCGCCTTGAGCGCGAAGCGAGACCGGCCAATGCCGGCGGAACAGAGGGGAGGCACCATGACCACGTCACGCAGGACCGTTCTCAAGTATTCCGCGGGGCTCGCGGCGCTGAGCGCTCTCGGCCGTCCCGCCTTCGCCGCGGTATCGAGCCCGATCCGCATCGGCGTGATCTACGATCTCTCCGGACCCTTCGCTGGCGCGGGCGCGGTCGCCTCGTCGATCGGCGCGCAGATCGCGATCGATCTCGTCAACGAGCGCGGCGGCGTCATGGGCAAGTACAAGGTCGAGGCCGTGAAGGCCGACAGCCAGAGCAAGGCCGACGTCGCCATCAACGAGGCCGAGCGGCTCATCAGCCAGGAGAAGCTCGACATCGTGCTCGGCGTCTACTCCAGCGCGCACGCCGTGCCGCTCTCGGAGAAGCTCGACCAGGCGAAAAAAATCCTCTGGATCACGACGGCGATCTCCTCCGCCGTCTTCAAGGGCAAGAACCGGCAATACGTCTTCCGCACCAACGTCCATTCCGACCAGTACGGCGAGGCCAGCGGCCATTTCGTCGGCGACAACGCCAAGGCGAAGCTCGGCATGGACCCGAAGGACGTGAAGGTCGCGATCATCCACGAGGACGGTCCCTATGGGGTCGGCTGTGCGGACGCGGGCGAGCAGGTCTCCAAGCAGCTCGGCCTCCAGGTGGTGCTCAAGGAAGCTTATTCCGCCACGACCTCCGACCTTTCCTCGCTCGTCACCAAGCTCCGGCGCGTGCGGGCCGATGCGATCCTGCACACCGGCTACAATCCCGACATCACACTCTTCCTGCGCCAGTCGCGCGAGGCGGGCCTCAAGTTCAAGATTCTCGTCGGCCACGGCGCGGGCTACAGCCAGCTCGACAAGCTGCGGGCGACCTTCAAGTCCGACATCGACTATTTCTGCAACTGCGATCCCGCGGCCGGACAGCTCATCAATCCCAAGGTCATGGGGCCCGGCGTCGCCGATCTCGTGAAGATCATGGTCGAGCGCTACGCAAAGGCCGCGAAGAGCGACGACGTGCCGCCGCACTGCTCCATGGGATTCGGCAGCACCTGGACCCTGCTGCAGCAGGTGATGCCCGTCGCCATCGAGAAATTCGGCGGCGTCGATCCCGAGGCGATCCGCAAGGCGGCGCTCGAGGTCGACATCCCCATGGGCGGCACGGTGCAGGGCTTTGGCGTCAAGTTCGCCGCCCCGGGCACGCCGATGGCGGGGCAGAACGAGCGCTCGGTCTGCTCGACGATGCAGTATTTTCCGACCGCGCCGGAGGAGCGCGTCGTCGGGCCCGCGGAGTTCCGGACTGCCGATCCCGTGGTGCCGCTCCCGAACAGCTCTCCCTACGCGATGACCTGAGGTGCTCGAGGTCGCGGGACTGTCGAAGCGCTTCGGCGGGTTTTTGGCGGTCAATCAGCTCTCCTTCGCGGTCGGCGAGGGAGAGATTCTCGGGCTCATCGGGCCGAACGGGTCCGGCAAGAGCACGACCTTCAACCTGATCGCGGGGACGCTCCCGCCGTCCTCGGGCGCGATCCGCTTCGGCGGGCGCGAGATCGGCGGCGAGCCCGCGCACCGGGTCTGCCGCATGGGTATCGCGCGCACCTTCCAGATCCCGCGTCCCTTCCGCAAACTCACGATCCGCGAGAACGTGGCACTGGCCGCTCATTACAGCCGGAGCGGCGACGGGAGCCGCGGCGAGGCGATGCGGCACGCCGAGACGGCGCTGGAGATGGTCGGGCTCGCGGGCGAGGCCGACCAGACCACGCACGGCCTCGGCGCAGCCGCGCTCAAGAAGCTCGAGCTCGCGCGCGCACTCGCGAGCGGACCGAAGCTGCTGCTGGCGGACGAGAGCCTCGGCGGCCTCGACCACGCGGAGATGGAGCGCGCGGCGCGCATGCTGCGGGAGATCCGCGACCGCCTCGGCATCACGATCGTCTGGGTCGAGCACATCATGGGCGTGCTGATGCCGGTGGTCGACCGCGTCATCGTGCTCGATCACGGCGAGAAGATCTTCGAGGGCCGCCCGGACGAGGCCTCGCGCGACGCGCGCGTGATCGAGGTCTATCTGGGCCAGCCCAAGCACTGAGGCGTCATGCTCGAGGTCTCCAGCCTCTCCGCTGATTACGGCTCCTTCCGAGCCCTCTTCGAGGTGTCGCTCGGGGTCGAGGCCGGCGAGACCGTCGCGGTGATCGGCCCCAACGGCGCGGGAAAGACCACGCTGATGCGGGTAATCTCGGGCCTCTTGCCGCCGCATTCGGGCACGCTCGCCTTCGAGGGGCGCTCGCTCGCGGGCCTCGAGGCGCATCGGATCGTCGATGCCGGCATCGCGCACGTGCCGGAGAACCGCCGCCTCTTCCCGCGCCTCAGCGTCGAAGAGAATCTCCGCATGGGCGCCTACCTCCCCTCGGCGCGCGGGAAATTCGTGGAGCGCCGCGGCTGGGTCTTCTCGCTATTTCCGCGTCTCGAGGAGCGGCGCAACCAGCTCGCCGGCACGCTCTCCGGCGGCGAGCAGCAGATGGTCGCGATCGCACGCGCGCTCATGTCGGAGCCGCGGCTCCTGCTCCTCGACGAGCCCTCGGCGGGCTTGGCACCTCTGGTGGTGCAGCAGGTCTTCGACCTCGTGCGCCGCATCCGCGACGAGGGCTTCACCGTACTGATCGTCGAGCAGAACGTGCAGCAGGTGCTGGACCTGGTCGACCGCGCCTATCTGCTGGAGGCGGGCCGCATCGCGCTCTCGGGCAGTGCCGACGAGCTCAAGCGGAGCGACACCGTGCGGCGCTCCTATCTCGGACTGTGAGGATGAACCCGCGGCCAGACCCTCACCCTCCCGCGCGCAGCGCGGGAGGGTGAGGGTCGCCCGAGGCGCACGCCATGGACATCTTCCTCCTCGAGGCCATGCTGAACGGGCTCATGTACGCGGGCCTCTTGGCCCTGCTCGCGCTCGGCCTCAATCTCATCTTCGGCGTCATCGACGTCGTCTGGATCTGCTACGCCGAGCTCGTGATGTGCGGGATGTACGCGCTCTACTGGCTGCACGCCTATTACGGCGTGCCGTTCCCGCTCGCGGCCGCGGCGGCGATCCTGCTGGTGGCGCTTCTGGGCGCGCTGCTCCATCGCATCATCATCGATCCCATCCTGGGCTCGGCGCCGATCAACCAGCTCCTCGCGACCGGCGGGCTTCTCTTCTTCCTGCAGAACTTCGCGACGCTGCTCTTCACCACGGACTTCCGCAACGTCGGCATCCGCCTGCCCTCGCTCGAGCTCGGCGACATCGACATCGGCTACGCGCGGATCCTCGCCTTCGGGGTGGCGCTCCTGGGCGCGGCCGGTCTTTATCTCTTCCTCGCGCGGACCTTCCTCGGCACCGCGATCCGCGCGATCTCGCAGGACCGCGAGATCATGGGGCTGATGGGCGTCGACGCGCGGCGGATCTATCTCATCACCTCCGCGATCGGCGGCGGTCTCGCGGGCCTCGCGGCCTGTCTCCTCGTCCTGCAATACGACGTGCACCCCTTCGTCGGCCTTTCCTTCGGCCCCATCACCTTCATGATCTGCGTGCTGGGCGGGCTCGGGAACATGATCGGCGGCGTCCTCGCCTCCTTCATCATGGCGCAGATCATTGCGATCGGCGGCTACGAGCTCTCGGTCGAGTATTCGCAGGTGCTGGCGTTCCTGGTGTTCATCGTGCTGATCCTGATCCGTCCGCAGGGGATACTCGGCAAATGAGCCGCGTCTGGATCATGGCGGCTGCGGGCCTCGCAATCCTGGCGGCGCTGCCGTTCCTCGCCTCCCCTTATGTGCTGCACATCGCGGTGCAGGTGCTGATCCTCGGCTTGATTTACACGGCCTGGAGCTTCATGGGCCGCTTCGGCCTGGTGTCCCTCGGGCACGGCGCCTTCCTCGGCATCGGCGCCTATACCTCGGCGCTGCTCTGGAACCTCTACGGGGTGACGCCCTGGCTCGGCATCCCCGCGGGGATGGCGCTCTCGGTGCTGCTGGCGCTCGTCATCGGCTACCCCTGCTTCCACCTCAAGATCGTCGGCCACTACTTCGCGCTGGTGACGCTGGCGCTGGGGCAAGTAGTGGCGTTCCTCATCATCGCGGCCCGCGACGTGACCGGCGGCTCCCTCGGGATGACGCCGAAGGCCGTGGGCACGTCGCTCTACGCACTGCAATTCCCGAACCGTATCCAGTTCTATTTCATCGCGCTCGGGCTCTGGCTCCTGGCGCTGGCGCTCCGGCATTGGGTGAGTTTCGGCATGCGGCGTGCGGCGCTCGATGCGATCGGCGAGGACGAGACCGCCGCGGCCGCCGCGGGGATCGACGTTATGCGCGAGAAGCTCCGCGTCACCGTGATCTCCGCCGCGGTCACGTCTTTCGGCGGCTCCCTGCTGACGCAATACCTCATGTACCTCAATCCCGAGACAGTGTCGGGTGTGGGCGTCTCGCTGCAGATCGTCTTCGCGGCGATTGCGGGCGGCATGTACAGCGCGCTCGGCCCCACCGTGGGCGCGCTCCTGACCCTCGCCTTGACCGAGGGCCTCCGCATCCTCTTCGGCACGCAGCTCATCGGCGCCGCCAACACGATCTACGGGATCCTGCTGATCCTCTTCATCGTGTTCATGCCGCGGGGAATCCTGGGGGTGATCGAGGATTTCTCCCTCTCCCGTCAAAGACGGGAGAGGGCGGGGCCCGCGCGAAGCGCGGGAGGGTGAGGGCGCCCGCCTAGGGAAATTCTACCGCCCTCACCCTCCCATGGCTTCGCCATGCGCCCCAACCCTCTCCCGCGTAGCGGGAGAGGGAGCTATGGTTTCCACTTCGATTTCGGCATCGCTTCCATCGCCGCGAAGTCCGGCATCGCGGCCGTCGCGAATCCCACGCAATCGAGCGAGGAGAGGTCGAGGCTGCCGTCCTCGATGTGGAGCCGCACGCGGTTGTGGCTCTCGCGGTAAAGGCCGGGATGGGCGGCTAGGAATTGGCGCGCCT
>DATKNV010000224.1:0-23090 GCA_035541215.1 Allostellaceae bacterium | reverse complement strand
CAGCGGCGTCGGCTCCGGCGGCACCATCACGGTCCAGCTCTTCGGCACGGTTGCGGACCGGAGTCTGAGCGCGAGCGGCGGCGGCGGCCAGATCCTGCTGAACCAGGGCGGAAACCACATCGGCGGCGTCGCGCGCATCGCGACGGGCACCGGTGCCGGAACCCTCACCGCGAACGCGGCCTCGCGCGACGTCAATCTGGGTCAGGTCTCGGCGCTCGCTTTCGCGGACAAGGCGCTGATCCTCGCGCACGCCGGCACGCTCTTCGGCGGCCCCAACACGCTCAATGCGGGGCGCGGCTCGACCGTGCTGCTCAACGACGGCGGCAACACCTTTACCGCACTGGCCCTCACGGACGTCTCCGACACGACGATCGACGGCAGCGGCGGCATCGCCATCGGCTTCGGAACGCAAGCGAGCTCCGTCCGCGGCAATCTTACGGTCTCCATGACGGGAACGGGCGGCATCGCCACATCGACCGCGATCACCGCGAGCAACGTCACGGCGGGCTCGACGCTCGCGAATTCGGCGGTGGTGACGCTCGACGATCAGGACGACGGCATTGCGCTCGGCGCCAATCTCGCGGGGGGCACGCTCACCCTCCGCGGCAACGGCACCATCGCGCAGAACGCGGGCACGCTCGCACTGGTGGGCGACCTCAACGTCACGGACATCGCCGCGGGGAACGCGACGCTCGCGGGCAATACCGGCTCGACCGGCACGCTCAACCTCGGCAATTCCAGCATCAACGGCGATTTCGTGCTCTCGAGCCACTCGCTGCTGCAATCCGCGGGGAACACGCTGGTGGTGGGCGGGACGCTCGACCTCACCAACGTCTCGAGCGCCACCTTCAACGGCACGGTGGCGGTGGGCGGCGACATCGCGGGGACGCATCCCGTGATCGGCGGCACCATCGCGGTCGGCGGGCTCAACCACCCGCAGCTCCAGCAGGGAACGATCGCGCCCACCTTCAACAACGTCTCCGGCGCGACCTTCGACCCGACCCAGGCGATGATCGATGCGGCCCGCAGCGGCGCCGGCTCCTCCGGCGCCATCACGGTGCAGCTCTTCGGCCCGATCGCGGATCGGAGCCTCGCGCCGAGCGGCGGCACCGGCCGCGTGCTCCTCAATCAGAGCGCCAACAGCATCGGCGGCGTCGCGCGCGTCGCGACGGGGAGCGGCGTCGGCACGCTCACGGCGACCGTGAGCACGCGCGACGTGAACCTCGGCCAGGCGACCTCCCTCGCCTTCAGCAATAACGCCCTCGTCGTGGCGCGGCCCGGCACCTTCTTCGGCGGGCCCAACAGCCTTGGCGGCGGCTTCGGCTCGGAAGTGCTCCTCGACCGAACCGGCAACACCTTCCTGGGGGTGGCGCTCTCCAACGTCGCGGACGCGACGATCGACGGCACGGGCGGCATCACCATCGGCTTCGGCACGCAGACCAACACCGTGCACGGCAATCTCGCCGTCGCCATGGGCGGCGGCGTCACGCTCGCGACCTCGCTCACGGCGGACAACCACACCTCGCTCTCGCCGAGCAATACGGCGGCGGTGAGCTTCCTCGCGGATACCGCCGGCGGCACCGGCGGGATCACCCTCGCGGCGAATCTGGCGGCGGGCTCGCTCGAGCTCGTGGCGGCCGGCGAGATCAACCAGACCGGCGGCATCCTCGACGTCGTGGGGAACGTCGGCGCCACCAATACGGGGACGCTCGGCGACGCCTCCGCCACCGTCTCGACCGGAAACCTCACCCTCGGCGGCTCCTCGGTCGCGGGGAACTTGCTGGTCTCCGATAGCGCCACGGGAGCGACGCTGACGCAGACGGGGACGCTCCTCGTCGGCGGCAATGCCACCCTCTCGGCCTCGACGGTGAGCCTCACGGGAACGGTGCTCGCGGGCGGCTCGCTCACGGGCGCCTCCGGGAGCGGCGTCACCACGGGCCTCACCTCCGCGCTCCTCTTCTCGAACGGCACCTTCAGCCCCGGCGGGGGCTCGCCCACCGATTTCGACCTCGCGATCCTCGCGACGCAGCTCAACAGCCAGGGCATCTCCAACGCGACCCTCAACCTGAGCCCGACGCTCACCGGACTCATGGGCGTCGCGCACGGGCTCGGAATCAACCTCTCCCGCGCCAATCACATCGGCGGCGTCCTCGCGCTGCAGACGGGCTCGCTCGCGCTCACGGCGGGCCAGCAGCGCGACTTCAACCTCGTTGAGAGCACGGCGGTCCAGCTCGCGGGCAAGACGCTCCTCATCGAGGCCAATGAGGGCACGCTCTTCGGCGGCTCCAACACGCTCAACGGCGGCGCGGGCTCGACCGTCTCGCTGCTGAGCGGCACGAACACGTTCGGGGCCCTCGCTTTCGTGGGCGTCGCGGGAACGACGGTCGACGGCAGCGGCGGCATCACCATCGGCGCGAGCTCGCTCGAGGGGAACTTCACGGTCTCCATGAGCGGCGGCGGCGGCATCGCGACCTCCGGCGCCGTCACCGCCGACAACAGCAACGGCTCCACGCCCACGAACACGGCGGCGGTGAGCTTCGTCGACAGCGGCGCCGGGATCGCGCTCGGCGGCGACGTCGAGGCGGGCGCGCTCGTCCTCACGGGGAACGGCCTCATCACGCAGACCGCAGGCATTCTCGACATCGCCGGCAACGTCGCCGTCACCGACACGAGCCAGACCCTCGGCGACGCCACCGTCGCCGCGAACACGGGCTCGCCCTCGACGCTCACCCTCGGCGGCTCCACCGTCGCCGGGAATTTCGTGCTGACGACTCCGACACTCGAGCAGCTCGCGGGCACGACGCTCGCGGTGGGCGGCAACCTCGACCTCACCAACGTCGGTACCGCCAACCTCAACGGCACCGCGATCGTCGGGCAGAATCTCGTGGGCTCGAACCCCATCAACGGCAGCGTCGTGGTCGTGGGCGGTCTCAACCAGAACCTGCTCGCGCAAGGCATCATCGCGCCGAGCTTCGACAACGTGACTGGGCTCGGCACCGCCAACCCCACCTTCAACATCACGCAGGGGATCCTGAGCGCGGCCACGCCCAACGGCGGGCTCGTGACCGTGCAGCTCTTCGGCACCTTGCCGGATCACACGCTCACGGCCACGCACGGCCAGGCCGTCAACCTCAACCAGAGCGGCAACCGGATCGGCGGCACCTTCACCATCACCACCGGTCCGTCTCAGGGCTCGATCTCGCTCACCTCCGGCGACGTCAATCTCGGCCAGAGCGGCGCGATCAGCACCGGCTCCAACCTCGAGATCCTCGCGCACGAGGGCACGGTCTTCGGCGGGACCAGCACGCTCAACAGCGGCCTCGGTTCCTTCGTCAACCTCTCGAACGCCAGCAACGTCTTCGGGAGCGGCAACGCGGTCTTCCTGAGCGACGTCTCCAACACCACCCTCGACGGCTCCTCCGGCGTCACCGTCGGCGGCACCCTCGGCGGCTCGCTCTTCACCAACACCGTCCACGGCAACCTCACGGTCGCGACCGGCGGCGAGATCGACATCGCAAGCCCGATCGCGGCGCATAGCGGCGGCAGCACCGACACGGCCGTCGTCTCGCTGGGCTCCGCCAACGGGGCCGTGAGCCAGGACGCAAGCAACGGCGTGATTTCCGCGGCGACGCTCACGGGCTCGGCCGGGACCTCCGCGAGCCTCGGCGCCGGCAACACGATCGGGACGCTCGCGGGCTTCGCCGTCCATCACGGCGACTTCCTCTTCGAGGACACCACGGGCGTCGCCGTGACCGGGACGGTCTCCGCGACCGGCGGCGACGCCTCGATCACTGCCGCCGGCAACATCCTCCTGGGCGCGCCGGTCAATGCCGCGACCGGGGCGGTGACGCTCGATGCGGCCTCGGGCGCGATCACCGATCCCACCAACACCGGCAACCGGACCGACGTGACCGCCGCGAGCGTGACGCTCCTTGCGAGCGCGGGGATCGGCATCCCCTCGGGGACGAGCACGGCGGGGACGCCGCTCATCCTCGCTTCCCCCATGGTCGCGGCGGTGACGGACACGGGCGGCATCAATCTCGTCAACAACACCGGGACCGCCGCCGCTGCCGTCAGCACGCTCGGCGTGACCAGCGGCCCCGGCGACATCCTCTTCCTGCAGCGCGGCGGCGGAAATCTCTCGATCGGCAGCGCGACCGACGCCAGCGGCAGCATCGCCGTCGACGTGCAGGGCGCCGACCTCACCGTGACCACCGCGAGCGCCGGCAACGGCGGCAACATCACCTTGGGCCTCGGCGGCCTCAATAACCTCACGCTCAACGGCACCGTGAGCGCGGCCGGGAGCGTTCTCGGCCGGGCCGAGATCAACGTCCATCTCGACGCGGCGACGCTCACGAGCGGCGGCAGGACGACGCTGGTCGTCGACGATGCCTTCCCGTCGCGGAGGATCGGGCCCGGCGCGCTCACCGTCACCGGCGCCACCACCATCAGCACCGAGACCGGCGACAACCTCGCGCTCTTCCTCGCGCGCAGAAGTCAGGTCACGATCGGGCCGGGCGCCTCGCTCGCGCTCAACGGCCAGCCCTTCTTCGACGAACCCGACGCCCAATTCCCGAAGGACCAGACCGTCACCTTCGTGCATTTCGGCATCTACTACTCCCCGGCCATTGCGCCGGACGCGGGCGAGCCCTTCACCGTCTTCTTCAAGGAGACCCTCGAGACGCCGCCGCCGCGGAACTTCGAGGACGAAACGCCGATTCCGAAGCTCAGCGACCAGAGCTATCCGATCGCCTTCGCCATGCTCTACCGACCCGGCAATGCACCCTCGACCGTGGCGAGCCTCGCCGCGATCAGCCCCTCCGCCGGAGGCCCGGGGACCGTGGGCACCTCGGGCACCGACGGGATCCTCGGCTATGCGCGGATCAGCAGCTTCGACGTGGCGCCGGACGTGTTCTCGGCGATCAGCCGGCCGCTCTACATGGACATCCAGAATCCGAAGACGGAGGAGCAGCTGGGTTACGAGCTTCGCCCGACCCTGCAAGCGCGGGTCGAGGGGACGAGCGCCGAGGCGCTCGCGGGGATCGAGCCCGGCGGCCCGGGCGCCTTCTCCTGTGCCCGGCTCCCGGAGACCCTGGCCCTCCTCGCCGACAATCCCGAGCTCGCCCAGCATTTGCGCGATCTCTGCGCGAGGCAGGGCCAGCGCGATCTGCCGGAGGTGCCGGCCCGCCCGCTCCGGTATTTCCGCCCGGCCCCCTGAGCGCGGGACCTTGGAATCCCGAGGCGCGCGGCCGGCCTTGCCCGTCGCGCGCTTCGGTAATACCGTCCCGCGCGAGCAGGAGGCGACCCACCCTACTCCTGGAAAGGTAACGCATGGCTCAGCAATCGGCGGCGCAAGCGCAGCAAGGCGCCGCATTTCCCCTCTTCTACCGCAAGCCCTTCGCGCTCCAGGCGCAGGTTCATTCGGACATCTCGCTGAAACGGCTCTCGAACTATCGCTTCGCGCAGGGCGCCAACGCGATCCCCTTGACGACGACGGAGCTCTTTCACGCGCAGCGCGATTACCCCATCGTCTTCACGGACGAGCCGGTGCCGCTGCCGATGGCGGTGGTGGGAATCCAGGATCGCGTCAATCTCTTCGTCGAGCCCGACGGCAGCTGGCGGCGGGGGACCTACATTCCCGCTTACGTGCGGCGCTACCCCTTCCTCTTCGCTGAGCAGCCCGTCACCAAGGACCTGACGCTCTGCATCGACGAGGCCTCGGAGCTGATCGAGGCGACCAAGGACAATCCCTTCTTCCGGAACGGCCAGCCCACGGAGATCACGCAGAAGGCGCTCGAGTTCTGCCTGGCCTATCAGCGTCAGCACGAGGCGACGCGCGAGTTCGGGCGCACGCTCGCCCAGGTCGAGCTCCTCGCGGGACGGGACGCCAGGGTGCAAATCTCGCCGCAGGAGACCGTGCTGGTGCGCGGCTTCAAGATGATCGACGAGGAGAAATTCAACCAGCTCCCCGCCGAGACCTTCCTCGAATGGCGGACCAAGGGCTGGATCGCGCTCATCTACTCCCATTTGCTTTCGCTGGGGGCCTGGGACAAATTGGTTCAGATCGTCAATGAACGCCGGGGCGCCGCGCGCTGACATGAAGCCACGATCCTTCCTCGCCGCCTCCCGCGCAGGGCTCGGCGCGCTGGCGCTCGGGGCGGCGCTCGCGCTGGCCGAGGCCGAGGCCGCGGCCCAGCAGGCTCCGCCCGCGGCAACGGCGCCGCCTGCGCAAGCGCCCGCCAATCCCGAGACGCCGAAACCTTACGAGGTCGAGGGCTTCCGCAGCGCCAAGTTCGGCATGACCGAGGCCGAGGTGAAGCGCGCGGTCCAGGTGGATTTCAACATCAAGGAAGCCTCGATCGCGCGCGCGGTGGAGCCCGTCGACCGCACGCCCACCCTCACGATCACCACCAACGACATCCTCCCGGACGTGGGTCCGGTGCGCGTCGTCTACTGGTTCGGCTACTCGCACAAGAAGCTCTTCCAGGTGGGGCTCATGTGGGGTGCGGGGGTCGGCGACACCGCGCCCAATTCCACCAACGTGCTCGGCGGCGCGCAGGTGCTGCTGAACTACTTCGCGAACCAGAACTTCCAGCCGGAGAACCGCATCGTCAACGCGCAGCTCGTCGACGGCATGAACCTGCTCTTCCAGGGCATCGACGAGAAGGGACGGATGGTGCAGCTGCAGTACGGCACCGTCGTGCGCGAGCTGCCCGCCGGCGAGAAGCCGGACCCCGCGAAGCCCCAGCCGCGGATTCCCTTTGCGCGCCTCGTCTACGTGCAGGATCCCAAGAACCGCGACGTCTACCACATCAAGCCCGGCCAGTTCTGAGCCGGGCGGGTGCGCCTACTGCGCGCTCGCGAGCTTGTTGCGCAGCGCGGCGATCAGGTCGGAGACGTGGCCGCCGTTCTTCTCCATGATTGCCGCGAATTCCTGGCGGTGGGTCAGCGACATGCTGACGCCGTCGATCGTGACCTCCGTGATCTTGTAGCCGGACGCCACCTTGGTGACGCGCCAGTCGACCTTGGCGGGAGCGCCGCCCTTGCGGCTCACGTCGGTGCGGACGACGGTGGCGGTCTCGCCCTCCGCGCGCTGGCCCGTCACCTTGAAGGTCGTGTCCCCGAACTCGTTGAAGCGGTTGGAGTAGGACTGCACGACGTAGTCCTTGAAGACCACCGCGAAGTCGCGGCGCTCGGCCTCGGTGGCGCCCGCCCAATAGCGGCCGAGCACGAAGCGCGAGACGATGTCGAAATCGAAATCCTCGTCGAGGAGGGAGCGGAAGCGCTTGCGCCGCTCGCTGTCGGAGATGGCGGGATCGTTCAGCATCTTGAGCGCGCGGTTGCCGAAATCCGTGACGACGCCCGCGGGATCCGTCGCGGCGCGGGTCTCCGGCGCCGATACGAGGCCGAGCGCGAGCAGGAGAAGTCCGAGCGCCGAAAAGGCCAGGCGACGCAACACCATGATCCGGTCTCCGATGCGAGGGGTTCGGGCGCCGGAAGTCGTGCGCCCCAGCGATAACGATGCCATGCCGGCCGCGCTTCCGCGGCCCGTGACAAGAAAGCCCCGGATTGCGGCGGGGTCAAGACGGGACGGGGAAAATCTTTCGCAGCCCTGAGGCTTGGACCCGGGGGTAGGGGATTGCTATAAATCCCGGCACCGCGTCCCCGTAGCTCAGCAGGATAGAGCAACAGTTTCCTAACTTTGTGCTCTGTTAGGCTGGCTAGCTCATATCTGAAACAATAGACCCTGCGATATGCCAATGGCCGAATGTGAAGTTGGCCAACGGTTGCGAACCTGTGGGGCTTAAGTTCTCGCGCACCGAAAAACTCTCCATAACTGGCGCTACGCCGCACACAGTGTATTCGCTCGTCAATCGGGCAAACCAGCCTTGCGTAGGCCTTCGACATAGCGGTTCAGGATAGCGCTGTCACGGTAGGGCGGACGGTGACGCCATTGGCTGATGGTGAACCCCGGATGTAGCCGCAACACCTCTCGGACCTGGGCCTTGGCTTCTTCCAACATGCCGAGATGAGCGTAGTTGGCGGCTAGAAGGCGCCGCCCTTCACCGGGATTTTGCATACGCCTGATCGTGGCGATGACATCCGCCGAGCGCCCCATGGCGTTATAAGCGTCCGCGAGGTCCCACAGATACTGGTCCGGATAATAGGGATTGAGCCGCATCGCCTTTGCCAAAAGCTCAACCGACTTTTCCGGCTTTCCCGAATAGACAAGTGCGTCGGCATACTCGGCGATGATGTCGGCATCGTTTGGATTCAGCGCCATCGCGCGCCCATATTCGGAGAGGGCCTCATCATGTCGTTTCTTGTAGAGATTGGCATAACCAAGTTCCGCGAACCCACGAGCGTCCAGCCGGTCGAGTTGGATGGCGCGGCCGGCGAGGTCGACCGCTGTATCAAGGGACTGGTCGGGGTCGAGCGACCACGCATACCGCCAATCTATGTTATGTGTCCGCGACATCGCGCTAAAGGCTCGGCCATAGTCGGGTGCGATCTCGATTGCCTCCTCGAAAAGACGGCGCGCATGAAAATTGGCTTCCTTGGTAAATCGCGTGATCAAGTGGCGGCCACGCAGTACTAGGCCATAGGCGCGCATGTCGCGCGGATGCTGCGATTCTTGCCGGCGCTCTGCAAAGTCGATTTGAACCGCCAGCCGCGAGGCGACTGCGCCTGCGATCTCGTCCTGGAGATCGAAGAGTTCTTCGATCTCGATGTCGAACCTGTCGGACCAGAGCACACCCTCGGATTCAGCGTCGATCAACTCGACCGCGATGCGCACACGCCTACCCGAACGCCGCAAGCTGCCGCCGAGGAGGTAGCGAACCCCCAATCGGCGTCCGATCTCGCTTGGGGGATTGGACTTGAGGCTGAACAGGAATGCCGAGTGCCGCGCGATTACCATCAGATTGCGAAAGCGACTCAAATTAGCGATTACGTCCTCGAACATGCCCTCGCAGAGATGGTCGTTCGCCGAATCGCCCGAGAGGTTGGCAAGGGCCAGTACCGCCACCGAAGGGATCCACGGAGGCTCCGGAGGCAACGGAGTATGGCCGGGATCCACCACCCGGCTGCTCGCCGTCCCCGATTGGGCAACCGCGAATACTTCGATCGGTTCTGAAATATTCTTGAAGGCTTGCCGTCCCAGTGACCGAAGAGAGATTCCCGGTTGATCGCGCACGGCATCGCGCACGGCTGCGGTGACGAAAACGCTGCCGGGTGTGGCGATCGTCTGGAGCCGCGCGGCCACGTTGACGCAATGGCCTTGCACGTTGCCGCTGTTCTCCATTATCTCGCCGAGATTGACGCCGATGCGAAATTGGATGGGCTCGCCGTCGCTCCATACCGACTGATCGCGAAACTCTCCCTGCACTTGCAAGGCAAAGCGCAACGCCTGCTCGGCGCTGTCGAAGACGGCCAAGATGCCATCGCCGGCGACATTCGCTACTTGGCCACCGTAGTCGCCGATCAGTGATCGGAACAGTTCCACCGAACGGGTGGCCTGAGCCAAATTTCGTTGCTCGTCATGCTCCAGGCGGGTGCTGTAGCCGACCATGTCGGCGAACATGACGGCGGCCAGCCGCCGAGCGAGCGGGATGGAGGTACTATCGGATTTCGTCGGACCCATGGTCTCGCCAATTTCGCGATTTGCACCGCAGCACAGTATCGCAGCCGCGTCGATCAACCGCAATCAAAGTCCGTGATTCCGGAGTAAAGGACCTCAGGTTAAGCGTTGCCGGCTCGCGCCCCGGTGCTACACTAAGGGCAAGAAGAGGCGCCATCGACGAATTTCATGCCTGTCGCGCCAAGGAAAGCCTCCAATATCTCGCTGCGTCCGGCGCGACAAAGCGACTATGATTTTGCCGCCGCGCTTTACTTCGATAGCGCGAAACCACTGCTGACCGCGCTCGACCGTTGGAACGAGAGCCGGGTCGTCGCCCGCTTCGGGCGGGCGTTCAAGCCGGAGCAGGCGCATATCATCCGCGCCGACGGCGACAACATCGGTTGGCTGCAGGTGTCGCAGTCCGTGGACGGCTTCCATCTGCACCAGCTCCACCTCGTCGACCGCTTTCGCAATCGCGGGATCGGAACCAGCCTGATCCAATCCTTGCTGGAGCGCGCCCGCAGAGCAAAACGCCCCGTCGCGCTCAACGTGATGCGCGGCAATCCCGCGATCTCCCTCTACCGCCGGCTCGGTTTCAGCGTCGTCGGCGAGGATGCCGAAAAATTCAAAATGCGCTGGGTCGGCACTCGAGCATGACCCGCGCATCGCGAAAATCTCGAGAACTGCCCTTCCCGCCCGCAGAGCGCTGAGCCCGGAATTTGCGGACAAGCTGAGCCCGCTTCCGCCTACCGCCTGCGAAGATCGGAGCCGCTGATGCGCAGATCCGATCCGCTCCGGAGATCCGAACCGCTCCGCAAATCCGATCCGCTCCGTAGATCCGACCCGCTCAACATGGAGGCACCGCCCCGCAAACACATTGCCAGCAGGATCTGCTCGAACGGCCCAGTTTCAATGTCCAATCGAATTGAAAAATCGCCCTTGTCGTAGTCCCATCTCCTTAGATCGAAGATGTAGTTTGCATATGGACCGGAAAATTCCCATTCTCTTGCTGCCACTCCCGCAGTCTCCATGCTGGTGCGCTGCAACTCATTCAATGCGACAGGTTTTCCGAGAGTGTGAACGAGGAAGAGTGCCGGCTTCGGAAGGTCGTAATAGTGGCCCTCATAACTAAAGCCGTAAATGCGCGCGAGTCGCGCTTGGTCTGCGGTCAGTTGGCTCAAAAGAAAGAGATTTTTTCCAAGAGCTCCGTATTGGTATAAGGATGATCGTGAGAGCGCGACGTCTGCAAGCTCAGCGGCGGTAAGCGGGGCGTGGCTTGGCCCGCGCGTCTGCCGATTAACAAGCTCCTTGATAACAACTAGGGTATCCTCTGCCGCCCGCAGTTTATCCGTTCCCGGTTTTTGATTTGCGCAATAGGCCTTTACCGCTTTGATGACATCCTGCGGCGTAGCGTTCGGTTTAGCCGCGGCTTTCGCGGCGTAATCTGCGGCTTCTGTTGCACCGTCAAAAAGTGCTTTTATATCAGCAACAAGAATATCCAGTGTTGCGCGTCCATAGAGCTTTATTCCCGATGGCGAGAGTAATGTTTCGGACATTGTGTTTGCCTCCTTGCGATTTCAGTTTTCACGCCCGGCCGCGTAGGACCACGGCTTGTTCACGGTAGGACATTCTCGGCAACCGCCGCTCCAGCTCAGGCAGCATCGTGCGTGCTGAGTAGGCGTGGCTCGACTTGCCCGGCGGCTTCAGGCGCGGTCCGACCTGCACCTTGCCAATTTCCCGCCAGGCAAAGCTATCGACCATCGCCCTGCGATAGCGTCCGCCGGTGAGCACGCGATCGACGGCGAGCAGCGTGTTCGCGATCTCCTGGTAATCGAGGTAATGCGGCGACAGGCGCTTCCAGGTCTCGGCGAGCGCCACGCCGGCGTAGTCGCGGGCGTCGATCAGCGCGGCGCGAAACTCCGAGCGCTGGTCGGAATAGGCCGCATCGAAGATCGGCTGAATCGTCGCGGCATATTCCGGCCGGTTTCGCACGAGGTCGTTGAGCTCGGCGACGGTCCGTCCGATCACCCCGCGCTCGATCAGATTTTCCTGGAAGATGTCGACGAAAATGTCGAACAGCGCGCCGGTGAGCGGCTGCGACAGCTCGTGCTCGTCTTCCCAGCCGGCCGCGAAGCGCGACATCTTCAAGGAATTGCTGGCAAGGCGGATTTGCTCGGTCGCCGACAGCTCGGCGAAACGGTCGAGCTCGTTGTAGGTGTAGAGATTGCCACTGGTATCTTCGAGGAGGTGATCGACCAGTGAATCGAAATGCAGCGATGCGACGAGCGCCGTGACGTCGGCGGCGGCTTCGTGGAAGCCGAAATACTCGCCCTGCGCGGTTGCCGCGGTCGGCACCCCCAGCATCGAATAAATAATCAGATGGCCGAGCTCGTGGGCGATCACATCGAAATTGAGCGCATAAGGCACGGCAGTGCCGTCCGTCGTAAGATGCTCGCCGACCTCCATGAAGCCGTAGCCGGCATGGGCGTTGTCGTGTCCCGGCAGAATGCTGACCTCGAGCCTGTCGAAGTCCCGCGCGAAGTGCCAGGGGATGGCGTGGCCGAAATAGCGCTCCCAGATCTCGAGTGTGAAGCGGATGGCGCCGAAGACATGCGCCGCGGCGAATTCCGGCGCGTCCGCTGGAATATGATCGAAATGTCCATGAGGGTCGGGCTCCGCCGGGCGGCGGACAGGGCCCCGCCACGGGGGCAAGTCGAGGTGGGGCGTGCCGTAAGGGCCGCGATTGATACCGTAGGGCCGGCGCTTGCCGATCGGCGCGATGACGTAGAGCCGGTCGTCCGAGGGGCCCCGCCCGATTTGGCCTGGAATGGTCGTGACAGGGATGATTTCGGGCGGCCGTTCGGGATGGATGTAGGGCGGCCGCGGAAACAGCCTGAACCTAGTGCCAGTAATGCCTAGATCCGCACGCCCCATGCGCCCTCCGGCCGAATGCCCGACGCCGGGATTTTACTTTGAGTGGAAGTATATCCACTCCCGATGCAACGCACCATCGAAATCTGCGATATCCGAAAACCCGCGCTCGGCGGCGAAGGCTTTCACGTCGTCAGGCAGCGGGCGACCCAGGCGCTGTTCAAAGAACCACAGCCGTAGCGCCGCGATGTTCGGAATCTCCGCGCCGCCATTTGCAGCCGCGCCAAGCACGGTTTGCTTTTGCGCCGCCCTCGCAGCCAAGCTCTCGTATCGTCCGCTCAAGCGCAGCTCGTCCAGCAAATGCCGGTCGAGTGCCGCGCCCAGCAGCTCCGTGGCGGCTTCCGATCGAGCGCAACCTTCGATCAACCCTTCGAGCGACGCCGCTGTCAGGTGCGTGCGCGCGAGCCAAGCGTCGAGCTCGGCACGCGTGAACAGCCCGAGCCGCGCACGCAGCCCGCTCAGCGTCCCGCGAAGCGCCTCGGGTGTCGGGTCCATGCCTTGGCGCTTTGCGTGCAGGCCGGCGAACAGACGGACCAGCGCACGCGCCCTGACCAGCTCATAGGAGTCGCCGCCTTCCAGGCGCAGCTCCTCCAGGACTTCGTAGCCGGGCGCCCCACCCGAGGATCCGATGGCCGGCGGAAGGTCGACCGACCGGATCACCATCTCATCCCAGAGGTGAGTCCATTCGAATTGGAACCTCGGCGCGACGGCGGGGCCGGGTCGCGCGATGGATTCCTGCATGGCGGCCAGCATCGCCAACGCGTCCTCGCGCTTCTGATCGACGCGCCCGTGGGGAAGCCACGCGGTGAGAGCCGCCAGCTCGGCCCCGGCAACGCCGCAAGCCGGCGCAGCACCAACGAGCGCGGGCCAGCTCCGGTTCGGGAAGAACACGGACTTGGCGAAGCCTTCGAGCGCTTGGCCGGAGGCTGCACTCAACACTCCAGCGTTCACCGCTTGCACCAGTGTCGCGCGTATGTTGACCATCGGTTCCGACAGGGCAGGGAAGCCGAGCTCGGCCGGACCGTGTACGATCGCGACTTCGTCATCGTCCTCGAGGATTCCGTCTCGGAACGCTTCGAAGATCCGCCCTATTCCCCGCATGCCGAAACCGTGCAGCTCCGCCGCGCGCAGAGCGCCCATGCTGGCGCTGCCGAAGACCGGGATCCCCTGCGACAGTGCCCACAGAATCTCCTTGTGCCACACGGCGGGCGCCCCGCTGAAATAGCCGTCGATAATCCCGATCGCTTGCGGTTTTGTCTGCGCGGCGCGATGGATGTCGCCCTGTGCGGCTGGTGGCAGGCACACCGCGTCGCACCTGCCGGCGATCTCCGCACGCGGCAGCGTCGGGCCGACAAAGACGCAGATGCTCATCGCTGAGCCCGTGCGCGCGCTCGCGCCCCAGGGACATAGAGGCCGTGATGATCCGAGCCCTCGAGGCCCGGCACAACGATGCGCACGACGCTCACGTCGCAATCGGGTCGACTCAAATCGACAGCAATGACCTGCCGGATACCCGCTGCTTTGAGGCGGTCGACTAGCCAGGTGACTTCCTCGTCGAAAGTATCAAACTCAAATCGGCCTGCGGCAGTAAAGTTGCGCATCCTGTCTATCGGCCGCATCAGCGCTCGCACCCGGAGAGTACGGGCTTCAAGCGTCGCAGGCGCGTAGTCGGAAAGCTCAATATCTTCGCGTGAACCAACGATATAAGTGGTGCGGATTTGCGCCGCCTCAGTCAGGGCGCGAAGCAGAGCGATTTCGCGCACAGGATGACAGCCGGCCCCGTGACCAACGTGCCCGAACGCGCCGACGCTATCGGCGATTGCACACTGAAACGCGGGCACACCGATATCGGTCGTGGTTTCCCAGACGGCAAGGGCGAGTTGCGCGCGGGTGAGGCGATCGATCACGGCAAGGCAGACATCGTCGTCGACCGTCGAAAGGTCTAATCGCGTCGCGTCTTGCATCGCGGGCGTCAGGAGATGCCAAAGGCTCGTCGAGTCTCGCTCGATCACCTCGCAGATCGCGTGGCTCAACGCCTCCGGAACGCGGTTGCCGGAGGCGAGCCCGTTCGTGCTGGCCGCGAAGCAGCCGCTTGCTGGCGGGCCTGACACCCTTGAGTCGGCATGCACGATTTCGAATGGCAACCAGACCCCGCTGCCGGTAATCAGGTCCTGCCCCTCGACCCAGAGCATAGGGAGCTCAGGACGAAATCGACCCGCCGGCGTCCGCGGCAATCCTTCGACATCAACGAGCACGTGATCCGAACCTATGTCGGTGAAGCTGCCGAAACGGAGCGGCAACCTCACGTGCTCGGCGTGCCACGTCTCGATCGCCTCCATCAGGCCCGAAGCCTTAGCGGCTGCAAGATCGATCCCCTTGCCATGGAAGACTGCACTCGACCGGGCATTGGGTCGGCATACCATCACCACCGGAATCCCCGTCCTGTCGAGGCCGGTGAGATTGGCGATGCGGGTGATGCCGAAGGCGCTCATCAGCGGCCGGAGGCGGTCAACCGTTTCCTCGGGGACCTTCGTCCGATGCGTGCCACGGCGATGTGCCTTGACGGCCTTGTTTGGGGGGAGCATCGGCGTCCGCGATTTGAGAATGGGCCTAGAAAACGATACTCTGCGGCGCCGCGCCCGGGAACCAGAACGTGGATGCGGCTCAGGTCTCGCGGCATCACTATTGAAAATCTCATCCGGGCGGAGGGCCGCCTTTGCCGTGCTTTGTCCCGGTTCGGGTCAAAAGTGAAGAATGGAAGCCTTCGCGCCATGTCCGCTTGACTCCGGAAGTGCTGACGAGGCTTCCGGCGTTTATGAGTTCATGACCTAACTTCTAATCCCGGCGATGAATAGCGCGGCTCACGATGTATACGCCGGAGACAACGGCCACAATAACCAACAACCCATCGGGAACTGAGGGAAATCTGAGAATGTACGCGTCGGCGCCCGTCATGTACATCAGACGGCCCAACGCAACGAGATATGCCACAAAGACGACCATCTTGGTCAGGAACTCATAGGCTGGCGCGAAGTCGACCTGTCGCTTTGGGGCTTTGCCCTCATACAGAAACATGCGGCTCAGCAGGGGTACCTCAGATACTGTGGACAACTCTCCCGTAGATACTGTGGACAACTCTCCCGTCTGCAATTTAGCACTTGTGATGATTGCAGCGCCGATGGCCGGCCCCACGACGATCCCCGCTAACAGCCAAATCTGAGGCGGGATCTCTATCCCAAGCGGTAATTTCCATTCTCCTGCATCGGAATCCCCTGCGGGAAGCGCTGGCAAATCTTGAAACATGGACGGGGGATTCCAGAGCGAAACATTCCATAGGGCGCACGTCAGGTACGCCGACATTATCATCACAAAAAATAGAAGCGTCAGGAGACGTGAGACCTCTGGATTCTTATTTTCGTCAAGAATGAGGGTCGCGATCCTGCCGACCCCGGGGCTCGGTGGCAGTACCAGATAGAGAATTAGCACGACAAGGCCTGCCTCGACCGCCCAACTCACAAGTCGGCTGCCGGGGCCGAAGATGTGTGGCATCCAATAGCGTGCAACAGCCCCGAACAGCATAAGGAGTATCGAGATGACCAGGATTTTCCATGCGCTCATTTTCAGTTCCCCCGTTTGCGCGGCGCTACTGCCGGCCCGCCAGTCGAATGAAACAGAATGTTCCTGACATCACGCAACTCCTGAAATCACGGTCCGCGTGACCACCTCGTCGGCGAGCACTATGTCGCGCGGTCCAATCTTGCCGTTGACCGAGAGTGTTCCGAGCTCGGAACGAAGTCCAGATCTGGCCTTCTGGCGACCGTCCGCCGGCCGGTGCATTGCGCCAGGAATGCGACTGCTTTCGACCCTTCTGCGACTTTTCTCGCGAGCAACGGTTGAGACGCGTGTCAGCGCACTCAGGCTAAATACATCACTCAGGCTACGTACATAAGGTATCCGGGACTAGCTTCTCAACCTCTATCGCTTCTACGGTCGCAGGCTCCAGACTGATGCCAGTGCCGATAACAGCGATGACTATTTTCCCTGTGCCGACGGAAGCGCGGCGGCATCGTACCCGGCCAGCTTCTGCTTCCTAACTTCTAATCCCGGCGACGGGTATCGGCTGCTCGATCGACCAGAAGATGCTGACGTATGGTCACTGGCCGTTGCACGTTGCTAGAATGCTGAACCGGCGCCTCGACAACGAGCTTCATGAAGGTGCGGAAGTCAGTCTCATGCACCACGAAAAGGGAAGCGACTATGCTGCGACTAGGCCAGAGGCAAGATAACTAACTCATTGATTTTTATTGCGTCCCCGTAGCTCAGCAGGATAGAGCAACAGTTTCCTAAACTGTGGGTCGGGTGTTCGAGTCACCCCGGGGACGCCACTCCCGAACAAAACTGGGCACTCCGTCGGAGGGCCTTGGTAAGGCCCCTGACGCCGCCTTCGCGAGCGTCGATTTCGAGCCGCAAAGGCGGATCTCGGCATCGTCCACCTCGATCCGGTCGATGAAGAGATTGAGGTAGGCCTTGCGGAACTGGGCGTCGCCGTTCACGAGCTGCTCGCGTAGTGCCGTCCCGAGGGCGGCGAGGCGCTCGGGCGTGAGTTCATAACCCTGGGCGTTGAGCTCGCGTTCCAGCTGCGCGATGTGCTCCTCCGTCTCGTGCCGCTGCAGCCTGATCTGCGCCAATCGTTCCGTGAAAACGGTATCGTCGGGTTGCATCACGCCGGTCTCCACAAGCGCCAGGAGCTTCTTCAACCGGCCTTCGGTTTCCGTGCTCTCGACCTTGAGCTGCCGCAGCCGTTCGCGGCGACCGGCTTGGGCGCTGACGGAGCGGTCGAGGTACTCCTTGAGCAGATGGCGGAGACGTTCCGGCGCAAAGAGGCGCTCGCTCATGTGCTCGACGACGAGCCCGTCTAGTTTGTCCATGGGGATGCTGCGGCCCTTGCAGCCCGTCTTGCCTTGGATCGCCTGCCGGCTGCAGGTGTAGTAGCGGTAGCGCCCGCTCTTGCCGGTCCGCAGCGTCATGGCGCTGCCGCAGGTGGCGCACCGGGCGAGGCCGGTGAGCAGGGTCGGCCCGGTCACAACGCGAGGCGGCGTGACGCGACGGTCGCGTGCCTTCAAGGTCGCCTGCACCCGGTCGAAGGCGTCCTGCTCGATGATGACCGGCACCTGCATCGGGACCCACTCGGCGCGGTCCTTCCATTGACCGGTGCGACTGTCGTGCTGGTCGAAGTAGTGGGTGCCACTGTAGGTGGGGCGCGTCAGAATTTTGTGAACGGTTGCCACGTTGAACGGCTTGCCGCGGATTGTCACGCCTCGCTCGTTCAGGTGCGTCGTGATTGCCTTCACGCCCTTCGCCGCGCCGTCGGCGCCGAGGTACAGGTCGAATATCTTGCGGACGGTCGCGGCCTCGGCCGGGTCTACTGCAAGAACCTTCTTGACCTTGTCGCCGCGGCGCCCTGCCTCCTGCGTCCGGTAGCCGAATGGAGGCTTCGAGCCGTTCCAGAACCCTTGCCGGGCGTTCTCGCGCATCGAACGGCGCGTGTGCTTGGCATTCTCCTGCGAGGAATATTCATCGAAGAGCACGACGACCTTGCGGATAAGCTGACTGGTCGGGTCGTCACCAACCTCCTGGGTCAACGACACCAGCTGCACACCCACCTTCCGCAGCCGGCGCGCGTTGAACTCGAACAACATAGCGTCGCGCGAGAAGCGGCTAAAGGAATGGAACAGGATGACGTCGAACGGATGGTCGGGTCCGCAGGCGAGGTCGATCATCTCTTGGAACACTGGTCGCCGGTCGTCGGTGGCGGAGGCCCCCGGCTCCGTGAAGACGCGCACCAGCTCCATCCCCTTCCGCTCACAGAACGCTTCGCCCTGGCGGACCTGGTCGGGGATTGAGAGGTCGTGTTCAGCCTGGCGAACGGTGGAGACGCGGGCGTAGAACGCGACGCGCGTCACGCCGGTCTGTGTCTTCACGGTCTTCATCGAACAGCACCCGGTCGAGGATCCCGCGCAGGTGGCGCTCGATCACCTGCAGCTCGGCGTCGGTGATGGGCAACGGCACAGGCATGTCGTCCACCACCTTCATGGTGAACGCAGACAAGGGAGGCGCCGCGCTGTGCGCCGGTCCCTCGTTGCCGCTCTCCTGTGGTGCCGAGCCCTTCATCCACCATTATGTATCTGGCCGGGCGGCGCATCAGCAATGGCGTCGAGGTGGGGGTGGACTCATCCTGCAACCACGCGCCCGGCGTGGCGGTGAGAGACTGCGCCGGCGCAGGCGTGCGGCGCTGGTCGCGAGGGACCCTCAATGAGGAAGCGGCGTCGAGGCAATCAGGGCGCATAATGCGGTCCTCTCGTCACCGGCCCGACGGATTCTCCCGCCGCGACCTGCAAGTTGAGGCTCCGTTGAAGCGACCGTCCTTGGCCTGGGAGCCGATCCAGTAAAGCCTATCACGGATCCAGTCTCAGAAAACCGGTCCGTCAACCTCGTCGCCACCGGCGGGATCGACGGCCTGCGCCGGCGATGGCGCTTCGACTCCGAAGCGCATCTTGTCGATCGCGCCTACGAAGCGCCTGCTCACCGCGATGTTGGTCTCGAGGATGTAGTGCTCTGGGGCGGTACGGCCGTTGGTGTGCCCCAGCCACTCCGCGATGATGGCGACGAGCTCGGGATGCTCTTTCGCGATGAAGGTGGCGCCGGCGTGCCGCACCGCCTGAGGGTTCACGGCGATGCCCAGGATGTCCTTGCTCACGTGCCGGTGCCGCTTGTAAATCGCGGATTCGCAGAGCGGCGTGCCGCGCTCGGATAGCCAGAGGGCGCGCGCGGCTACAGGTGTCACCTTCTCGGCCCGTTGCAATAGCACCGGCCGGTGGACCTCCAGGTAGCGGCGGAGGATGCGGACCAGTTCGTCCGGCAGTTCCTGGGTATGGCCGTGGCGCTTGCCCTTGATGTCCTCCGGCGGCCAGTCAACCAGCCACGTCGGCTCGTCCGTCTTGAGATGCTCGCCCAACAACATCACCGCCACCGCGCCGCGGCGCTGGCCGACCAAGGCGAAGAAGATGATGATCGTGCCGTCGCGGAAGAGGGTTGCCCGTTTGCGGTCCGACAGTCCCGGCGCCTCGCTGCGCTGCAGGTAGGTGAGACCCGCCCTCACGAGATCGATTGGGAGCGGTTGGAACGCCGGTAGCTCCCTGGTCTCCTTGGCAAGGCGCTCGCATTCCTTGGCCACCTGCTGCAGCCAGCGCCACTCCCCTTTGGGCGCCAGCTCGCGCAACCCCGCATAGATGCCGCTGAGGCGGATACCACGTGTGTAGTAGCTGAGCTTCGCCGCAGCCATGTCGACGTCGTAGGCTTCAGCAAGGTTTCTCGTCACCTGCTTGGTGACAGGCCGACCGCTATCGTATCGGCCCGTCCGCATGAGCCAGTCGAGGAACACCGCAAAGCTCTGCAGCCGCACCTTGCGAGAGGTCGGGTTCAGCCGCGTCCAGGGCGTCTGCGCGCCGCTGTAGGGATTGCCGCCGGCGGGCACCGGCTGCAATAACGGCAGGCAGTCCGCCGGCCACTGGTTGTGCGGAAGCTGCTTGAAGCCGGTCGGGTCGGTGACCTTGGTGATGTTCATCGATACCCCCTCAGAAACCGAACTCGGCGATCAACTCCTCGCGGCCGGCGAGCACGACGGCCGTAAACTGCTTCACGGCCTGGTGTTGGCTCATGTAGGCGTAGTGCTTCTTCAAGGTGTCTTCGCCCTTGTGCCCGAGCGCCACGCTGGGTGTGTAATAATCTTCGGGATGTTGCTTCAAGTAGACCATCACGCCGATGTGGCGGTACTGGTGCGGCGTCACCCATATGTTGAGCCGGCGGTAGACCGTCAACGTGATGTGATAGCGGATCCGAGCCTCACGCTTCTTGGTGTCGGCTTCGATCGGGAACAGCAGCGTCGACGGGCCGCCGACCAGGAGCGGCCGGCATTTCTCGACATAGAAGTCCCAGAGCTCCCAGGTCCGCGGCGACAGCGTGAACTGCAGCGGCTGCCCGTTCTTGACGCGCATGCCCGGGAACACCAGGAGCCGGTCTCCGTCGACCCCGACCGGCCAGACATTCTTCTTCATGTCGATCTCGGTTAGGTTGCCCAGCCGCACCATCGAGGTCAGCTCGAGCTCGATGGCGAGCGCGATCATCACGGCCCACGCGTCGTCGCGGGTGATCGCCTTCTGCGATTTGATGGGAGCCGCGATCGCGTAAGGGAGCATGTAAAGGCTTTGGAACAGCTGCGGGCTGTCGAACTGCAGCAGCATCTTGAGGTTCTTGTCGCTGAAGCCCGGCTCCTCGTCGGGCCAGGCGGTCTTGCACAAACTCGCGAGCGCATCGAGGACCTTCTTCTTCGGCCGCACAAAGCTCTTGGCGATGGAGTGCATGGTGCCGGCGAAGCTGTGAAGCCGCTTCGTGTTCTCGCCGTACCTCTCCCAGAGGAAAAAGAGTCCTTGGTTCACCCATACGGGATCGACGAGCGCCTCGAGGCCGTCGATTTCCTCGATGGGGCGGCCTCGGCGCACTTGGATCGCGGCCATCGCCCAGATCAGCTCGCGGTGGAGTTCGATGGTCTTGTCGCTGAGACGCCTGCAGGCCTTCTTGTTCAGCACGCCGAAGGGGTTGACGTGCCCCTTGTTACGACGGCAGGCGTCCGCATACCTTTCGATGTCTGCGGCCAGTTCCGGCCTGAAGCTGCTTTTCGGCAAGGCGTAGCGGTTGGCGTAGTTCGGCACCTCGACCTTAGGACCCGTCCATCCCGCCATATTCTCCACCGCCCAGTTCCAAGTGGTTCGCGCCATACGGCCGGTCTTGTAAGCCTTCTTGCCCTTGGCGGATTTCGTCAGCTCCTCCTCGTCGAACTCCGCGAAGGTCATCTCGGTGACGTCGCCGGGCTCGATCCCTCGCCTCGAGCATGACCGGGCGAACGGGCTCAGCCTGATCTTCTTGAAGTGTTCGAGCTCATCGAGCCGTAACTGCCAGGCAATGGTGAGCGCGTTGTTGCGCCGGACGGCGATTGCCAAAATTCCGGCGCGCTTGAGTATGCGCCCGCAGATGCTGCGGATCTCGCTCCAGCGGCGCTTGGTCACGCCGGCCTCGTCGTGGCTCAGCGCGAAGACCTTTTCGGTCAGGTATTTGGTTTCGAGGGGGATCGCCGCGAGCGGCAGGTGGGTGGGCTTCTCGAGCGCGCGAAGGGCGCTCAGCTCATTGGAGCGCTGCTGGTTGTCCAGCGTGACGTCGGCAGAAACCCAGTCATAGAGGTCCTGTGCGTTGTTGAACAACGGCTTGAGCGTAGCGTTGCCCGGCGCGCTGGCCTGACTGGCGCTGCCAACTGCGGAGGTGTCCGTGCCGATCAGCGCGTCGGCGGATACCGTGTTGAACATGTCGTCCATCGCCCCCAGCTCTCCTTCCCAGCTCAGCCGTTACTATATAGATGCCACGCTCTCGCAGTACAGGTAAATAACAATAACGTCCTTCAATAAAGTCGGCCTAATGATTGAGAGACGTTGTTGTTATACTGTACTCACTCTTACTCAAAGATCCCTCTGTTATTACTGACGTTGTCGGCTGGAGAGACACCTCCGCCGCCGGGGCGCAGTCCACCGTGGGGGCACCAGCGTGGCGGCCGTGCGTGTCCGCTCTACCGTCGCACCGCGCGGCAGCGCCCTGCGGCGGCACGGCGCGGCGTCGAATGGCAGTCTTGCGCGGAACAGAATTCATGAACGGCACCCCGTCGATCCGATGGTCATTCGATGACGGGGCTAGCGCGTCGAAGCGCAGCATCCACGTCGCCCCTGAGATCTCGATGGCGCTCGGCCATCCGCGACGCTCGGGGCAACACTCAAACTACGCGCTACTCAGCCGATTGCAGCAAGAAAATCGTTGGTTGTCGGCGGCTGGTACAACCTTTGATCCGCGGGGCCTTCCCGCGGCAACCGATCGTCTCCGGCGCTGGACGCGACCGGCTCAGGCAGTGGGGTTCACGTCCCCTTGTCGCCGCACCGCCGTCACCGCCAGCCCGAACGGCCACGCCCTTCATGGACCAGCGCAGCGCCTATGCATAATCCCATCTACGCCTTCCGGTCGAGATTGCAAGCGCAGAATGGAAGGGCGGTGCCACCAGCGAACCAAATGCACCGCCATCGGCAACGTTCCTGGTGGCAATCTATTTTCGCGCGCCGCACCACGCCGGATGAGCACGACCAGCCGCCTCCCGAAGAGCAGACGTAAGGCAAGAGGTTCTCGGCGACACGTCGCGACGTCATGCTGAGGTCCGCTAACTGGGCAAAAGCCGACATCGATCTCCGCGCCGAATTTGACTGTTGATGACCCTGGCTGTGTAAAAACACCCCCGTTGGCGTGACTCGTGCAGTACGATTCCTCTGCGATTTGCGGGGGATCGAATGAAGCGCTTTGTTGCGGGGACGGATCGGAAGCAAGCGACACTGTTTCCGGAATGCCTGGAGGACTGGATCGACGAGGACAGTCCGGTTCGAGTGATCGATGC
>DATKNV010000223.1:0-16630 GCA_035541215.1 Allostellaceae bacterium | reverse complement strand
GCGACCGAGAGCGCCTCCTCCTGGTCGTGCGTCACCATCACGGTGGTGAGGCCGAGGCGGCGCTGGAGCTGGCGGATCTCGACCCGCACCTCCTCGCGGAGCTTGGCATCGAGATTGGAGAGCGGCTCGTCGAGCAGCAGCACCTCGGGCTCGATCGCGAGCGCGCGCGCGAGCGCCACGCGCTGCTGCTGCCCGCCGGAGAGCTGGCGCGGCATGCGCTCGCCGAGCGTCTCGAGGCGCACGAGGCGGAGCGCCTCGGTCGCGCGCCTCTCGATCTCCGCGCGCTCGAGCTTCCGCATGCGCAGGCCGAAGGCGACGTTCTCGAACACCGTCAGGTGCGGGAAGAGCGCGTAGCCCTGGAAGACGAGCCCGGTGTTGCGGCGATAGGGCGGCAGCTCCGTCACGTCGTGGCTGCCGAAGAGAATGCGGCCGGCGCTCGGCTCGACGAAGCCCGCGATCATCCGGAGCGTCGTGGTTTTGCCGCAGCCGCTCGGCCCCAGCAGCACCAGGAACTCGCCCTCCGCGATCTCCAGCGAGAAGTCGCGCACCGCCAGGTGCTCGCCGAAGCGCTTGCTCAAGGATCGGAGGGCGACGCTCGCCATCGCTCAGATCACCTGGCTCAGGCGCACGAAGCGGTTGGTCGCGATCATCGCGACCGAGATGATCGCGATCTGGATCAGCGACACCGCGGCGATGGTGGGATCGATCTTCCATTCGAGATACTGCAGGATCGCGATCGGCAGCGTCGTCGTGCCGGGCGCCACCAGAAAGAGCGAGAGCTCGAGGTTCTCGAAGGAGACGACGAAGCTGAAGAGGCCTGCGGCGACGACGCCCGGCCGGATCAGGGGCAGCGTGATCTTCCAGAGCGTGCGCAGCCGATCCGCTCCCAGATTCATGGCCGCCTCCTCGACGGTGCGGTCGACGCCCACGAGATTGGCGGTAATGAGCCGCACCGTCCAGGGAATGGTGATGAGTGCGTGGCCGAAGGCGAGGCCCGCGACCGAGCCCGCGAGCGGCCATTCTGTCGCGATCTCCACCTGGATGAAGAAGAGATAGAGCGCGGTCCCGATCACGATCCCCGGCACCACCAGCGGCGAGAGCAGCAGCGTGTCGAGCGTCCGCCGCAGCGGCAGATTGGCGCGCACCAGGGCGAGGCTCGCGGGAATGCCGATCGCGAGGCCTCCGAGCATGGCAAAGAGCGCGACCTCTATGCTGGTCACGAATCCGTTCGCGAATTGCGGCTGCAGCCAGAGCTGCGAGAACCACTCGAGCGTATAGCCTTCCGGCGGGAAGGAGAGGATCGGGTTGCTGAAGAAGCTGAGCCAGCATACGAAGAAGATCGGCAGCAGCATCACCGCGAAGCAGAAGACCGCAGCCGCGCGGAGCGCCCAGGACCGGAGGCGCTTCTGAATGTGCGAGGCGAGCGCCATCGGGGTCAGCGCGAGAGCTCGTTCTTGTGGAGCTTTCCGCCTTTGACGATGAGGGGGAGATGCGCGCCCTGCTTCTGGAAGAGGCCGAGATCCTCCAGCGGATTCCCCTCGACCGCCAGCAGATCTGCGTAAGCCCCGGGGCGGATCGTCCCGAGCTCGCCCTCGCGCCGCAAGAGGCTCGCGTTGACGATCGTCGCGGAGCGGATCACTTCGAGCGGCTTCATCGCCTCGCCGCGGATCAGGAACTCGCGCGACTGGTCGTCCTGGAGCTGGCCCAGGAGGTCGCTCCCGAAGGCGATGGGGACGCCGGCCTCGCGGCAGATCTCGAGCGAGCGGAGTCCGGCCGCGAGGACGCGCTCGTTCTTCTCGAGGCTCACCTGCGGGAGCCCGTAGTCGCGGCCGCGGCGCTTCATCGCGTCATAGGCGACGAGGGTCGGCACGATGAAGGCGCCGCGCTCGCGCATGAGCTTCGCCGTCGAGGCATCGACGAAATTGCCGTGCTCGATCGTGCGCACGCCGCACTCGACCGCGCGCCGGATCGCGTCGGCGCCGTAGGCGTGCGAGGCGACGTATGTCCCCCAGGCGGTCGCCTCGCCGACGGCGGCCATGATCTCCTCGCGCGTGAATTGCGTCGCCTCCAGCGGGTCGCGCGGCGATGCGACGCCGCCGGAGACCATGATCTTGATGTGGTCGGCGCCCTTGCGGAGCTCGTCGCGCACGGCGTGCAGCATCTGCGGCACGCCGTCGACGATGCGGGAGATCTGGGCGACGCCGCTGCAGCATTGGCAGGCGTGCTCGCTCTCGGTGCGGAGCCGGAAATCGCCGTGGCCGCCGGTTTGGCTGATCGCGGCTCCCGCGATGAAGAGGCGTGGTCCCACCATCTGCCCGGTTTCCACCGCCTCGCGGATGCCCCAATCGGCGCCGCCGGTGTCGCGCACGGTGGTGAAACCGCGGTCGAGCATCGCGCGCATCAGCGGGCCCGAGCGCGCGGCCATCAGGCTCATCGGCATCTCCGCGAGCCGGCCGATGTTGACCTCCGAGAGATAGACGTGGATGTGCGCGTCGATGAGGCCGGGCATCAACACCCGTCCGCCGAGGTCGATCGTCCGCGCGCTCTGAGCGCGGATCGGCCGTTCCGAGACCTCGCGGATGCGCTCGCCCTCCGTGAGGACGCTGGCGCCTTCCCTGAGCTCGCCCACCTCGGGGTCGAGCAGGCGGCAGTTTTGGAATAGCAGCACCGTCCGGGCCTCCCTCCCGTATTTCGTTGAGACCATACTATGTCCCCCGCCCAAGCGAGGCCAGAAGGCCGACGCACGCGCGGGATTGATATGTGTCATCGCCGAGACTAAAATGACCCATATGGAGAAGACCCAGATTTACCTCCGCAAGGAGGAGCTCGATGCCTTGCGCCAAGCGGCCGCGCGGTCGGGGCGCAGCATCGCGGCTCTCGTTCGCGAGGCAATCCGGAAGGTCGTGCTCAAGACGCCGCCTACCGGCCCAGTCGCGCTTTGGGACGGCGTGCCCAAGCGCACCGCGATCGAGCACGACAGCGTTCACGACGAGCCCTGATGCGGCAAGGGGAAGCCGTATTCGTCGACAGCGGGGCGTGGATTGCCCTCGCGCTGACGCACGATCCGCTGCACATGCCGGCACGTGAGCAGTGGGAACTACTGCAGGAATCAGGGGCGAAGCTGCATACCTCGGTGCCCGTGGCGATAGAGACCTTCACGTTCCTGGACCGTAATGCCAACAGAGACGTGGCGCTTGCCTGGAGGGAGGCCATTTACCGGCGGGGGACGGTGAGAATCCTGCCATGCGAACTGCGCGATCTCGAGCAGTCCTGGGAATATTTTCGCCGCAGGGATCTGCACAAGCTGTCGGCCGTCGATGCCACGAGCTTCGCGATCATGAAGCGTGCGCGCATCCGGCTCGCCTACACCTTCGATCATCATTTCGCTGTCGTCGGTTTCCGGATGGTGGCATAGGCGGTGAATCTTTTCGGGCTATGGCTGAGGCGAGGCGCGAACTCGAGGCATAGAAGCGCCACTCAGCAAATCTCGCTTGCGCGCGGCCGCTGCTGTTGCGGGCCCGGGCGCCGAGGCCCTAAGCTCGCGCGAGCAATCCCCGGAGGTCGTCCATGAAGGCCAAGCCTGTCGAGACCGGCGCGCGCAACCCGGAGACCCCCGCCGAGGCCCGCGCCTTCGTCAAGCATGTGGAGTCCCTGTTCACGCCCTGGAATGTCGAGGGCCTGCTCGCGGGCTTCACCGACGATTGCGTGATCCGCTTCGGCGACCTGCCGGAATTCCGCGGCAAGGAGGCGCTTCGAAAATTCTTCATGGCGCGCAGCGCGCGCCAGAAGGGCTATCGCCTGCGCAAGGAATTTCGTGCCCTCATGGGCGACACCATCGCAAACTACTGGGAAGGCGACTGGGAGGACGCGCGAAGCGGAGCCGGGATGCACGGGCGCGGCGTCGAGATCTGGGTGATGCGCGGCGGCAAGATCGCGGTCTGGGAGGCCGCCTTCAACGCGAACGAGCCGGGGAAGCCGAGCAGCCTCGGCATCGACTGAGAAGGAAGAGAGAGCAAGCATGACCGGGCAACGCAAGGATTTCAGTCGGCGCCGTCTTCTCGGGGTGGCGGGCGCGCTCGGGCTCGCGACGCTGATCCCGATCCGCGCGAGGGCTCAGGCCGCGCCGCTGCGGCTCGGCTGTCTCAATCCGCTGACCGGCGCAGGCGGGGCGGACGGGCCGCGCATGCTGAAGGCGATGCAGGCGGTGGCGGCGGAGGTGAACGCGGCGGGCGGCGTGCTGGGACGGCAGATCGAGCTCATCAGCGAGGACGACGAGACCAATCCCGATTCCGGCGTACGCGGCGCGCGCAAGCTCATCGACATCGACAAGGTGCCCGCGATCATGGGGACATGGGCGTCCGCGGTGACCACGGCGGTGGCGCCGCTCCTCTGGGAGAGCAAGACCTTCCTCACGACGGTCTCCGGCGCGGACAGCATCACGAAGCTCCCGCATCAGGGCTATCTCGTGCGCACGCAGCCCAACAACCACTTGCAGGCGCAGAAGCACGCGGAGTTCATCGCGGCGCTCGGCAAGAAGAAGGTGTTCGTGGTGGGGATACAGGCGCCCTTCGCGGTGCCGACACGCGACCGCCTCGCCGAGGTGCTGAAGGAGCACGGCTCGGCGATGGTCGGCAGCATCATCTACGACAAGGACAAGGCGACTTACCGTACCGAGGTCGATCAGGCGCTCAAGGAGAGCCCCGACCTCATCTATTTGAACGGCTATGTCCCGGACGTGACGGTGGTGCTGAAGGACCTCTATCGCGCGGGCTACACCGGCGCCAAATTCACGCAGTCCTACGCGCTCACGCAGAAGTCGCTGGAATCGATACCGGCGGAGGTGACGGAGGGAACCTACATCGTGCAGCCCTCGCCCTCGATCGACTCGCCCGCCTATGCTCTCGCGGCGAAGCGGAACGGCGTCGAGAATCCCGACACCTACGTCTGCCAGTCGACCGATCACATCAGCCTCGTCTTGCTCTCGATCGCCAAGGCGAAGGAGGCGACGGGAACGGCGATCCGCGACACCGTCCGGAAGATCTCCCAGGGCTCGGGCACGAAGGTCTACAGCGCGCTCGAGGGGCTGAAGCTCGTTGCCGAGGGCAAGGAGATCAATTACGAGGGTGCGAGCGGCCCCTGCGACTTCGACGAGATCGGCGACATCCTCGAGTGCAAGTTCCGCTTCGATCAGGTCCAGAACCGCACCTTCAAGCTCGTGAAGATCGGTTAGCAGCAAGGCGCAATAGAGCATGGCACGAAACAGCTTCGTCGACCCCATCACCGTCTCGGTCATCCAGCATCGCCTGCTCGCGATCGTCGAGGAGATGGGCGAGGCGATGCTGCGCACCTCCTATTCGCAGATCCTGAACTCGAGCCGCGACTTCTCGACGGGGATTTGCGACCTCGACGGACGCCTCATCGCGCAGGCCGAGCACGTGCCGATCCACGTGGGCGCGCTCCCCTGGGCCGCGCGCTCCGTGCGCGACTTCTTCAAGGGCGACATCCACCCCGGCGACGTGTTCCTGCTGAACGATCCCTATAACGGCGGGAATCACCTGCCGGACCTCACGGCCTTCGTTCCGGTCTTCGACGGGGCGAAGCCGGTCTACTGGTCGATCAACCGCGCGCATCAAAGCGATATCGGGGGCGCCACGCACGGCGCCTACAACGCCGGCGCCACCGAGATCTGGCAGGAGGGCATCCGCATCACGCCGCTCCGGCTCTACGAGAAGGGCGCGCTCCGGCGCGACGTCATGGAGATGATCGCGACCAACGTGCGTCATCCCCGCGACTTCCGTGGCGATCTCGCGGCGATGATCGGCTCGGCGCGGGTGGGCGAGCGGCGGCTCCTGGCACTCGCAGGCGAGTTCGGCTGGGAGACGACCTATGCGGCGATCGAGGCCGTGCTCGACAGCGCCGAGCGGCAGACCCGCGCGGTGATCGCGCAATGGAAGGACGGCGTCTACAAGGGCCAGGGGATCCTCGACGACGACGGCCACGGCTATAAGGACATCGCGATCCGCGCGACCGTGACCAAGCGCGGCAGCGAGCTCACGATCGATCTCTCGGACTCGCACGAGCAGGTCATCGGCTTCGTCAACTCCTCCTATCCGAACATGCGCTCGGCGGTCGCGGTCGCGCTCGCCTATCTCATCGATCCGCACACGCCGAAGAACGACGGCACCTTCCGTCCCGTCGAGGTGATCGCCAAGGAAGGCACCGTCGTCTGGGCGCGCCCGGGCGCGCCGGTGACGCTCTGCACCAATCACTGCGCGCAGGAGATCATCGAGGCGATCATCACCGCGCTCGCGCCCGCCTGTCCCGACCGCGCCATGGCCGGCTGGGGACGGCGCTTCCGCATCGCGATCCAGGGCAAGGACCCCCGCACCAACCGTGTCTTCATCTGGCACATGTTCCAGGCGAGGCCGGGCGGCGGCGCCTCCTCCGCGGGCGACGGCTGGCCCGGCATCGGCGAGTGGCAGGCCGCGGGCGGCATCAAGTTCGGCAGCCTCGAAGTTACGGAGGTGCGCTTCCCGCTGTTCTTCCGCCGGCACGAGTTCCGGCCCGATTCAGGCGGAGAGGGCCGCTTCCGCGGCGGGCCCGGCTGCGAGCTCGAATTCGCGGTCGAGATCGCGGAGCCCGCGCTCGGCAACACCGCCGGCGACGGCGTGCGCCACGGCGCCTGCGGCATCCTCGGCGGCTCGGATGGCCTGCCGCATCGCTACACGCTGCACTCCGAGGGGCGCCCGCCGCGGGAGATCAAGACCAAGGAAGTCGGCATTCCGATCCGCTCCGGCGACGTCTTCATGGTGGAATCCGGCGGCGGCGGCGGCTGGGGCGATCCCAAGCTGCGCAGCGCCGAGGCGCACGCCCGCGACGTCGAGCTCGGCTTCGTGAGCGCGCCCTCCGCGCGCAAGGCCGGGGGCTGAGCGCCATGTATCGCATCGGCATCGACGTCGGCGGCACCTTCACCGATCTCGTGGCGGTCGATCCCACGGGCCGTGCGACCCTCGCCAAGACCGCCTCGACGCCGCGCGATCCCTCCGAGGGCGTGCTCGACGGCCTCGCGCGCCTCGCGGATACGCTGCGCCTGCCGCTGTCGCAGCTCCTCGCGGAGACCGAGCGGATCGTGCACGGCACCACCGTCGCCACCAACGCTCTCCTGGAGCAGAAGGGCGCCAAGGTCGGACTGCTCACGACCGAGGGGCATCGCGACGTGCTGGAGATGCGCGAGGGCCTCAAGGACGACCGCTATAATCTCCGGGTGCCGCCGCCGGAGCCGCTGGTGCCGCGCCAGCGCCGCCTCGGCGTGCGCGAGCGCCTGCGCGCCGACGGCCGCGTCGAGACGCCGCTCGACGAGGCCTCACTCAGGAACGCGATCGCGGCGCTCAAGCGCGCGGAGGTCGAGGCGGTCGCGGTCTGCTACCTCCACGCCTATCGCGATCCCCGGCACGAGCGCGCGACCGCGGAGATGCTCGCGCGCGAGCTCCCCGGCGCCTACGTCTCGCTCTCCTCCGACGTCTTTCCGCAGATCAAGGAATTCGAGCGCGTCTCGACGTTGGTGGTGAACGCCTATGTCGGCCCCGCGCTCTCGCGCTATCTCCATCGCCTCGCCGGACGGCTCGCCGAGGCCGGATATCGCGGACCCGTGCTGATCATCCAGTCGCACGGCGGCGTGGCGCCGGTGGCGGAGGCGGCGCGGCTCGCCGCGGGCGGCTGTCTCTCCGGACCCGCGGGCGGCGTCGCCGGGAGCCGCTATGCGGCGAAGCTCCTGGGCACGGGGAACCTCATTCCCTTCGACATGGGCGGCACCAGCACGGACATCTGCCTCATCGTCGAGGGCGAGGCCTCGCTCGCGGTCGACCGCAAGGTCGGCGGCCATCGCGTGGCCCTCAACAGCCTCGACATCGTGAGCCTCGGCGCGGGCGGCGGCTCGATCGGCCGCGTCGATGCCGGCGGCATTCTCCACGTCGGGCCCGAGAGCGCGGGCGCCGATCCCGGCCCCGCCTGCTACCGCAAGGGCGGCACCGCGCCCACGGTGACGGACGCCAATCTCGTGCTGGGCTATCTCGACGCGCGGCATTTCCTCGGGGGGCGCAGCCTCCTCGACACCGCCGCAGCCGAAGCCGCGCTCGACCGTCTGGCGGCGACGCTCGGCGTCACCCGAATTTCCGCCGCGGAAGGCGTTCATCGCGTCGTCAACACCAACATGGCCGAGGGCATCCGCGTCGTCTCCGTGCGCCGCGGCGTCGATCCCCGCCGCTTCGCCCTCCTCTCCTTCGGCGGCGCAGCGGGGCTGCACGTGACCGACGTGGCGCGCCAGCTCGACCTCGGCCGCGTGATCGTGCCGCGCGTCGCCGCCGTGCTCTCGGCCTGGGGCATGCTCGCGACCGATCTCCGCTTCGAGGTCGCGCGCACCCATATCGGCGACGCCGGCCGCCTCGACGGCGCCGCGACGAAGCGGCTCTTCGAGGAGCTGGAGGCCGACGCCGTCGCTCGCCTCCGCGCCTCCTTCGACGGGCCGCTCCGGGTGCTGCGCTCCGTCGACATGCGCTACGGCGAGCAGATCTTCGAGATCAACGTCGCCCTCGACGACGTCGATTGGAGCGCGGCCGATCCGCTGCCGCAGATCGTCGAGCGCTTCCACCGCCGGCACGAGGAGCTCTACACCTATGCCATGCGCGATCAGGAGGCGGTGCTGGTGAATGCGCGGGCGGTCGCCGTGGGCGTGCTGCCGGACCTGCCGCAGGAGCCGACGCTCGAGGACCGCGGCCGCATCGCGCCGGTGGGCGAGCGCCGCATCTACCTCGGCGATTGGCAGAGCGTGCCGGTCTACGATTTCGACCGCGTCTCCCCGGGTCATGCGATCGCAGGCCCCGCCATCGTGGAGTCCGCGATGACGACGGTGCTGCTGCGGCCGCACGACAAGGCGCGCATCACGCCGCATGGCTGGCTCGACATCGCCGTGCCGGTCCGCGCCGTCGACTGAGCAGAGCGGCCGCGCGCGATGGGCTTCTTCCTGGCGAAGCGCGTTGCAACCTTCGCCGCGACGCTCGTCGCGGCCTCCGTGCTGATCTTTCTGGTGCTGGAGATCCTGCCCGGCAATCCCGCGCAGGTGATCCTCGGTCCCGACGCGCCGGCCTCCGCCGTCGAGGCGCTCGCGCGGAAGCTCGGCGTCGACCGTCCGCCGGTCGAGCGCTATCTCGATTGGATCGGCGGCCTGCTGCGGGGCGATCTCGGCACAAGCTACGCCTACGGCACGCCGGTGGGCGAGATCGTGGCCGAGCGGCTCGCCGTGAGCCTTCCGCTCGCGATCCTCGCGATGGCGCTCACGGCGGCGCTCGCCTTGAGCGCGGGAATCTTCGCGGCGGCCAAGCACAATACCGGCGGCGACATCGGCGTGATGGCGCTGAGCCAGCTCGGCATCGCGATCCCCAGCTTCTGGCTCGCGATTCTTCTCATCCTGTTCTTTGCGGTCGAGCTGCGCTGGGTCTCCGCCGGCGGCTTTCCCGGCTGGAGCGCGGGGTTCTGGCCCGCGCTCAAGGCGCTGATCCTGCCGGCGGTCGCGCTCGCGGCGGTGCAGGCTGCGATCCTCGCGCGCATTACCCGCTCGGCGGTGCTGGAGGTCTCGCGCGAGGATTTCGTGCGCACGGCGCGGGCGAAAGGCCTGAGCCGGGGCGAGACGCTCCGCCGCCACGTGCTCCGCAACGCGATGATCCCCATCGTCACCATCATGGGCCTGCAATTCGCGAATCTCGTGGCGGGCGCGATCGTGGTCGAGAACGTGTTCTACCTGCCCGGCCTGGGGCGGCTCATGTTCCAGTCGATCGCCAATCGCGACATCGCCGTGATCCGCGACGTCGTGATGCTGCTGGCGGGCATGGTGGTGCTCGTCAACTTCGCGGTCGATCTCCTCTACGCCGCGATCGATCCGCGCCTCAGGGCACAGGACGTATGAGCGATCTCGCGCTCAGCTTCCGCCGGCGCGCGCTCGGCCATGCGAGCTTCGCGGTGGGCGGAGCGCTCACGCTCCTTCTGCTCCTCTCGGCAGCGCTCTCGCTGGCCTGGACGCCCTGGCCGGTCTACGAGCTCGACATCCCGCACAAGCTGCAACTGCCTTCCGCCGCGCACTGGTTCGGCACGGATTCGCTGGGACGCGACGTTCTCTCGGAGCTGCTGGCGGGGGCGCGGACCTCGATCCTCGTGGGCGTGATCGCCGTCGGTATCGGCGTCGTGCTCGGCACGGCGCTGGGCCTCATCGCGGCGGCGCGACGAGGCTGGCTCGAGGAGCTCGTGATGCGCTTCTCCGATTTCGCCTTCGCCTTTCCCGCGATCCTCTCCGCGATCATGCTGAGCGCGCTTCTCGGGCCCGGGATCGTCAACTCCATCGTCGCGATCGGCATCTTCAACGTGCCGGTGTTCGCGCGGCTCACGCGCGCGCAGGCGAAGGCGGTGTGGGCGCGCGAGTTCGTGCTCGCGGCGCGCGCGGCGGGGAAGGGCGGCTTCCGCATCACGCTCGAGCACGTGCTCCCCAACATCCTCTCGGTGATCGTGGTGCAGGCGACGATCCAGTTCGCGACCGCGATCCTCGCGGAGGCCGCGCTCTCCTATCTCGGCCTCGGGACGCAGCCGCCGCAGCCCTCCTGGGGCCGCATGCTCAACGAGGCGCAGCTTCAGCTCCTGCAGGCGCCGCGTCTCGCGATCTTCCCGGGTCTCGCGATCGCGCTCTCGGTGCTCGGGCTCAACCTGCTCGGCGACGGCTTGCGCGACCTCCTCGATCCCCGCCTCGCGCGGAAGCGGTGAGCGATGGCGCTCCTCGAAGTCGAGGACCTCGAGGTGCGGCTCCGGACCGCTCGCGGCATGGCCGCGGCCGTCCGCGGCGCGAGCTTCGCGCTCGAGCGCGGCGAGAGCCTGGGCCTCGTCGGCGAATCCGGCTCGGGCAAATCGATGACGGCGCTGGCGCTGCTGGGCCTGCTGCCGGAGGGCGCGGAGCTCTCGGGCAGCATCCGCTTCGAGGGGCGCGAGCTCGTGGGCCTCGCGGAGAGCGAGCTCTGCAAGCTCCGCGGCGACCGCATCGGCATCGTCTTCCAGGAGCCGATGACCGCGCTCAATCCTCTGCACGCCGTCGGCCGTCAGGTGGCGGAGCCGCTGCGCCTCCATCGCGGCCTCTCCAATTCGGCGGCGCGCGAGGCCGCAATCGCGCTCCTCGATCGCGTGGGGCTTCCCGATGCCGCGCGCCGGTCGCATGCCTATCCGCATCAGCTCTCGGGCGGGCAGCGTCAGCGCGTGGTGATCGCGATGGCGCTCGCCTGCGGGCCCGATCTCCTGATCGCGGACGAGCCCACCACCGCCCTCGACGTGACTCTGCAGCGGCAGATCCTCGACCGCCTCGCCGAGCTCTCGGAGGAGAGCGGCATGGCGCTGTTGCTGATCTCGCACGATCTCGGCGTCATCGCCGAGAACACCCGGCGCATGCTCGTGATGTACGGCGGCAGCATTGTCGAGAGCGGGCCGACCGCGGCGGTGCTGAAGCGCCTCGCGCATCCCTATAGCCAGGGCCTGCTCGGCGCGCGGCCGCGCCTCGGCGCGGGCCGCGGCAACCGGCTCGCGACCATTCCCGGCAGCGCGCCGGAGCTCGCGGAGATCCCCGCAGGCTGTCCCTTCGTCGAGCGCTGCCGTCTCGCGATCGATGCCTGCCGCGCGGCGCCGCCGCCGCCGGAGGCCGTCGGGCCCGGCCACGTCGCACGCTGCATCCGTCTCGATGCCGCGGGAGCGAGGCCGTGAGCGCGCCGCTTCTCGAAGTCGAGGACCTCGTGCGCGAGTACCGGCTCCCGCGCTCCCGGCTCCTGGGCCCGCGCGGCGTCGTGCGCGCGCTCGACGGCGTGAGCTTCCGCCTTGCCGCCGGCAAGAGCCTCGGCATCGTCGGGGAATCCGGCTCCGGCAAGTCCACGCTTGCCCGCGCGGTGATGGCGCTGGAGGCCCCGAGCGAGGGCGCCGTGCGCTTTCTCGGACGCGACTTGAACGCGATTGCGCCCGGAGAGCTGCTGCGCGCGCGGCGCGATTTCCAGATGGTGTTCCAGGACCCCTACGGCTCGCTCGATCCGCGCCAGAAAGTGGGGCGCATCGTGGCGGAGCCGCTGACGGCCCTCGCGGAGCTCGGAGCCGAGGAGCGGCGTCGTCGCGTCGCGGAGGTGCTGGAGTCCGTGGGATTGCGCGCAGGCGATGCCGGAAAATACCCGCATGAGTTCTCGGGCGGACAGCGCCAGCGCATCGCGATCGCCCGGGCCCTCGTCACGCGCCCGAAGCTCGTCGTCGCCGACGAGCCCGTGAGCGCGCTCGACGTCTCCGTGCAGGCGCAGGTCTTGAACCTGCTGCAGGACTTGCAGGCGCAATACGGGATCGCCTTGCTGCTCATCAGCCACGATCTCGCGGTCGTCGATCACGTCGCGGACGAGGTCGCGGTCATGTTCCAGGGCCGCATCGTCGAGCAAGGCGCGCCCGCTGAGCTCTTCCGCGCGGCGGCCCATCCCTATACACGGGCGCTGCTGGAGGCGGTGCCGCGGCTCGCGCCTCGGAAGGGACGGCGCCGTTCCGGTTCCGAGCGCAATGAAGCCCCTCCCGGCGGCTGCGCCTATGCCGGCCGCTGTCCCGCGGCCCAGGAGCGCTGCCGCCGCGAGGTGCCGGCTCTGCGCAGCCTCGCGGGCGGCCGTCGCGCCGCTTGCCACTTTGCGGAAGCGGTGATGAGCCAGCCCTCGCCTGCGGCGGAAGTTGGGGAGATAATGCCGTGACGGCGAATTCCGGGAGGTCGGGATGAAATTTGAGATGACGGACTCAATGCTCCTCTCCCCATCGGGGAGTGGTTGGGTGAGGGGGCGCGCGGCCGGGAGGCCGGAAAGAATCATCGACGACGGAGCTCGACGCCCCCTCACCCCGACCCTCTCCCCGAGGGGGAGAGGGAGAACGATCGGAATTGCGATTGTTGCCGCGCTTGTTACGCTGCTCGCTCTGCCGTGGAACGCGCATGCGAAGGACACGGCGGTGCTGGGCATGTCGCTGGAGCCGCCGGGGCTCGATCCGACGGCGGGCGCCGCCGCCGCCATCTCCGAGATCACTCACTACAACATCTTCGAGGGCCTCACCAAGGTGAACGGCGACGGCAGCGTGACGCCGCTCCTCGCGGGGAGCTGGACCATCTCGGGCGACTACAAGACCTACACCTTCAAGCTCCGCCAGGGCGTCAAGTTCCAGGACGGCGAGCCCTTCACGTCGGAGGAGGTGAAATTCTCCTTCGAGCGCGCGACGGCGGAGGGCAGCACCAACAAGGACAAGGCCATGTTCGCGAACATGGCCAGCGTCGAGGCGCCCGATCCGGCGACGGTGGTGGTGACGCTGAAGTCGCCTTACCCCGACCTGCTGTTTCACCTGGGCTTGAGCCCCGCGGTCATCGTCGACCGCAAGAGCGCGGCGGGAAACGCGCAGCATCCCGTCGGCACGGGACCCTTCGTCCTCGAGAGCTGGTCCAAGGGTGCCTCGGTCACGCTCGCGAAATGGCCGGGCTATCGCGCGCCGGAGAGCATCAAGCTCTCGAAGGTGACTTTCCGCTTCATCAGCGATCCCGCGGCGCAGGTGGCGGCCTTGCTCGCGGGCGATCTCGACGCCTTTCCGCGCTTCGGCTCCTATCCGAGCGTGGCGCAGCTCAAGGCCGATCCGCGCTTCACCGTCACGGTGGGGCAGACCGAGGGCAAGACCATTGTCAGCATCAACAACAAGAAAAAACCCTTCGACGACGTCCGCGTGCGCCGGGCGCTGGCCTTTGCGATCGACCGCAAGGCGGTAATCGACGGCGCCATGAACGGCTTCGGCACGCCGATCGGCAGCCATTACACCGCGCTCGACCCCGACTACATCGATCTCACGGGGACCTACTCCTACGATCCCGAAAAGGCGAAGGCGCTCCTCGAGGAGGCGGGCGTCACGACGCCGCTCGAAGTGAGCTTGAAGCTGCCGCCGCCGGCCTATGCGCGGCAGGGCGGCGAGATCGTCGCGGCTGAACTCGCGAAGGTCGGGATCGTCGCGAAGATCGAGAACGTCGAGTGGCCGGCCTGGCTCGACGGCGTCTTCAAGAACAAGAATTTCGACCTCACCATCATCAGCCACGTCGAGCCGCACGACCTCGCGATCTACGCCAATCCCGACTATTATTTCCAGTACGATTCCCCCGCATTCCGCGAGATCATGAAGCGCGTCGATTCCACCCTCGATCCGCAGCAGCGCAAGGAGGCGCTGGAAGCGGCGCAGCGCCAGCTCGCGACCGATGCCGTCAACGTCTTCCTGTTCCAGCTCCCGAACATCACCGTCGCCAACAAGGATCTGAAGGGGCTTTGGCGGGACTCCGCGACGCCCGCCAACGACATGGCCGCGGTCTATTGGCGATAGGGGCGCAGCAGTGACCGAATTGCATGACTTGAGCGCAGTCGAGCTCGTCGCGGCCTATCGCGCGAGGTCTCTCTCGCCGGTCGACGTCGCGAATGCCGTGCTCGCGCGCATCGAGCGCTGGGAGCCGCATATAAAGGCCACTTATCATCTCGATCCCGAGGGCGCGCTCGCGACTGCGAGCCTCGCGGAGGTGCGCTGGCGCCGTGGCGAGCCCGCGGGCGCGCTCGACGGCGTGCCCCTGATGATCAAGGACAACATCGCGACCAAGGGCGTGCCGGTGCCGCTCGGCACCGCCGCGAGCGATCTGACGCCGGCCACGTCCGATGCGCCGCCGGCGGCGCGGGCGCGCGAGGCGGGGGCGGTGATCCTCGGCAAGACCACCATGCCGGATTACGGCATGCTCTCCTCCGGCCTCTCGAGCTTCCATGCGTTGACGCGCAATCCCTGGGACCTCGCGCGGAATCCCGGCGGCTCCAGCGCGGGCGCGGCGGCGGGCGCGGCCGCGGGCTACGGGCCGCTCCACATCGGCACGGACATCGGCGGCTCCGTGCGGCTCCCGGCGGGATGGTGCGGCATCGTCGCCTTGAAGCCGAGCCTCGGCCGCATCCCCATCGATCCCCCCTATATCGGCCGCGTGGCAGGGCCGATGACGCGGACGGTCGCGGACGCGGCGCTCCTCATGAGCGTGCTCTCGCTCCCCGACCGCCGCGACCACATGAGCCTTCCCTACGATAAGATCGAGTGGAGCCGTCTCGGGCGCGAGCTCAAGGGCGTGCGCATCGGCCTCCTGCTCGACATCGGCATCGGCGCTCCCGTGGAGTCAGAAGTGGGCGCGGCGGTGGAGGCGGCGGCGCGTGCCTTCGCGGCCGCGGGCGCCGTCGTCGAGCCGATGCGGCCCTTCCTCACGCGCGCCATGCTCGACGGCGTCGACAAGTTCTGGCGCATCCGCGCCTGGTCCGACATCTCCGCGCTTCCCGCGGAGCGGCGCGCGAAGATCCTGCCCTTCATCGCGCGATGGGCGGAAGGCGGCGCGAGGCTCACGGGCATGGAGGTATTCCGGGGCGTGAGCGAGATCATGGCGATGCGCGCGGCGGCGGTGGCGGCGTCCCGGCCCTTCGACTACGTGCTCTCGCCCACCGCGCCGATGCCGGCCTTTCCCGCGGAGCTGCCGTGCCCGACCAACGATCCCGCGCGGCCCTTCGAGCACATCGGCTTCACCGTCGCCTTCAACATGTCGGAGCAGCCGGCGGCCTCGATCAATTGCGGCTACACGGCCTCGGGCCTGCCGATCGGCTTGCAGATCGTGGGTCAGCGCTTCGACGATCTCGGCGTGCTGCAGATGGCGCGCGCCTGGGAGAAGCTGCGCCCGCCGCAGCGCCCCTGGCCCGAGCCGCCGGAGGGGTGAGCCCATGAGCAATGGGTTCATGCCTCTGTCTTCGCAAGAAATTCCCGTTTAAAGCCAAGCAGTTAGTTTCGAGAATCATTCTCGCGTCCAACATCTGCTCAATATCTCCCCATGAGCGCCCATGCACGGCTGTGCATACCGGAGTCCGCAATTGGATAGGGCCTAGAGGGCATTAGTGCGCGCCGACGCCGTATCCGCCCCGAATCCGCTAGGGGAGGGCTACAGCGACCTCCCCCCAGGGGGCGCCACCTCGACTCAATGGCACTCCTGATCGCCTCCCCTTGCCGCCCCTAGCGGGGCACCTACCGTTGTTGCCGAGTATGTTTCCTCAGGTGCCACGCAATGGGTGACAGGATGAGGCCGACAAACCTTGCTTCCGAAATTGCACGCGGGTTGATCCGTACCGGGCGCGCAACGCGCTCGGAACGCATCGGCGACCTGCTCAAGCTAGATCGCGTCAACGGCGGTTCCTACTGGCTGGACTTCCTGGGTGCGGAGCTCAAGCAGGGGCCGACGCTGCTCGACGCCGAACCCCTGCAAGACTCCTTCAGGCTTGCGATGGCGCTTGCGGGTCGAGGACCGCGACCCGCGGTCCCTGAGACCCGATCCGAACCTACTCCGATGTTTCACCGCTCAGGGCGTGATGTGGTTTTCGAGCGATAGGTCACGGTTGCGTTTGATTCAGATCAAAGCGGTCGCCAGCAAAGCGGGCATAGTTGCCGCGTGATCTGGAGACGAGGACTCCCCTCCCGGACAGCCCTCCGGATCACTAGCTCAGAGACGCAATCC
>DATKNV010000222.1:0-24521 GCA_035541215.1 Allostellaceae bacterium | reverse complement strand
CGAGCGGATCGCGGTGCGCGCGGGCTATCCGCCGGAGGACGAGCTCGACGAGGCCGACATCGCCGCCGCCAAATGGGCCTGGGACCGGAACCGCCCCGCGGGACGCGGCGCCGACACGCTGCCGGGAGCGAAGCGGCTCTTTCTTCCAATGCGCACCGAGCGCGGCGCCATCGGCGTCCTCGGCATCGACCGCGACCGGCCGGGCCCGCTGCTGACGCCGGACGAGCGGCGCCTCCTCGACGCGCTCAGCGACCAGGCGGCCGTCGCGATCGAGCGCATCCATCTCGCCGAGGACATCGACGAGGCGCGCATCCTCGCTGCGACCGAGCGGCTGCGCTCGACCCTCCTCTCCTCGATCTCGCACGACCTGCGCACGCCGCTCGCCTCGATCATCGGCTCCGTGACGACGCTCCGCGGCATCGCCGCCGACGCGCCCAAAGCCGCGCGCGAGGAGCTGATGGCGACGATCCAGGACGAGGCCGAGCGCCTCAACCGCTTCGTCGGCAATCTCCTGGACATCACGCGGCTCGAGTCCGGCACGCTGCAATTCCATCGCGAGGCCGTCGATCTCCGGGAGATCGTGGAGACGGCACTCCGCCGCGCGACCCGCATCCTCGAGCAGCATCGGGTGGAGGTCGACCTGCCGCCGGACTTGCCGATGCTCGAGGCCGACCCGCCGCTCCTGGAGCAGGCGCTCTTCAATCTCCTCGACAACGCCGGCAAATACGCGCCCAAGGGCTCGCTCATCCGGATCGGCGCGCGGCGCGAGGGCGAGCGCGTGACGATCGCGGTCGAGGACGAGGGCGAGGGTATTCCGCCCGAACAGCTCGAGCGCATCTTCGACAAGTTCCACCGGGTCCAGGAGGGCGATAAGCGGCCCGCAGGCACCGGGCTCGGCCTCGCGATCTGCCGCGGCTTCGTCGAGGCGATGGGCGGCGAGGTCAAAGCGGCCAATCGCAGCGACCGCTCGGGCGCGCGCTTCACCATCGAGCTCCCCGTCGCGGCCGAGGCGCCAGCGTCTGCGGAGGCCGCGCGGTGACGAAGCAGCCGCGGATACTCGTGGTCGACGACGAGGCGGCGATCCGCCGCTTCCTGCGCACCGGCCTCGGCGGACAAGGCTATGAGGTCGCGGAGGCCGAGACCGCACGAGGCGGAATCGAGAGCGTCGCGCGCGAGAAGCCCGACCTGCTGATCCTCGATCTCGGCCTTCCCGACATGGACGGGCTCGAGGTACTGCAGCAGATACGCCGCACCTCGCTGGTGCCGGTGATCGTGCTCTCCGTGCGCGGCGACGAGAAGGGCAAGGTCGCCGCCCTCGATCTCGGCGCCGACGATTACGTGACGAAGCCCTTCGGCATGGAAGAGCTGGTGGCGCGCGTGCGCACCGCGCTCCGCCATCGCCTCCAGGAGCAGGGCGAGGCGCCGATCTTCCACTGCGGCGACCTCGCTGTCGATCTCGTACGCCGCGTGGTGACGCTCAAGGGCAAGGAGGTGAAGCTCTCCGCCCGCGAGTACGACCTGCTGCGCATCCTGGTGATGCACGCGGGCAAGGTGCTCACGCATCAGTTCATCCTGCGCGAGGTCTGGGGGCCCGCGCATGCCGAGGACGTGCAATATCTCCGCGTCTACGTGCGCACGCTCCGCGAGAAGCTCGAGGAGGACCCGACGCGCCCGCGCTACCTCCTTACGGAGACCGGCGTCGGATATCGCCTGAAGGAAGGCGACTAGCGCTGTCATTCATCTGTCATGCAGCACGCCTAGCGTGCTGCGGCTTCGCACGCACTTTCGGTGGGAGGATACGGTGAGGCGCTTCATCGGGGGAATCGGTGCGGCCGCGCTCGCGGTGGCACTGCTCGCGACGGCTTCGGTGCATGCGGCGGACACCAAGGCGCCGCGCCGGCAGCAGGGGGCGCTCGGCCGCGTGCGGCACGTGCTCCTCATCAGCATCGACGGATTTCATCAGCGCGATCTCGAGGTGTTCCTCGCCTCGCATCCCAATTCCGCTCTGGCGAAGCTCGCCTCGCACGGCAGCGTCTTCGAGAACGCCGAGACGACGAAGCCCTCGGATTCCTTTCCCGGTCTCCTCGCGCAGCTGACGGGCGGCGGGCCGCGGAGCACCGGCATCTTCTATGACGAGACCTTCAGCCGCACGCTCTCCCCTCCGGGCGACGCCGACTGCAAAACGCTCGGCGCACAGGTGAGCTATGCCGAGAACATCGATTACGATTCCTCCGAGATCGATGGCGGCGCCGGCGCCCATGGCGGCCAGGCGATCGATCCCGCGAAGCTCCCGCGCGACAAGGCGAAGGGCTGCAAGCCCGTCTATCCGCACGAGTATCTCCGGGTCAACACGGTCTTCGAGGTGCTGAAGGCGCACAAGCTCCGCACCGCCTGGGCCGACAAGCACCCCGCCTACGACCTCGTCAACGGACCCTCCGGCCGCGGCGTCGACGACCTCTATACGCCCGAGATCGACGCCAACTCGCCCACGAGCAAAAAAGACTTCACCAAGGACATCGGGACGACCGAGGAGTACGACGACCTCAAGGTCGCGGCCGTCATCAACGAGATCCGCGGCCTCGACCACAGCGGCAGCAATCGCGCGGGAGTGCCCGCGATCCTCGGCCTCAACTTCCAGGCCGTGAGCGTCGCGCAGAAGCTCGACGGCTTCGGCTACAAGGACGGCCTCGGCACGCCGAGCGACAACGGTCCCGCCGGCGGCCTCAAGGGCGCGATCGAGCACACGGACGCCTCGATCGGCAGGATCCTCGAGGCGCTCGACAAGGAGGATCTGCTGGCCTCGACGCTCGTCATCCTGAGCGCCAAGCACGGCCAGTCCCCCGTCGACCCCAAGCTGCTGAAGCGCATTCCCGACAAGGGCATCGAGCAGGCGCTCGGCGCCAATCTCGCCTTCCAGATCTCCGACGACGGCACGCTGATCTGGCTCAAGGACCGCTCGCCCAAAGCGGTGGCCGAGGCCGTGAAGGCACTCCAGGCGAAGGCCGCGGCGCTCGGCATCCGCGAGCTCCTCTGGGGCCCCAAGCTCAAGGCGACGTTCGGCGGCCCCGCAACATCCGACCGCATCCCCGACATCATCGCGATCGCGGTCGCGGGCACGGTCTACACCAAGGGCACCAAGATCGCGGAGCACGGCGGCATCAATCCCGACGACGTGCACGTGGCGCTCCTGGTCTCGAACCCGAAACTGCCGCACCGGAGCGTCACGGCCGCCGTCCGCACCGCGCAGATCGCGCCCACGATGCTCAAGGTGCTGGGCATCGCGCCCACCGAGCTCATGGCGGTGCGCGCGGAGGGGACGAAGCCGCTGCCGGGCTTCTGAGCGTCGCCGCTCAGCGGGCCTTCAGGCTCTTGAGGTACTCGACGACGTAGACGCGCTCGGCGGGATCGCTGAATGCGACGTGCGGCATGAGCTCCTGGGGGATCATGCCCTTGGGGTCGGCGAGCCACCTCAGCAGGTTCTCCTCCGTCCAGACCACGCCCGATTTCTTGAGCGCGTCGGAATAGGGGAAACCCGCGACCGAGCCCGCCTGACGTCCGACCACCCCGTTCAAGCTGGGGCCGAACACCTGTCGCTTCGAGGCGTGGCACGAGGCGCAATGGCTGTCGAATAGCTTCTGTCCCGCAGCCCGCTCCGCCGCGAGGAAGGGAAATCCGATGCCGGGCTCCTGCTTCTGCGAGAATCCGTTCGTCGCTGCCGCGACGACGCCGGCCAGGGTCAAGACCGTCAGAGCGAGAAATCGCATTGCTGCTTTCCCCTCGATGGTGAACCGGATCGAATCAATATTGGCATGAATGGCGATGGGTTGTCCCGAGCCATTGGCGCAATTCCGGCGAGGCCCGGGGGAACTGTCTCAAGAATGCCCCATTAGGATGCCGATTCGGCTTCGAAAGAAGGCCGGGCTCGTTACTTGCGCCGTTTCCTTTCAGCCTCGTCCCAAGCGGTCAGCGCCTGATAGTCCGGCACGAAGCCGAGTCCTTTCTGCGCATCCGAAGAAAGGACCGTCTGTGAGGTGACGACATCGAGCACCGCAGGCGCCTTCGCGAGCGCCCTGCGGAGCGCGTCCGGCAAATCCGCCGCGCGCTCCACGCGCTCGCCATGCGCGCCGAGCGCCCGCGCCATCGCGGCGTAGTCGGAATGACGCAAGGTCGTGCCCACGACGCGGCCGCCGTAGTTCATCTCCTGATCGAGACGCTCGATGTTCCAGGCGGCGTTGTTGGAGACGATGAAGACGGCTTTGGCGCCGTGCCGGACGGCGGTGTCGATCTCCATGGCGCTGATCCCGAAAGCGCCGTCGCCGTTGACGGAGATCACCTGGCGATCCGGCAGCGCGAGCGCGGCGGCGATCGCAAAGGGCACGCCCACGCCGAGACAGCCGAATGCGCCGGCATCCATGTAGGTGCTCGCAGCAAGCCCCGTGCGGGCGAAGCTCAGGAGGTCGCCGCCGTCGGCGACGGCGATGTAATCGGGGTCGGCGATCTCCGCGATCGCATCGAAGATGACGCGGGGATGGATCTTGCCGTCGGAGCCCGTCGTCGGCCGGTCCTTTGTCTTGGCGCTTGCGGCGATGCGCTCGCGGTGCCGGCGGCGCATTCCCTCCGCCCAGAGCGTATCGAGTCCGCGCTCGCGATTGCCGGCGGCCTCGAGCATGGCCCTGAGCGCCAGATGCGGCGAGGCCAGCAGCTCCGGCTGTCCCCGGCGGTTGTCGATGAGCTCGCCGGGCGTATCCGCGAGGCGGATGAAGCACGCGCTCGGGAATACCGCCGGCGAGCCGTAGCCGACCTGGTAATCGAGCTTCCGCCCGATCAGCAGCACCACATCCGCCTCGGTCATCGCGGCGGCGCGGACGGCGGCGGCATTCGAGGGGTGATCCGCCGGCACCAGGCCGCGGCTCTCCTGCGTGTCGAGATAGAGCGCGCCCGTGGCGTCGAGGAAGCGCACCAGCTCGGGCCCCGAGCCGCGCGCGCCGCGCCCGGTGATGACGAGCGGCCGCTTCGCCGACCAGAACGCCTCGACCGCCTCCGCGATCCCCGCGGAGTCCGGCGGCAGGACGCGCGGCGGCTTCGCCGCCATCCAGTCCGGGAGCACGAGCTGCGGCGGGACCCGCGTGCGCAGCACGTCCGTGGGGATCTCGATATAGACGGGCCCGGGCTCGCCGGCGTCGCCCATCGCGCGCGCGACCGCCTCGTCGAGCTCGCGCAAGACCTGCTCGGGAACGCGCGCCGTGCGCGCGGTGCGGGTGACGGGCCTCACGATATCGACGTGCGGGATGTCCTGGAGCGGCCCCATGTTCGCCTGCGGGCGCGAGGTACAGCCGCCGATCACCAGGACCGGCGCGCGCGCGAGCGAGGCGTTGGCGACGGCGGTGACGGTGTTGGTGACGCCCGGTCCCGCCGTCACCATCGCCACGCCGAACCCGCCCATGAGCTCGGCATGCGCATGCGCCATGTGCACCGCCGAGCCCTCGTCGCGGACGTCGACGATGCGGATGCCCTGCCGCGCGACGCGGTCCCAGATCGGCTGGATGTGGCCGCCCTGCAGGCCGAAGATGCGGTCGATGCCGCGCGCTTTCAGGAACTTCGCGATCCAGGCCGCGCAGGATAGCTCGTCGGCGTTGAGATCGAGCGGCTTGCCCGTTGCTGAAGTCATCGCTTTCCTCCGTCGTCGCCGCGCTCGAGCCTCTGGCGCAATGCGCGATGCAGGATCTTGCCGGTGGCGGTCCGCGGCATCTGCTCCTCCGCGATGAAGGAGACCGAGCGCGGCCGCTTGTGGCCGGCCATGCGGCTCCGGCACCATTCGAGTATCTCCTCCGGCGCCGGCGTCTCGCCCTCCTTGGCGACGATCACGGCGTGGACGCGCTCGCCCCATTTGGCGTCGGGGACGCCGATCACGGCCACGTCCTTCACCCTGGGATGCGCGCCGATCACGGCCTCCACCTCCGACGGATAGACGTTCTCGCCGCCGGAGATGATCATGTTGCTCTTGCGGTCGACGAGGTAGATGTAGCCCTCCTCGTCTCGGCGCGCGAGATCGCCCACGCTACAATAGTCGCCGCGGAACGCCTCTCTCGTCTTCTCCGGCTGCTTCCAATAGCCGTCGAAGGTGTAGTCGTTGCAGGAGTAAAGCTCGCCCGCCTCGCCCTCGGGAACGTCGTTGCCCTCCGAATCGAGAAGGCGGATCCGCCGCGAGCCCACGCATTCGCGCCCGACCGAGCCCAGCTTCGAGAGCTGCTCGTGGGGGTGCAGCATCGTGACCCAGCCCGCCTCGGTCGAGCCGTAGAACTCGAAGAGGCCGGATTTCCTGAAATACTCCATGATCGCGAGCTTGGTCTCGCGGCGCGCGGGCGCGGAGGAGATCATGAGCTTGGTGACGGCATCGACGTTGCAGCGCTCGCGCACCGCCCGCGGCAAATCCAGCATCATGATGTAATGCGTCGGCACCAGAGACGTGAAGGTGGCGGCGCCCTCCGCGAGCGTGCGCAGGAAATGCTCGGGGTCGAAGCTCCTGCGGCTGTAGACGAAGCAGGCGGCGCCGCAATAGGCGAAGGCGCCGAAGAAGTAGAGCGAGTTCGCGTGGCACATCGGCATCGCCAGCAGCGCCGTGTCGCGCGGCGCCAGCGACATCTCCGCTTCCGATACCAGCGACAGCATGGCGCCGCCGCGGTGGCTGCGGATCGCCCCCTTGGGCCGGCCGGTGGTGCCCGAGGTGTACATGAGGGTCCAGGGATCCGCGGCGGCGACCGCGATCGCCGGGCGCGCGTCGCTCGCGCGCGCGATCAGCGCCTCGTAGGAGCGGAATCCCGCTCGCTCTCGCTGGCCGCCGAAGACGATGACGTTCTCACGCGGGATCGGGAGCGTCTCCTCCAGGGCCTCGACGGCCTCGAGGAGCGCGTCCTGCACGATGAGGGCCCGCGCCTCGCAATCGCGGATCACGTATTCGATCTCGGGGCCGACGAGGCGGAAGTTGATGGGAACCGCGACGAGACCGGCGAGCGCCGCCGCCGCATAGATCTCCGCCCATTCGACGCAATTGTAGGCGAGGACGCAGAAGCGGTCGCCCTTCGCGAGGCCCATCCCCAGCAAGGCATTGGCGAGCCGCCGGGAGCGCTCGTTCCACTGCCGGAAGGTCAAGGCGCGCTCGAGATCGCGCGCGCCGATCCTGTCCGGAGACCTCTGCGCATGGATGTCCAGCATGTCCGCGAGATGCGCCAAGCCGCTCATTTCCGCTCGCGATCTCACCAGCCGTTGACCCGCTCCCAGACGGCGACAACGGAGTCGCCGCCGGCGATCACATGATAGCGGTCGTATTGCGCCGCCGTCATGCAGACGTGATTGGGCGCGACGCGCACGCGCATGCCGACCGCGAGCCGCTCGAAGGGGAGCGGCGCCGGCGCGCCGACGATGCCGTGCTCCTGGTTCGCGCGCTCGACCATGGCGTCGCCGAAGCCGCGCTCGCCGCGGATGTCGAGGACGAGGCCGAAGCCCCAGTCGCGCGGCGCCGAGGCGGTGCTGCGGTCCTTGGAGAGCGCCATGCCGCCGGCGTCGATGAGGAAGCGGTTCTCCGCCGCTCTCCGCCCGATCACGCTCGCGAGCACCGTCACCGCCATGCTCTCGGGCGTGCCGGAGCCGATCTGCGTCTGAAAGAGATCCTGGAACATGTAGACGCCGGGCCGCGTCTCCGTGACGCCCGCGAGGCTCCGCGCGTGGAGCGCGGTCGGCGTCGAGCCCACGGAGACGATGGGCGTCGCGAGTCCGATCGAGCGCAAACGCTCCGCCGCGGCAACCGCCGTCGCGCGCTCGGTCTCCGCGACCTCCTCGATCTCCGCGAGGCTGCGGCAATCGTAGGAATGACCGGCATGGGTCATGACGCCCGAGCAGTGCCGCCCGAGCGCACGGCCGACCGCGAGGAGCGCTTCGCTCGCGACGTCCATGCCGCTGCGGTGCTCGCCGCAATCGACCTCGACGAGGACGCGGTGATCGCTCCCCGTCGCGCGCGCATGCGCGGCGACGGCGGCGGCGGTCTCGGGATCGTCGGTGACGAGCTTGAGGTCGATCCCGGAGCTCCGGAGCGCCGCCGCGCGGTCGAGCTTCGCGGGCACCATGGCGACGGCGTAGAGGATGTCGCGGAAGCCCGCGGCCGCGAAATACTCGGCCTCCGCGAGCGTCGAGACCGCGATGCCGCCGGCCTCGCCCGATGTCGCGAGCCGCGCGACCTCCGCGCTCTTCGCGGTCTTCATGTGCGGGCGCAGCGCGACGCCGTTCCGCCGCACCGCCGCGGACATGATCGCGAGATTGCGCTCGAGCTTGTCGCGGTCGAGGATGAGGCAGGGCGTCGGGAGATCGGCGAGGCGCATGGGGCGCTCAACTCACATCAGGAAGACGCCCTTGCCGGCGGTCTGCGCGTCGAAGACGCGATAGGCCTCAGCCGCCTGCTCGAGCTTCCAGCGATGGGTGAAGAGGCGATCGACAGCGATGCCGCGCTCCTCGACGAAGCGCGCGCAATCCGCCTGTCCCGTCACCGAGAAGGTCCAGGAACCGATGATGGTGAGCTGCTTCCTCAGCATGTCCGGGCTCACGTCGATCGTGACGTTGTCCCCCTCGCCGACGAAGCAGACCGTGCCCCAGGTGCGCGCGCTCCGGATCGCGGCGATGCGGCCCGCGGGCGTGCCGGAGGTGTCGAGGGTGAGATCGGCGCCGCGACCATGCGTCAGATCCTTGATCGCGCCCGCGGGATCGTAGGCGCGCGGGTCGAGCGCCGCCTCCGCGCCGAATTCGCGCGCGCGCAGGAGCCGCTCGGGGCTCGGATCGACGGCGATGACTCGGGCGCCCATCGCGGCCGCGAGCTGCGTCGCGGAGAGCCCGACCGGCCCCTGCCCGATCACCGCGATCGTATCGCGGCCGGAGATGTTCATGCGCCGGAGCGCGCCATAGGCGGTGCCCGTGCCGCAGGAGATCGCGGCGCCGGTCTCGAAGGACAAGGCGTCCGGCAGCGGCACCAGCGTGCTCGCGGGCACCTTCATCAAGGGCGCGTGCGCGCCGTGGCCGGTGACGCCGTAGACGACGATTCCCTCCGGGCAGAGCTGCGACCAGCCGACGCGGCAGTGCTCGCAGACTCCGCAGCCCTTGTAGTGATGCACCATCACGCGCGCGCCTGCTTTTGCGAGGCCGGGATCGACGCCGGGCCCGACCGCCGCGACGACGCCGCAGGGCTCGTGTCCCGCGATCACGGGCCCGCTGGTGCCGCCGAGGCCGAGCGCCGCGGAGGCGCCGCGCGCCGCGCGGTAGACCTTGAGATCGCTGCCGCACATGCCGGAGGCCTTGATCTCCAGCACCGCCTCGCCAGGCCCGGGCACGGGATCGGGAAACTGCATCAGCTCCAGCTCACGCTCGCCCTTGAACACCACTGCACGCATAGAAACCTCCGCTCGCTCTCAGCTCACTGCGCGGTATAGCCGCCATCCACCACCAAGCCGCTCCCGGTCATGAAGCCGGAATCGTCGGAGGCCAGGAAGACGATGCCGCGCGCGATGTCCTCGGCCGTGCCGAGGCGGCCGATCGGATGCGCGGCGAGCGTCTGCTTGCGCGCGGCATCGAGATCGTTGGTGCCGAGATTGCGCGCGCGCGTCACCAGCGTCTGCATCCCCATGTCGGTGTCGATCACACCGGGATGAATGGAGTTGACGCGGATGCGATACCCCTTGCGCGCGAATTCGAGCGCGGTCGCCTTGGTGAATGTGGTGACGCCGCCCTTGGTCATGGAATAGAGCGGGTCCATCTGCGAGCCCACCATGCCCGCGATCGAGGAGAGGTTCACGATGGCGCTGCCGTGCTTGCTCGTCTTCGCGCGCTCGCGGAGCGCCGGAAGCGCGAGCTTCGTGCCGAGCACCACGCCCGTGAGGTTGACGGCGCAGAGGCGGTGCCATTCCGCCACGCTCGCCTCCTCGAGTCCCTTCCCCAGGAAGACGCCGGCATTGTTGACGAGCACGTCGAGCCCGCCGAAGCGCTCGGCCGTCTTGGCGACCGCTGAATTCCAATCCTCCTCGCTGGTGACGTCGAGATGGACGTAGATCGCCTGCGCGCCCGCGGCTTCGAGACGGCGCACGGTCTCGCGCCCGCGCTCGTCGAGGACGTCGCCGATCGCGAGCCTGGCGCCCGCCTTCGCCATCAGCCGCGCCGTCTCGGCGCCGATGCCGCGCGCCGCGCCCGAAAGGAGCGCGACCTTCCCGTCCATGCGATTCATCCGCAATCCTCCCATGCTTGCGGCGGAGCCAGATGGCCGATGACTCCGCGTTTTCTCACTGCTAGCGTGATCTTATCAGCCTGCCCGAACCTGACAATTCCCGCCGGAGGCATCCCTGATGATCGTCGTCACTAACAACGAAGGCACGCCGGGCGTCCCCGAGACCGCGCGGCTTCTGGCGGAAGGCCGGCCGGCGCTCGATGCGATCGAGGCGGGCATTCGCCTCGTCGAGGCCGACGAGACCATCCGCACCGTGGGCCGCGGCGGCTGGCCCAATCTCCTGGGCGAGGTCGAGCTCGACGCCGCCGTGATGGACGGGACGACGCTGCGCACCGGCGCGGTCGGCGCGGTCAGGGGCTATCTCCATCCGATCTCGATCGCGCGCGCGGTGATGCGGCGCCTGCCGCACGTCTTCCTCGTCGGCGCGGGCGCCGAGCGCTTCGCGCGCGAGATCGGCGCCGAGCCCGGCGAGAACCTGATCGCGGATTCCGCGCGCGTCTGGCGCAACTGGTTCAAGGCCGAGGTGCCGGAGGCGGATCAGAAGCGCTGGCCCGACGTGCCCTTGATCGAGCTCTGCAAGCACGCGGTCGATCCCGAGCGCGGCCGCGACACCACGACCTTCATCGCGCAGGACGCGAGCGGCCAGATCTGCGGCGGCGTCAGCACCTCCGGCTGGGGCTGGAAATATCCGGGCCGGCTCGGGGATTCGCCGGTGATCGGCGCCGGCATGTACGCGGACACGCGCTACGGCGCCTGCGCCTGCACCGGCGCCGGCGAGATGACGATCCGCGCGGGCACCGCGCGCGCCGCCGTGCTCTACATGAAGATGGGCATGAGCGTCGACGCCGCGGTGCGCGAGGCGGTCGAGGACATGCGCGCACTGAAGGGCGGCCTCATCAATCGCGTCACCATCCACGCGATCGACACCAAGGGCAACCACAAGGTCGTCGCCGTCAACGGCAACCCCCAGAACACTTACTACATCTGGCGCAAGGGCGAGGTGGCGCCGCGGCTGCTCCCTGCGGAGATCGTGACGATCTCGGAAATCTCGAACCGCCCCTCGCCCGCGGCGGTCTACGGCGCATAACCGCTCTCCCGCCGAAGGTGGGATAGCGTGGGGCCCGCGCAGAGGGCGGGAGGATGAGCGACCGTCTTGGAATTCAAGCGGGGTGCTACGCCGGTCGGTCCCCGATGATGGCGCTGAGGATGGCGAGAAGCTTTCGCGCTGAGGCGGTAAGCGCGAGCTTCCTCGGCTCTCCGGCGGCGATGGAATCGGGCGGGCAATTCGCGCGCCAAGATCGGCATGAATGTAATCGTTTGGTCTGTCTCGATAAATTCGCGCTTCCGTGCTCAGCATGCCGCACATGCCACGGGTGTTTTGTCGCGAACGCTGTTGCCATGCGCCGAGAGCCCGGGCACAGTTCGAGCGCGGCTGCCCAATGGTGCAAGGCGGCTCGGGATGGGCTGCCGCAGGGAAGCGCGTTGAATGGCGAATGCATCCGTGAAGCGCCGACTCGCGGCAGTTCTTGCGCTCGACGTCGCAGGATACAGCCGATTGATGCACAGCGATGAAGAAGGCACTCACACGCGTGTCACCGCGGCCATCCGCGATGCGGTGACTCCAGCAATATCCGAGCATCACGGTCGTGTTTTCAAGGCAACCGGAGACGGCGTGCTCGCGGAGTTCGCGAGCGTGCTCGATGCAACGCGCTGCGCCATTGCGATTCAGAACGCGACCCAGGCGAGCGAGAACGATCAACCCTCGGAGCGACGCATACGATTCCGCATCGGCATAAATCTCGGCGACGTCATAGTGGAGCCCCCCGAAATCTACGGAGACGGCGTGAACATTGCGGTTCGATTGGAAGCGCTCGCGGAAGTCGGCGGAATATGCGTGTCGGGATTGGTGGCGGATCAAGTGGGCGACAAGTTGGGCGCCCGATTCATCGACATGGGCCTTCAGCAGCTCAAGAACATCGCGCGGCCCGTCCGCGCGTTGCGAGTCTCATCGGTCGATTTTGCCTCCTCATTGCCGCGGACCACTGCCAATACGCTGGCGGGATTTGAGGGGCGTCCGGCGATTGCCGTGCTGCCGTTTGCAAATCTGAGTGGCGACCCGGACCATGAGTACTTTGTCGACGGCCTAACGGAGGACATCATCACGGCGTTGGCAAGTTGGCGCAGCTATCCGGTCATCGCGCGTAACACGATGTTCACTTACAAGGGCCGGACACTCGATGTCAGGACGGTCGGCCGCGAAGTCGGCGCACAATACGTCTTGGAAGGGACCGTTCGGCGTCAAGCGTCCCGCGTACGAATTACGGCGGAGCTGATCGACGTCGAGACCAACCACTGTCTCTACGCCGAGCGCTATGATCGGGATCTGACGGACATATTCACTCTGCAAGACGAGATCCGTGACAGCATATTGGGCGCGCTGGAACCCGAGCTTGTGCGCGTGGAGACGCATCGTGCAGTCCGGTCCGCAGGGCACATCAGCGCGTACGATTTTCTGCAGCGCGGGCTGTGGCACCACTATCGTTACACCGAGAAAGACAGTGCGAGCGCCGAAGATTTCTTTAGAAAGTCGCTCGAGATCGCCCCGGACTACGTGGAAGCAACCGCTGCGCTCGCGGTCACGCTCGTGCATCGCATGCTGCATGGCTGGGAGAAATCAACTCGTCCGCTTTTGGAGGAGGCGCTCGCACTCGCTCGGCGGGCGGTATCGCTCGAGCCGAGCTCTCCGCACGCACGGTATGCACTGGCGCTGAGCTACTTTCATACCGGAAACATTCCGCTGGCCATCCATGAGATGGAGACGGTGATCGGCCTCCACCCGAGCCACGCGGTCGCATGGGCTAACCTCGGCAACCTGCGGAATTACGTGAATCAACCCGAGAAGGCGACGCAGTCGGTTCTGACTGCGCTTCGACTCAGTCCGAATGACCCGCGTCAATTCATTTGGATGGTGGCTCTTGCAGGCAGCTATTACCTCGCGGGGCGCTACGAGGAGGCCATCGAAGCTGGAAGACGGGGCAATGCGTTGAAGCCGGACTTCGTCGCGCCCCTGATGTACGTGATCGCTAGCCTCGGCCAGTTGGACCGGGCTGAGGAGGCCAAGGAACTCTTGCCGATGCTGCGCCGGAGAGATGCGAACCTCGCCGCGACCGAAGCCTACCTCGAGCGCTATTACGTGGACCAGGAAGCACTCCAGCGCATCCTCATGGGATTGGCTCGGGCCGGGTTTTCATAGGTTCCACAGGAAGGCCCGGCCTGGAGCCGGCGTGTCGCAAAAATTTCCTCGCCCCCACTTTGCCGGAGTAGGAGCGAGGAACGGCTCGGAGCCTTTGCGGCGACCCGCCGATGCGCTTATGGACCGCCGGATCCCTCGTAGCCGATCAGCAGATAATCGTCGATCCAGCAGACGAAGTTCCCATCCTTGTCCTTGTACGGATACCGGTATTTGATCCGGACTGCCACGTTGACGCGTTGCGATGCGCCCTTGAACTGCCATTCACTGGGATACTTGGCATCCACCTCGAGATCGACTTGCGCATAGTCGTTTGGAATCGTACTGGGGTCGGGATTGCCGGTGTAGATGTCCATCTCATAGGAGTACGGATTCAGCTTGCGGATCAAATCCTCGAGGGGCGAATACTCGTATCCGTTTCCATTCCCGTTCACTGGCGCTGCACCTCCCGCTGGGCGTGCAGGCTTGCGCTTTGCTGGGGCTTTGGCCATGGCTGTGATCCTCCTTGTGTTTCCGAGTCGGTGCGCTGGGCTGTCGCCAAGCGCGGGATGCTCCGCAGGGTCGCCTATTCATTGCTTCAGGCTGTTCGAATGATCTTGCCTAGCCGTTGCGCTTGCCGACCTCGCGAGTCCGTCCGAGGTCGAATTCACCCAAACGTCTTTTGGAGCGTAGCGACCGATACGTGCGGCCAGCCGAAGTTCTTGGTCGTATCAAGAATCGGAAAGTTGAGAATGACGGTCTGGACATATTGAAGCTGCATGATCGGTCTTGCGGGATGCCGAATTCTCTCGATCCAAAACGTCGCGAACATCAAGGCGGCATCTGCGTTGGCGGCCAGGAAGGGGATGTTTTCGATCCCGCCTCCGCTGTAGGGAACTAGTTCCGGCGTGGTTGCGATTTGCAACCTGATCACTTTCTCGATGAAATGGCCGCGGATCGCCTGTTGCAGGAGCCTCGTCGGATCGTTGATCACGTCCTGCATCCCGATGGAATCGATTGTCGCGGGCAGCGGGATCGCAGGAGTGTTGCCGAAGGGAGTCCTGAAATTCACGGCGGCAGGAGAGGTGTCCTCGAGGTCGTACGGTGGAAACGCGCCCTGCGTGCCACCGGGCGGCATAGCAGTTCCTGCCGGAAACGGAGCGGTATTTACCGGCGGAATCCTGAAGGTCCCACCGGTTATCACCATCGACGACGCCAAGCCCTCGGCCAACACCGCGCTGCCGTGCGGAACGGTCGCCAAGCGCGCAACGATGGACGATCCTGCTGGCGGTGTCTCCGGCGGGGCGGTTGTTCTTGGCTGCGTTATCCAGACGCCCGGCTCAATGTGAAGAGCGCCGCCGGTGACGGAATCGATCACCGTCTGGAGATAGGTCAAGCCAAACAGCTCAATATCCCGCTGGGCAGACCCGCGATTCGGAATCGGAGATCCGATCGGCTCGAATTTGAGTACTTCGATCGTCTGATTGAGCTCCAGAAAGAGAGCCCCTTTGCCCTCAAAATCCGGTCGGGCTATGAGATTAAAGCCGGTCCCCTGCCATGTTCCCGCGAGTTCGCTCAGTGGACCGAGCTTCTCGACGAGCGTTTCCCTGCCTACCGCAGGTCGCACGGCCGGAATCCGGCGTCCCGTTCCTAGCTTCGGATTCCGTTCGGAGTTTGTCTTTGCCATGGGCATTCCCCGCGGGACCTCGGCCAAGAGCCAAGCTGCCACTGCAACCCAATTTGTAGCATTTAATGCGCGATTTTTCTACGAACGCGATTTCGCTGTCCGTGCCCGTCCGTATCGGGACTGAGCCGCTCACGCGTCGGCGGATTTGCGCCCGGTCCGGGCAGTGAAAATGACACACGCCGAGGATTTCCCGCGCGCAGCGCGTGAGGGAAAGCCCTCAGGCCAGCTTCATCGCCCCTACGGTGCAGCCGACCGCGAAGGCGGGGATCGGCTCGTAGCACCAGATCTCGCCGGCCGAGCCCTCGGCCGCGCCGGCGACGGCGATGAAGGTGCGGATCTCGAAGCCGCCCTGCCCGCCGTCGCGGTAGGTATCGGCGTCCGTGTAGGAGAGGAGCGCGTCACGGCGGTTCTCGGTCCAGCGCGCGAGGAACTCGCGGTCCCAGGCCTCGTTGATCTTGCCGGAGTTGGGCGTCGCCGGCCAGTGCGAGATGCCGCCCGTGCCGAGAAGCGTCAGCCGCTCCGGCGCCGCGTCGCAGGCTTGGCGCAGCGCGCGGCCGAAGGCATAGGCGCGGTGGAGCGGCGTCAGCGGCGGGCCCTGGCAATTGATGTTCGCGGGCACGATCGGGAGATCCCAGCGCGGCGTCAGGAAGCGGAGCGGCACCATGATGCCGTGATCGAGCTTCCACTCCTCGGCGTAGGCGACGTCGACCTCCTGCATCACGCGCGAGATGAGCCTGAGCGAGAGGTCGCGGTTGCCGGGGACGCGCGCGTGCGGGATGCCCAGCCACTTCTCGTCCTCGATGGGCCCGTCGTAATGCTCGGCCATCCCCATCGCGAAGGCCGGCATGTTGTTCATGAAGAAATTGGCGAAATGCTCGGCCGCGACGATCACGAGCGCGTCGGGTTTTGCGGCCTCGATCGCAAGGCGCAGGCGCTCGAATGCCGCGAAGAAGCGCTCGCGCTTTTGCGGATCGGCGCGCTCGGGCCGGTTCGTGATGCCGGGCGCGTGGCTGCAGACGCCCGCGAAGACCAGCGCCATCGCTCAATCCTCCACGAGCTTGTAGAGCCCCGCGCGCACGGGGCCGTGGCGGCGGACGCCCTCGCGCATCGCCTCGAGATAGGCGCTCCACTCGAAGCCGCACATCGCCGCGTAGTGCATGAGGATCTGCCCGTTGACGCCGAGCACGTAGAGGAGGCCGATGTCCGGCCTGCGGATCGCGCCTAGCTCCTCCGCAGTGAGCTCGTAGCCCGCGAGCACGCCTTCAGGATCGGCCGCGAAGCGCTTGCGTATCTCGGGATCGCGATTGAGCTGATAGAGCAGCTTCTGCACGTAGTAGAGACTCATGCCGCCGAGGATTGCAGACGATCCCGCCGCGAGGCAAGCCCGCTAGATGCGCTCCCAGAGCTCGGCCTCCTCGTCGAGCCGGTCCTGCTCGAGACCGCGGAAATCGCCCTTGGAGACCATGCCCAATACCTTGCCGGCATCGACCACCGGGAGGTGCCGGAAGCCCCGATCCGCCATCAGCCGCAGCGCGTCGATCGCCGTCGATCGCGGCGCGATCGTGGCGGGCTTTGGCGTCATCACCTCGGCGAGCCGCGTCGCCGCGGGGTCCTTGCCCTCCGCGAGCACGCGGCAGACGGCGTCGCGCCCGGTGAAGACGCCGACGAGCTTCCCGTCCGCCTCGACCACGAGCACGGCGCCTACCCGCCGGTCCCGCATGGACCGGCAGGCCTCCTTCGCCGTCGCCGTCGGCGGCAGCATTAGCGGGTTCTGATTGCGGACCAGCTCCGACATCTTCCTCATGGGCGGACTCCGTCGCACCGGGTGCGGGTTACCTAGCGCGACCGCACCCCCTCGGCCTTGACCTAGCTCAATCCCTAATTTCCGCCACCCCCCGCCCCCATTGCCGCAATCGAGCGGCGGAGCCGGGCGATGAGCTCGGCGCTCTGGGGCAGGGCTTTCTCCTCGGCGTCGAGGATGATCTCGAAGGCGCGCCGCTTGAGGGCGAGAACGTCGATGCGGCGAGTGGCACCGGCGCCCGCGGCGTCGCAGACGATGTCGATGACGCGGTCGACGCCGTGGAGCCGGCCGATGAGGTAGTCGTTCTCGCGGTAGGCGCGCGAGAAGAAGGCCGCGAAATGCCCCATCCCCGTGCCCTTGAGCCCGTCGGCGGTGCCGAAGTCGCGGAGCGTGCGCACGTCCGCGGGGCTGATGCGGTCGACGAGCACCTCGTCGAACTCGCCGGCCTCGCGCCAGGATGTCACCGAGAAGGTCAGGATGTCCCAGAACGGGAAGCCCAGGTAATTGACCATGACCTCCCGGCGGGCGGTGTTCGGCCAGGCATCGGACGCCATCTCCGCAAGCAGGCGGTCGACGTCGTCGGTGCTGGCATCGAGATCGATCTCCTCCGCGAGGCGGTCCACGAGCATGCGGATCGCGGGGCCGTGCTTGCGCGCGAATTCCCGCGCATAGGCCTCGATGTCCCGCGCCTCGGCCGCGGTGGGCCCGGTCGCGAAAATCTCGTGCGCGAGGTCCCGCGTCGAGGGCTTGAAGAATTCCGGCTGCTCGCGCTTCCGGAGCTCGCCGAGGCAGTGATAGAAGTCGCGCTTGAGGCGGTCGACCACAGCGGGGCTCAAGCCCGCGTACTCCTCGTGGTCGAGCAGGCGATAAAGCCGGTTCTGGCCCTGGATCAGGAAATGGAGCCGCCGCTTGCGGAAAGCGACGTCGAAGGCGAGGAGCAGCGCAAGCCATGGCGGCTGCGCGCCGGCTTCGGCGGGGCCGCCGTTGCGGCGGTAGACGCAGCCGGCCTCGACCGCCCAGGCCTCGAGGATCTCCGCGATCGCGCGCGCGAACGGCGAGCCCACGTGGACGCCGCGGAGCGCCATGATGGACTGCGCGATGAAGGCCCGCACCGAGGCGAGCTTGAGGCGCACATAGCCCTCATAGGCGAAGCCCGCGTCGCTGGCGGCTCGCGCGTTCATCGCCTCGCGCCAGTGGCGGATCTCGTGCACGGAAAGCAGCCCGTCGAGCCGCGCGCCGATCGCGTCGGCGACGACGGTGGTGATCTCCGGCCGCGCCGCCTCGACGATGGACTTCTGGCGGCGGACGCGCTCGTTGAAGCCGTTGACGTAGACGAGCTCGTCGGCGATGGGCTCGTTCCGCGGGATGTCCGAGAGCGCGCCCTTGAGCATCGAGAAGAAGCCCGGCGGCTTGTGATGCAGCGGCGCCGCCGCGCGTGCGGGATCGGGCTCGATGTAGACGAGGCGGCGGTCGACCTGGCGATAGGCGGGGCGGCCCGCGATCGCCTGGATCGCCTCGCGGAAGGGCTTGTTGTTGAGCACGCTGCCGTCGACGAAGGCCGCTTCCGCGGGCTCGATGTTGGCGCGGAGATAGCGGTCGAAATTGCGCGCGATGAAGCTCTCGCGGCGCGGCCAGGTGGAGCCTCTGCGCGCCACGAGCTCGTCCATCTCGAGGACGCGCGCGGCGGGGAAGACGCCGGGGAAGGAGGACGTCGCGCGCGCCGCGAAAGCGAGCGCGGGGGCGTTCACGAGGTCGAAGTCGCTCTCGATCTCTCCGCTCGGCCAGCGCCGGTAGGCAAAGCGCAGGAGATGCCGGTGCTCGCGCTCGTGAATGAGCGGAGGGTCGTGGATCTGGATGAGCTGCTGATAGCCGTAGTGGTCGGTGACGGTCACGAAGAGATCGAGATGCTGGCCCGAGGGCAGCAGCGAGGCCCGGGAGTTGCGCGGACTCCCCATGCTGAGGACCGCGTCGTACATGAGCCCGGCCATGCGCGAGCCGTCGAAGGGCGCCTTGAACCAGCGCGAGCGCACGAAGAAGGAGAGCTTGCGCCGGGCCTCCTTATCCTCGATCCGCTGCATCATCCCCGCGGCCATGGCGCCCCAGAGGAAGAGGCGCATGTACCATTTGCTCCACCAGTGCGCCCGGGCCTCGGGAGCGAGCAGTCCCGTCACGTCGGCATTCTCGAGCCAGAGGTCGCGGAGCGCGTTGAAGGACAAATCGTGGCTGATGGCGCGCGCGAGCATGGTGCCGTTGATGCCGCCCGCCGAGGCGCCCGCGACAATGTCGACGACGACGCGGAGATCGACCTTGCGTCCGATCTCGCGCAGCAGATCGAAATAGACGGTCTCAGTGTCGTATTCGGGATCGGCGGGATCGACCTTGTCGAGGAAGGAGGCCTCGGCGCGGGCGCCGCGGTCGACGATGGAGTGGAGCGCGCTCGAGGCGCGCACGAGCTTCAATATCTCCTTGCTGATGCCGTGCATGTAGATGGCGAGCGAGACGCCGCCGAAGCACACCAGCGCCAGACGTAGCTCCTTCTCCCGCACTCGCCCGCCCCTTGAATCTCGCGACCGTAGTCTCGCGGCAGTGACTCGCTGGCGTGCATTCTAATCCGATTCTGCCGGCAATCGGAGCATCTCGAGGCGGCGGCGTCCAACAATTCGGCAGCCTGTTCAGAATCTGGACAGCGGCACGGCACGCGCGCGGGCGCTCGGCGATGCCGAGTTCAGACGACGGAGATTGCATGCCTCGTAAAGCATTGCCTCGTCTCGCGCGGAGACGGCTGGCCCGGAAATTGCGTCTTCGCCCTGGGGGACCAACACGAGCGGCGGAGATCAGAGGAGGTCAGAGATGAGAGCAGGAAAAACCGCAGCGGCGCTGGCGCTCGCCGGCGCGCTGATGCTCCCGGGCTGGGGTTCGCCCGCGCGAGCGGCCGACGACACGATCAAGATAGGCGTGCTGCATTCGCTCTCGGGCACGATGGCGATCAGCGAGACCACGCTCAAGGACACCGTCCTGATGATGGTCGACGACATCAACAAGAAGGGCGGGCTCCTCGGCAAGAAGGTCGAGGCGGTGGTCGTCGACCCCGCGTCGAACTGGCCGCTCTTCGCGGAGAAGGCGCGCGAGCTCATCCAAAAGGACAAGGTGGCGGTCGTCTTCGGCTGCTGGACCTCGGTCTCGCGCAAGTCGGTGCTGCCGGTCTTCGAGGAGCTCAACGGGCTCCTCTTCTATCCCGTGCAGTACGAAGGCGAGGAGAGCTCGCGCAACGTCTTCTATACCGGCGCCGCGCCCAATCAGCAGGCGATACCCGCCGTCGAATATCTCATGAGCAAGGACGGCGGCGAGGTGAAGCGCTGGGTGCTCGAGGGCACCGACTACGTCTATCCCCGCACCACCAACAAGATCCTCGAGGCCTTCCTGAAGTCGAAGGGGGTGGCGGCCGAGGACATCATGATCAACTACACGCCCTTCGGATTCTCGGACTGGCAGACCGAGGTGGCGGCGATCAAGAAATTCGCCTCGGCGGGCAAGAAGACGGCCGTCGTCTCCACCATCAACGGCGACGCCAACGTGCCCTTCTATAAGGAGCTCGCCAACGCCGGCATCAAGGCCTCGGAGATTCCCGTGGTCGCCTTCTCCGTCGGCGAGGAGGAGCTCTCGGGCATCGACACCAAGAACCTCGTGGGCCATCTCGCGGCCTGGAACTACTTCGAGTCCGTGAAGAACCCCACCAACGACGCCTTCATCAAGGAGTGGCACGCCTTCATCAAGAGCGAGAAGCGCGTGACCAACGACCCCATGGAGGCCACATACATCGGCTTCAAGATGTGGACGCAGGCGGTCACGCAAGCCGGCACCACCGACGTCGACGCGGTGCGTCAGGCGATGTACGGGCAGAAGGTGAAGGCGCCGAGCGGCTTCACGGCCGTGATGAACACCAACCATCACCTCTCGAAGCCCGTGATGATCGGCGAGATCCAGCCCAATGGCCAGTTCGAGATCGTCTGGCAGACCAAGAGCGTGATCAAGGCCGATGCCTGGAGCCCCTACCTCCCGGAGGACAAGGGCAAGATCGCGGATTGGACCTTTCCGTGGGTCTGCGGCAACTGCACCGCCCCCAAGTTCAGGGAGCTCATGAACTAGCGTGAAGCCGCGGCCGGCCCCGGCTCTTGTAAGAGCCGGGACCGCGCCGATCCGTCACGGGAACATCGCGGGGATCGCGCCATGCGCCGCCTAGGCCGTCTCCTCATCGTCGTGCTCGCCTTGCTGGCGGCGACTTCCGTCGCCCGCGCCGACGGCTACCAGGACCTGATCGCCAAGCTCGGCTCCGACAGCTTCGGCGAGAAGGAGGAAGCGGCGGCGGCCTTGGGCGAGCTCGGCGACGGCCGGGCGATCCGCGCCCTCAAGGCCCTCAACGATGGCCTCCTCTACACCACGTCCGAGAACCGCGTCGTCATCGCGGAGCCGTCGGGCAGCGGCTACAAGATCGCCGACGCCGCCGACGGCAGCGACCTCGGCGAGGCGCAGGAGGACGCGATCTCCAAGGTGCGCGTCAACAACCGCCTGCGCGGCGCGATCGCAGGGGCGCTCAGCCGGCTGATGCTCGTCAGCGCCGACCGCGGCGAGCGCCTCAATGCCGCGCGCGACGCGCTCAAGCATCTGACGCCGGATTCCACCGCGGGCCTCGAGCGCGCGCTCGCGAAGGAGCAGGACCCGGAGGTGCGGCAGGCGATGACGCTGGCGCTCTCCGCCGCGCGCCTCATGAGCGGCACGAAGGAGCAGCGCATCGCCGCGATCGGCGCGCTCTCGCGCTCCGACGACCCCGAGATCCGCTCGCTGCTGGGCCAGCTCGCGAACAGCGGCGACCTCGACCCGGAGGTGCGGCAGGCGCTGACGGCGGCCCAGCGCAGCCTCGAGAGCCGGCTTAGGTGGATCGGCTTCGCCGAGAACCTCTTCCAGGGCCTGAGCCTCGGGAGCGTCCTGCTGCTGGCGGCGATCGGGCTTGCGATCACCTTCGGCGTGATGGGCGTCATCAACATGGCGCATGGCGAGATGATCATGCTCGGCGCCTATACGACCTACGTCGTGCAGCAGATCTTCCGCGCGACGCTGCCGCCGCAATGGCTCGACCTCTATCTCGCGGTCTCCGTCCCCGCGGCCTTTCTGGTCGCGGGCGCCGCGGGGATCGTGCTCGAGCGCAGCGTGATCCGCTTCCTCTACGGCCGTCCGCTCGAGACGCTGCTCGCGACCTGGGGCGTGAGCCTCATCCTGCAGCAGCTCGTGCGCACGGTCTTCGGCGCCCCCAACAAGGAGGTGTCGAATCCGAGCTGGATGACCGGCGGATTCGAGGTCCTGGGCGGCGCGACCGTCACCTGGAACCGCCTCGTGATTCTCGGCTTCTGCGCGGTCGTCATGATCGCGCTGGTGCTGGTGCTGCGGCGAACCTCCTTCGGCCTCCACATGCGCGCGGTGACGCAGAACCGCGACATGGCCGCGGTGATGGGCATCCCGACCGCGCGCATCGACGCGCTCACCTTCGGCCTCGGCTCGGGGATCGCGGGGATGGCCGGGGTGGCGCTGAGCCAGATCGGCAACGTCAGCCCCAACCTCGGCACTCTCTACATCGTCGACAGCTTCCTCGTGGTGGTCTTCGGCGGCGTCGGAAACCTCCTGGGGACGCTCGCGGGCGCCATGAGCCTCGGCATCGTGAACAAGCTCCTCGAGCCCGTAGCGGGCGCCGTCCTCGGCAAGATCGTGGTGCTGCTCGCGATCATCCTCTTCATCCAGAAGCGCCCGCGAGGCCTCTTCGCCCTCAAGGGCCGGGCCGCCGAGACATGACGGGCTCGCCGGCGTTCCTCTTCGACCGCCGCGGCTGGACGTTCTTCCTGGGCACCGCGCTCGTGCTGGGGGTCGCGTTGCCGCTCCTCAATTACCTGCCGGCACCGAGCTCGATCCTGCGTATCCCCGACTACCTCGTGCCGCTCTTCGGCAAATACGCCTGCTTCGCCCTCCTGGCGCTCAGCCTCGATCTCATCTGGGGCTATGCGGGCATCTTGAGCCTCGGCCAAGGCGCCTTCTTCGCGCTCGGCGGCTATGCCATGGGGATGTACCTCATGCGCCAAATCGGGACGCGCGGCGTCTATGCCAATCCGATCCTGCCGGACTTCATGGTGTTCCTGAACTGGAAGGAGCTGCCCTGGTATTGGTGGGGCTTCGATCGTTTCTCCGTCGCGGCACCGATGGTGCTGCTGGTGCCGGGGCTCCTCGCCTTCGTCTTCGGCTGGTTCGCTTTCCGCTCGCGCATCACCGGCGTCTATTTCTCGATCATCACGCAGGCGCTCACCTACGCGCTGCTTCTCGCCTTCTTCCGCAACGACATGGGCTTCGGCGGCAACAACGGCCTCACCGACTTCAAGGACGTGCTGGGCTTCGAGATCCAGGCGCCGGCGACGCGGCGCGCGCTCTACATCGCCTCGCTCATTGCGCTGGGCGCGGGCTATCTCGTCTGCCGCGCGATCGTGGCATCGAAGCTCGGCCGCGTCCTCCTGGCGCTCCGCGATGCCGAGGCCCGCGTACGCTTCCTCGGCTATTCCACCGCGCACGCGAAGCTCTTCGTCTTCACCGTCTCCGCCGTCCTCGCGGGGATCGCGGGCGCGCTCTACGTGCCGCAGGTGGGCATCATCAATCCCAGCGAATTCTCGCCCGCGAACTCGATCGAGGTCGCGATCTGGGTCGCGGTCGGCGGCCGCGGCACGCTCGCGGGCGCGCTGGTGGGCGCGATCGCCGTCAATCTCCTCAAGACCTGGCTCACGGGCTCCTTCGCGGAGACCTGGCTCTTCGTCCTCGGCGCGCTCTTCATCCTGGTGACGCTGGTCTTTCCCAAGGGGCTCGTGGGCTCGCTCCAAAAGCTGAGCTTCCGGCGGCGGCCCGTCGCGTCGGCGACGGCACAGGAGTCGATGCGATGAACGACCCCGCAGCCGCGCAAGCGACGCCGCCGCCGCTCCTCTATCTCGACGGCGTCACCGTGAGCTTCGACGGCTTCAGGGCCTTGAACGGGCTCTCCTTCGTCGTCGAGCGCGGCGAGGTCCGCAGCGTGATCGGCCCGAACGGGGCCGGCAAGACCACGATGATGGACGTGATCACCGGCAAGACGCGGCCGGACTCGGGTCAGGTCTTCTTCGACGGCGGGGTCGATCTCACGCGGCTCGACGAGACCGCCATTGCCAATCTCGGCATCGGCCGCAAGTTCCAGAAGCCCACGGTGTTCGAGAACCTGACCGTCTTCGAGAACCTCGAGCTCGCGCAGAAATGCCCCCGCGGAACCTTGCGCACGCTGGTCGCGCGGCTCACGGTCGAGCAGCGCGACGCCATCGCCGAGACGCTTCGCGTGATCGGCCTTTCCGGGCGCGAGGCGACGCTCGCGGGCGCGCTCAGCCACGGGCAGAAGCAATGGCTCGAGATCGGCATGCTCCTGGTGCAGGACCAGCGCCTGCTGCTCCTGGACGAGCCCGTCGCGGGCATGACCGATCACGAGACCGAGCTC
>DATKNV010000221.1:0-47546 GCA_035541215.1 Allostellaceae bacterium | reverse complement strand
CATGAGCGCGACTGCACCGAGACGCACCCTGCAACGGCTCGCCGCCGATCTCGCGGCGGGACGCACCACGAGCCGCGCCCTCGTCGAGGCGGCACTCGAGCGCATCGCCGATCCCGCGGGCGAGGGCAAGCGCGCCTTCGTCAAGGTCTACGCCGAGAGCGCCCGCGCCGCGGCCGAGGCGCAGGACAAGCTCCGCGCGGCGGGCTACGTCGCCTCGCCGCTCGCGGGCATTCCCGTCTCGATCAAGGACCTCTTCGACGTCGCGGGCGAGCAGACGCGCGCGGGCTCCAAGGCGCTCGACGACGCGCCGCCCGCCAAGGCGGATGCGCCCATCGTCGCGCGGCTGCGCGCCGCGGGGGCGGTGCTCATGGGCCGCACCAACATGACAGAATTCGCCTTCTCCGGCGTCGGGATCAATCCGCATTACGGTACGCCCGGCAATCCCTGGGACCGCTCGCGCATTCCCGGCGGCTCCTCCTCGGGGGCGCCGATCTCGGTTGCCGACGGCATGGCCGCAGTCGCGATCGGCACCGACACCGGCGGCTCCGTCCGCATTCCCGCGGCCTTCTGCGGTCTTGCGGGATTGAAGCCGACACAATATCGCGTGCCGCGCGAGGGCGCGACGCCGCTCTCGACCACCCTCGATTCGATCGGCCCCATCGGCGCCTCCGTCGCCTGCTGCGCGCTCACGGACGCGGTGATGGCGGGCGAGGCGCCGACGGTGCCGGCCGCGATCTCCGCCGGCGCGCTCCGGCTCGGCATTCCCCAGACCGTCGTCCTCGACGATCTCGAGGCGCCGGTGGCGGCGGCCTTCGAGCGCGCGATCTCCGCGCTCTCGCGCGCGGGCGTCCGCATCGTCGAGCTGCCGCTGCGCGAGCTCGCCGACTACGCGGGGATCAATGCCAAGGGCGGCTTCTCGCCCTGCGAGGCGCTCGCCTGGCACGAAGGGCTCCTGCAGCGCCGCGGGCGCGACTACGACCCCCGCGTGCGCGTGAGGATCGAGCGCGGGCGCGAGATGACCGCAATCGACTACGTTCGCCTCCTCGAGCAGCGCGCCGATTTGATTTGCCGCGTCGACCGCGCGAGCGCCGAAGTGGACGTGCTGGTGATGCCGACGCTGCCGCTGATCGCCCCGCCCATCGCGGCCTTCGCCAGGGACGAGGACTTCTGGCGCCTCAACGGCAAGATCCTCCGCAACACCGCGCTCTTCAACTTCCTCGACCGCTGCGCCCTCACGCTCCCGATCGAGCGTCCCGGCGAGGGGCCCGTGGGATTGATGGCGGTGGCGCGGCACGGCGAGGACCGGCGGCTCCTCGCCATGGGTCTCGGCATCGAGGCCGTGGTCGACACGGCGCGCCGGGGCTAGCGACAGCGCGCTCAGCCGCTCATATCGATAAAGACATGAACCTTGGAGGATTGGAGTTCGTCATGCGCGGGTCTTTACGCACTTTGGGATCGATCGCAATGCTGCTGGCGGCGCTTGCGCTCGCGGGCTGCGGCGGCGGGACGCGTTATCCGCTGCTGTCGCCGGTCGAGCAGGCGCGCAGCTACGGCTATTCCGAGCAATCGCTCGGCGCCGACCGCTACACCGTCAGTTATTTGGGGCCCTCCAAGCTCAGCTCGAGCGCGCCCGCCGCGCGCGACCGCGACATCGAGGCCGCGCGCAGCCAGGCCCTCGATCTCGCGACCTGGCGCGCGGCGCTCATCGCGGACGGCGCGGGCTTCGCGGGGTTCCGCATCACCGACCAGCGCAGCAGCGTCGATCAATCGACGCAGCCCGTCTACTACGACACCCAGTTCTATCAGCCCTATGGCGGAAACGTCGGCGCCGGAGGCATGGTGCGGCCGCCCAGCGTTGGCACCACCGCGCCCCAGACCTTTCCCGAGGCCCCCTACAACCGCCTGCAGGGGCGCGCCAGCATCGACGTCCAGCTCCTGCGCAATCCCGGCCCCAACGATCTCGTCGCCAAGGATGTGATCCGGCAGCTCCGGCTCAAATACCCCGAGGCGGAGCAGGGCTGAGCTAGCGATACTTCTCGATGTCGACGGGCTCGACGGCCGGGAGGTGGCGCTGGAGCGCCTGCAGGACCTCGCCGAGGCTGCCGCCCGTCGCGAGGCGCTGGGGTCCGCTCAGCACGGCGTAGTCGCCGTGGCGGCCGGTGCCGGGCGTGAATTTCACGACGGCATAGAGCGGCCGCTCGTGGGTGTGGCGGAAGATGGAGAAGCGCACCGTATTCTCCTGCTGGTCGATGGCGTAGTCGCGCCATTCGCCCCGCATGACCCGGCGGCTGTAGATCGACAGAAGCTGGTTCAGCTCGATGCGGGTGAAGAAGACGGGCCTGGCTTTGCGCCGGTAGTCGTATAAGCGGAGAAGCGTCGCCACCGGCCGCCCCCGCCTTATGAAACTGTCTCTTCGACGCTCATGGCGCCAGTCTTCCCGATTTCGGCGGCCTCGTCCAGTGTCGCCGGCCGGGTTTGCCTCGCCGGGAGCGAGCCGCTATGGTAGCGCCCGTTTTAGGGTGCCGGAGCCGGTTCGTGAGCGATATTTTTCAGGAAGTCGACGAGGATTTGCGGCGCGACGCCGCGCTCAAGCTCTGGAAGAAGTACCGGGGCCTGGTCGTCGCGCTCGGGGTCGTGATCGTCGCGGCGAGCGGCGGCTACTCCTGGTGGCGCTACCACGACGAGCAGGCGCGCCAGGCCGAGGAGACGCGTTATGCCGCCGCGCTCGATCTCGCGCGCGACGGCAAGAGCCCCGAGGCGGTGGAGGCCATGACCGCGCTCGCGTCACGGGCGCATGCGGGACGGGCGATGCTCGCGCGCTTCGAGGCGGCGGCGCTCAAGGCCAAGGCAGGGGATGCCGCGGGGGCGGTGGCGGCCTATGACGCGCTCGCCAAGGATCCCGGGGTCGACGAGGTCTATCGCGGGCTCGCCACGATGCTCTGGGGCCTCCAGGCCCTCGAGGTCGAGACGCCGCAGGCGGTCATCGACCGCATGGCGCCGCTCACCGATGCCGCCAATCCCTGGCATCTCTCCGCGATCGAGGTGACGGCGATCGCGCATTTGAAGGCGGGCGACCGCGCGGCCGCGCGGAGCGACTATCAGCGGCTCGCCGACGACCTTTCTGCGCCCTCGAGCCTGCGCGCGCGCGCGGCGGAAGTCGCGGCGGCGCTCGCGTCGTGATCGGGAGCGCAAGGCGATGAGGCGGCTTCTCGGCACGCTCGCGGTGCTTTCCTTGCTCGCGCTCACGGGCTGCGACCTTTTCAACAGCGCGACCGACGACCTCTTCGGCGGCGAGACCAAGACGCCGCTTCCGGGCAAGCGCGTCTCGATCCTCAACCTCGAGCGCCAACTCGAGCCCGATCCCTCCGTGCAGCAGGCGGAGGTGCGCCTGCCGAGGCCCTCGGTCAATCCGGCCTGGCCGGAGGCCGGCGGCTATCCGAGCCACGCCATGCAGCATCTGGCGCTCGGCGACAACGTGCAGCGCCTCTGGCGCGCGAGCGTCGGCGAGGGCAGCTCGCGCACGGGCCAGGTCATGGCCCCGCCCGTGATCGACAACAATCGCATCTTCGCGATGGACGCGGAGTGCGTGGTGAGCGCCTACGACGCCGCCACGGGCCGCCATCTCTGGAGCTTCGACCCGCAGCCCGAGAAGGCGGACTACACGGCCTTCGGCGGCGGCGTCGCGGCGCTCGGCGGCCGCGTCTACGTCTCCACCGGCTACGCCGAGGTGCTGGCGCTCGACGCCGCGACCGGCAAGCAGATCTGGCGCAAAACCCTGCCTTCGCCCCTGCACTCGCCGCCGACGGTCGCGGATGGGCGCGTCTATGTCGTCACCGTCGAGAACCAGCTCGAGGTGCTCGCCGCCGACGATGGCCGCGTGCTCTGGACCCACGAGGGCCTGCCGGAGACCGCGGGCCTCCTCGGAGGTGCCAGCCCCGCCGTCGAGGGCGACATCGTCGTCGTGGCATATTCCTCCGGCGAGGTCTTCGCGCTTCGCGCGGAGAACGGGCGTCCGCTCTGGACCGACAATCTCGCGAGCTCGCGCAATCTCGATCCCCTGACCTCGCTCGCGGACATCCGCGGGCGGCCGATCATCGATCGCGGCATGGTCTTCGCGATCAGCCACAGCGGCCGCATGGTCGCAATCGACCTGCGCACCGGCGACCGCATCTGGGAGCAGGACCTCGGCGGCTCCTACAGCCCCTGGGTCGCCGGCGATTACCTCTACGTCCTCACCAACGACAGCGCCTTGATCTGCCTGACGCGCAAGGAAGGCCGGATCAAGTGGGTGCTGGACCTGCCGCGCTACGAGGATCAGAAGAAGAAAAAGGGACAGCTCGACTGGTCGGGGCCCGTGCTGGCGGGCGACCGCCTGATCGTGGTGGGCTCCGACGGCTCGGCGATCGCGGTCTCGCCCTATACGGGGAAGCCGCTCGGACGCATCGAGTTTCCCGACGGCAGCTACGTCGCACCGGTGCTCGCGAACAAGATCCTCTACGTTCTGACCCAGGACGCCGATCTCATCGCCTATCAATAGGCGGGGGGCGCCCGCGGGGCGCGAAGACTGCATGACCGCTACCGTCGCGATCGTCGGCCGGCCCAATGTCGGCAAATCGACCCTGTTCAACCGCCTCGTGGGGCGGCGCTTGGCGCTCGTCGACGACACGCCCGGCGTGACGCGCGACTGGCGCGCGGGCGAGACGCGGATCGGCGATCTCGAATTCCGCGTCCTCGACACCGCGGGCCTCGAGGAGGCCGGGCGCGAGAGCCTCGCCGCGCGCATGAGCGCGCAGACCGAGCGCGCGCTCGACCAAGCCGATGCGGTCCTGTTCCTGATCGATGCCCGCGCGGGCGTGACGCCCGTCGACCGCCATTTCGCGGACCGGCTGCGCCGGCGCGGCATTCCCACGGTCCTCGTCGCCAACAAGACCGAGAGCGCCGCCGCGAGCGCGGGCGTCCACGAGGCCTACGCCCTCGGCCTCGGCGACCCCATCGCCATCTCCGCCGAGCACGGCGAGGGCATGGCCGATCTCTACGAGGCGCTGAGGCCGCTCATCGAAGCGAAGGCTGCTCCCGCGGCGGAGGAGGCCGTCGAGGCCGAGAAGCCATTGCAGCTCGCGGTGGTGGGACGGCCCAATGTCGGGAAATCGACGCTGGTCAACCGGCTCATCGGCGAGGAGCGCCTGCTCACGGGGCCGGAGGCCGGTATCACCCGCGACGCCATCGCGATCGATTGGCGCTGGCGGGAGCGCGCGATCCGCCTCATCGACACGGCGGGGCTCCGCAAGCGGCCCAAGGTCGAGGCAAAGCTCGAGAAGCTCTCGGTCGCGGACACGCTCCGCGCCATCTGCTTCGCCGAGGTGGTGGTGCTGGTGCTCGACGCCGAGCAGATGCTGGAGCGCCAGGACCTCACCATCGCCCGGCTCGTCGAGGAGGAGGGGCGCGCGCTCGTCCTCGCGGTCAACAAATGGGACCTCGTCGAGGAGAAGCAGAAGGCGCTGGGACGCCTGCACGACCGGCTCCAGACCTCGCTGCCGCAGCTCGCGGGGCTTCCGGTGGTGACGCTCTCCGCGCGCACCGGACGCGGCGTCGAGAAGCTGATGCCGGCGGTGCTGCAGGCGCATGCGACGTGGAACCGCCGCATTCCCACGCCCGCGCTCAATCGCTGGCTTGAGGCGGCGCTCGCGCGCCATCCGCCGCCGCTGGTGAGCGGCCGCCGGCTCCGCATCCGCTACATGACCCAAGCGAACATCCGGCCTCCGACCTTCGCGCTCTTCACCTCGAAGCCCGGCGACCTCCCGGACTCTTACCGGAGCTATCTCGTCCACCTCATGCGCGAGGACTTCGACCTCCCGGGCGTGCCGATCCGGATGATGCTGCGGAAGGGGGAGAATCCCTACGCGGAGAAGTAACCGCTGTCAGCGTATCCCCGGCGCCACCCTCACCGGGCGCGGCGTTGCCGCGTGAGCGTGGCGCCGCAGCGCAATTCTCGGCGACGCGGCCTGCCTGCGTAGACGAGCGCAGTGCCTGTCACGACCACGACGGTCCCGATATGGAGCGGGATCGCGATTCGCTTCTCCAGCACGTGAGTCGCCGTCACGGGGCCGGTTTTCGCGGCTTGCTCGGGCTGCCGGTACCGGCGATCCCGCGGGTCGTGGCGGCATGAGCCAATTCCCGCAGTTCCGCTACGATCGGATGCGAGCGCAAGAAGAGGAATGGGCGCACCTTCGGCATGAAGGTGATGCTCGCTCCGAATTCCGTATCGCTCCGAAAGCGGATGGTCACGGGCCGGATGTTGATCCAGCGGTTCTCCGTCACCTCCTGGATTTCGGAGAGCGGGACGCGAGTTTCTCTGAGGTAATTCGAGACGATCAGCGCATCGCCTTCGAGCTGTACCTTCTTGAGCGGTGCGGAGGTCCGCCAGATGATGGCGCCGCCGATCAGCCAGACCAAGGAAAAGATCGCCCTCATTTGCGGCGGCGCCGGCAGGAGCCAAACGCTTGCGACGCCAGCACCAAAGCCCGCAATCCACAGCGCCGGGAAAATGAATTTCACGAAGTAGGTCTGCGCAGACGATATCGTCCTGATCATGATGGATGATGATCCGCTTCGTCAGGCCGCTCCGGCGGCGATGAGCTCTCCATTCGCCTGCGATCCCGCTTCCGCCAGCGCCACGAACGGCTCCGTCGCCTCCTCCGGCTGCCGCAGCTTCGACTTGTCTTCGGCGGGGAAGCCTTTGGCGCGGAGCTTGGTCGCGAGGATGCCGGGGTCGACGAGGTTCGCCTTCGCCTTGGCGATGCCGAGCTCCGCAGCATAAATCCGCACCATCGCCTCGAGAGCGGCCTTGCTCGCGGCATAGGCGCCCCAATAGGGCGCGAGGTCGCGCGCGGCGCTGCAAGTAACGAAAATCGCCCGGCCCGAGTCAGATTTCCGCAGCAGCGGGTCGAGCGAGCGGATGAGGCGCCAATTGGCGGTGAGGTTCGTCGCGATCACCTCGTCCCAGGTCTTGGGCTCGACGTGGCCGAGCGGCGAGAGGGTGCCGAGCACGGCGGCGTTCGCCACGAGCACGTCGAGGCGGCCGAAACGCCGATGGATCGCCGCGCCCATCTGGTCGATCTTGTCGAACTCGCGGAGATCGAGCGGCAGCAGCGTCGGCGGCAACCCGCCCGCGCTGCGGATCTCGTCGTCGAGCTCCTCGAGCCCGCCCTGCGTGCGCGCGACCAGGATGAGATGGGCGCCCTCGGCGGCAAAGCGCTTGGCGACGGCCGCGCCGAGGCCGCGGGAGGCGCCGGTGACGAGGGCGATGCGGCCCTGGAGCCGCTGCCCCTTCCCGGACGTCATGGGCTCAGGCGGTCTCCGCGAGCAGCGAGAGCTGGATCGAGACCTTGCCGGCTTCGTGATCCGTGAGCGGGATCGGGTAGTCGCCGGTGAAGCAGGCGTCGCAGTATTTGGGCGCCGCGGGATCGCGCCCAGCCTCGCCCATGGCGCGATAGAGCCCGTCGATCGAGACGAAAGCGAGGCTGTCGGCGCCGATGAACTTACCCATTTCCTTGACGTCGTAGTGCGAGGCCAGGAGCTGCTCGCGCTCGGGCGTGGCGATGCCGTAGAAGCACGAGTTGGTGGTGGGCGGGCTCGAGATGCGCATGTGCACCTCGCGGGCACCCGCGTTCCGCACCATCTCCACGATCTTGGTCGAGGTCGTGCCGCGCACGATCGAATCGTCCACGAGCACCACGCGCTTCCCCTTCAATTTCGCGCGGTTCGCGTTGTGCTTGAGCTTCACGCCGAGATGCCGGATCTGGTCCGTGGGCTCGATGAAGGTGCGGCCGACGTAGTGGTTGCGGATGATGCCGAGCTCGAAGGGGAGGCCCGATTCCTGCGCGTAGCCGATCGCCGCGGGGACGCCGGAATCCGGCACGGGGATCACCATGTCCGCATCGACGCCGCTCTCGCGCGCGAGCTCGGCGCCGATGCGCTTCCGCGCCTCGTAGACGCTGCTCCCCTCGACGATGCTGTCGGGACGCGCGAAGTAGATGTACTCGAAGATGCAGAAGCGCTTCTTGGCCTTGGGGAAGGGGCGCGCGCTGTGCACGCCGAGCCCGTCGATGGTGACGAGCTCGCCCGCCTCGATGTCGCGCACGAACTCGGCGCCGATGATGTCGAGGGCGCAGGTTTCGGAGGTGACGATCCAGGCATCGCCGAGCTGGCCCAGCACCAGCGGCCGAACTCCCAGCGGATCGCGTACGCCGATGAGTCCGTCCTGCGTGAGGGCACCCAGCGAATAGGCGCCCTCGACCTGGCGCAACGCCTCGACCATCCGGTCCTCGACCGTGTGCTTGAGGCTCGTCGCGATCAGATGGACGATCACCTCGGTGTCGCTCGTGGATTGGAAGAGGCTGCCGCGGCGCACGAGCTGGCGGCGGAGATGATAGGAGTTGGTGAGATTGCCGTTGTGGCAGATCGCGAGTCCCCCGAACTCGAAATCCGCGAAGAGCGGCTGCACGTTCCGCATCGCGACCTCGCCGGTCGTCGCATAGCGCACGTGGCCGAGCGCGGAATGTCCCGCGAGCCGCGCCATCACTTCCTTGGAGCTGAAGATGTCGCCGACGTGTCCCATGCCGCGATGAGCGTGGAACTGCTCGCCGTCGAAGGCGACGACCCCCGCGGCTTCCTGGCCGCGGTGCTGGAGCGCGTGGAGGCCGAGCGCCGCCAGCGCCGCGGCCTCCGGATGTCCGAAGACCCCGAAGACCCCGCACTCCTCGCGCAGGTGATCGTCGTCGTAGGGTTGGGTGGTCAGCATCGCCGCGCCCTCACGAGGCTTCAGGAGGCCCCTGATAGATAGTAGCGACTCCGGGGTTCCGCGAGGCCCCGCGGCAGGGTTCTACACGCAATTTTGGGGCAGTGCCAGCGGCGTTGCCGGTCATTGCTGATTTGTCTGCTCGATGGCCTTGTCCAAGCCCTTGCGCATGTCGGGGCTATAGCCCTTGTCGCTCTGGGAATCGGGTTTTTGCGGCGGCTGCGCGGGGGTCTCGAGCGCGCGGCGGGCGCTCTCGGCTTGGTTAACCTGGTCCACCCGCTGCCGCGCGTCCGACGCCGTCGACTCCACGCGCCCCCGGACCGAAGGCGGGACCAGCGAGATCAGGAAGTCGGCGCCCGCGGCGAGGTAGCGCGTGCTGCGGGCCTCCTTGATCCAGTCGGGCCGGCTCGCCTCCGGGAGCGCGAGGGTGAGGCCGTAATAGAGCACGCACGCGATCACCGCGCCGCGCACGAGGCCGAAGAGCAGGCCCAGCGAATGATCGACCGAGGCGAGCGAGCTCTCCTTCACCCGGCGCGCGATGGCGGAGGTCAGCAGCGACAGCAGGATCAGCGCCACCACGAAGATCGCGATCCCCGCCGCGAGGTTCGCGAACATTCCTTTTGGAATGAACTTCTCCGCGAAGGGCGCGGCGTAGGGAAATCCGTAGAGTGCCGCCACGCCCGCCGCGACCCACGCGCCCACGGAGAGCAGCTCCTTCACGATGCCGCGCGCGAAGGCGAAGAGGCCCGAGAGAACGATGACGACGATGACGATGATGTCGAACGGATTCATGCCGGTATTGTCTCATCCCGGACGCGCGGACCCCAAGCAAAACGAGGAGGGAGCCGCGGCCCCGATCTCACCGGGGCGCCGCGCGGCGAGAGGAAAGCCGTCCCGGCACCACATCGAAGCGCGCGAGGAGATCGCCGAGATGCGCAATCTCCCGGATCGAGGCGGGCGCGCCGTCGAGCGTCCTGCTGCGCGCCTGGCCCGAGCGCCGCGGCATCCACGCGCCGGCGAAGCCGAGCTTGCCCGCTTCCTTGAGCCGCGCCTCCGCCTGCGCCACCGGCCGCACCTCGCCGGAGAGGCCGATCTCGCCGAAGACCACGGTATCCGCCGGGACCGGCTGCTGGGTCGCGGCCGAGAGCAGCGCCGCCGCCACCGCGAGGTCGGCCGCGGGCTCGGCGATGCGAAGGCCGCCCGCGACGTTGAGGTAGACGTCGTTGGCGCCGATCGCGAGGCCGCAGCGCGCGTCGAGCACGGCGAGGATCATCGCGAGGCGGTTGCCGTCCCAGCCGATAACGGCACGGCGCGGCGTTCCCGGCGGCGAGGGTGCCACCAGCGCCTGGATCTCCACCAGGACCGGCCGCGTCCCCTCCATCCCCGCGAAGACGGTGGAGCCCGCGACCTCGCCGCGGCGCTCAGCCAGGAAGAGCGCGGAGGGGTTCGGCACCTCCGCGAGGCCGCGGTCGGTCATCTCGAAGACGCCGATCTCGTCGGTGGGGCCGAAGCGGTTCTTGACCGCGCGGAGGATGCGGAACTGGTGCCCGCGATCGCCCTCGAAGTAGAGGACGGTGTCCACCATGTGCTCGAGGACCCGCGGCCCCGCGATCATGCCCTCCTTCGTGACGTGGCCCACCAGCAGCAGCGAGAAGCCGCGCTCCTTCGCGAGCCGGATCAGCTCATGCGCCGCCGCGCGCACCTGGCTCACCGTGCCGGGCGCGCTGTCGAGGCTGTCGAGGTGGAGCGTCTGGATCGAATCGATGACGACGACGTCGGGCGCGTCCTGGCGGTCGAGCGAGGCCGCGATGTCGCGCACGCTCGTGGCGGCCGCGAGTTGCACCGGCGCCTCGGCGACGCCGAGCCTCTCCGCGCGCAGGCGTACCTGGTCGAGAGATTCCTCGCCGGAGATGTAGACGCAGCTTGCGGCGGGACGGCCGGGCGCGGCCGTCGCGAGCGCCGCCACCGCCTGCAGCAGGAGCGTCGACTTGCCGATGCCGGGATCGCCGCCGACGAGGAGCGCCGAGCCCGGGACGAGCCCGCCGCCGCAGACACGGTCGAACTCGGCGATGCCGCAGACGCGCCGCTTCAGCTTCTCGGCGCCGCCCGAAAGCCCCGAGAACTCGAGCTTGCGCCCCTTGCCCGCGCCGAGACCGCGCGGCGATGCCGCGCGCGCCTGCTCCTCGACGAGAGTGTTCCAGCCGCCGCAAGCCTCGCAGCGTCCCGCCCATTTGGGATATGACGCGCCGCATTGCTGGCAGACGTAGCGGGTCTGCGCGCGTGCCATCTCAGACCGAGGCTCCGCTCACGTCGCGCGCACCTCCATCTTGATCGGTCCTTCGGCGCGGCCGTGGATGAACTGCTCCACGAAGTCGTTGCCGGAGCGGTCGATCTCAGCGGTCTCGCCGGACCAGATGATGCGGCCCCTGTAGATCATGGCGATGCGGTTCGCGATCTTGCGCGCGCTCGCCATGTCGTGGGTGATGGACATGGCGGTGGCGCCGAGCTTCTGCACGCAGGCGACGATCAGGTCGTTGATCACGTCGCCCATGATGGGATCGAGGCCGGTGGTGGGCTCGTCGAAGATGATGATCTCGGGCTCGTGGCAGATCGCGCGCGCGAGGGCCACGCGCTTCTGCATGCCGCCCGAGAGCTCCGAGGGGCGGAGCTCCGCCACGTCGGGGCCGAGGCCCACGGAGGCGAGCTTCTCGATCGCGGTCTCCTTCGCCTCCGCGCGGCCGACGCCGTGTCCCTGGATCAAGCCGAAGGCGACGTTCTCCCAGACCGGGAGGCTGTCGAAGAGGGCGGCGCTCTGGAAGAGCATGCCGAACTTGCGCATGACGCGCTCGCGCTCGCCCGTCGAGAGCTTCGTCACCTCCTCGCCGTCGATCTCGATCGAGCCCGCGTCGGGCTGCATGAGGCCGAGGATGCATTTCGCGAGCACGGATTTGCCGCTGCCGGAGCCGCCGATCACCACGACGCTCTCGCCGACGCCGACGTCGAGGTCGATCCCGTCGAGCACCACCTTGGGCCCGAAGGACTTCTTGAGGCCGCGGACGGCGATCTTGAGCGGGCGGCTCATCGGCCCACGAAGAGCAGGGCGGTGAGGGCGTAGTCCAGCACCAGGATCATGATCGAGGCCGAGACCACGGCATAGGTGGTGGCTGCGCCGACGCCCTGCGCGCCGCCCCGGGAGTGGTAGCCGAAATAGCAGCCCATGAGCGCGATCACGAAGCCGAAGACGCCGGCCTTCACGAGGCCCGCGACCACGTCGTTGCTCTGGATGTAGTCGGCGGTGCGCTGGATGTAGGCCGCGGGATTGAAGCGCAGGCGGTAGTTGCCCACGAGAAAGCCGCCGAAGACGCCGATGATGTCCGCGACCAGCACCAGCAGCGGCATCGCGATCGTGCCCGCGAGCACCCGCGGCACGACGAGATACTTGAAGGGATTGGTCGAGAGCGTGGTGAGCGCGTCGATCTGGTCGGTGACGCGCATGGTGCCGAGCTCGGCCGCGATCGCCGCGCCGATCCGGCCCGCGACCATGAGGCCCGCGATCACGGGACCGAGCTCGCGCGTCACCGACAGCAGCACCACCGTCGGCACCGCGCTCTCGGCGGCGAAGCTGCTGAAGCCCGTATAGGTCTGGAGGGCGAGCACCATCCCCGTGAAGAGCGCGGTCAGGCCCACGACGGGAAGCGAGTAGTAGCCGATGTCCACAAGCTGGCGCAGGATGAGCCTGAGATAGATCGGCGGCCGCACGCAATGGCTCACCGCCGCGACCGTGAAGAGCCCCATGCGGCCGCTCGCCGCGAGGAAGCGCAGTGAGACCGCGCCCACCGATGCGAGAAAGCGCAGGAGCGGCTCCATCGCTCAGCCGCCGGAATAGACGCGATGATAGCGGCGGCCGAGCGCGGTCAGCACCTCGTAGCCGATGGTGCCCGCGCGCTCGCCCACGACATCGGGAGTGCTTTCGCCGTCGATGAGATCGACGAAGCTGCCGGGCTCGAGTAAGGCCGGATCGATGCCCGTCACGTCGAATGTCATGAGATCCATCGAGATGCGTCCCACGACGGGAACCCGGCGTCCCCCGATGCCGGCGGTGGTGCGGGGGCTTCCGGAGCGGAACCAGCCATCGGCGTAACCCACGGCAACCGTGGCGACGCGACCGCCGCGCTCCATGCGGTGGGTCGCACCGTAGCCAACGGTCCCACCTCTGTCAACGTCGCGGACTTGCAGGATTTTCCCTTTGAGACGAACCACTTGCGCCATCGGATTGGGGCCGCTCGAGTGCGGATTGAGGCCGTAGAGGGCGGCTCCCGGACGCACGAAATCGAAGTGGAAATCCGGCCCGAGGAAGATGCCGGAGGAGTTCGCGAGACCTCCGGGCGCGGGCGGGAGCTTGCGCCGCGCCGCGAGGAAAAGGCGCCGCTGCTCCGCGTTCTTCGGGTGCTTCGGCTCCTCCGCGCAGGCGAGATGGCTGATGACCGCGCGGAGCGCCACCCCCGCGAGCCGGTCGGGCGCGCCCGCGAGAACCGCCATCTCCGCAGGCGAAAGGCCGAGCCGCGACATACCGGTGTCGAGATGGAGGATCGCCGGCGGACGCGTCTTGAGGGGCAAGCTCAGCTTCCGCCAATTTTCGATCTGGCCGAGATCGTTCAGCACGGGAATGAGCCGCGCCGAGAGGAAATCCTTCTCGCTATGCGGCAGGAGACCGTTGAGGACCGCGATTTCCTGCGTCTTGAGCGCCTGGCGGAGCGCCATTCCCTCCTCGAGCGACGCGACGAAGAAGGTCTTGCACCCCGCCGCAGCCAGCGCCTTCGCGACCGGCACCATGCCGAGCCCGTAGGCGTCGGCTTTGACGACCGCCGTGCATTGCACGGCCTTCCCGACCTTGGCCTGGAGCGAGTGCCAATTCTTGACGATGGCGCCGAGGTCGATCTCGAGCACCCCCGTCGCGCGGTCGAGGGGCGTGGGGCCGCGGCGGCTTGCGGCCTGGGGACGGCTTGGCTGGCGTTTGGAAGGCATCGGGAAGGTACGGGAACCGCTGAATGGTGTACGTAAGATGCCGCAGTCTAATGGGTTTTCGCGCAATCAGCGAGCGCTGAGCCGCTTTTCCATGCGAATCGAGGTCGGGTGGTCGAAGCCCGGATGTGCCTCGCGCCCGATCTCCCGGTAGCCGCGGGCGCGGAAGAAGGCCTGGTTCTCCGGCAGGGCAACCCGCACTTTCAATAATACGGCGCCGAGGCCGGTCTCCCGGGCGTAGTCCTCCGCCGCCTCGAGCAGACGGTTTGCGATGCCCCGGCGGCGGAATTCCGGCAGGACCGAGAGACGGCCGAGATAGACGTGCTCGCCCTCCGGGGCGGCGCTGACGCAGCCGGCAAGGCGTCCCTCGCAGTCCGCGACGAAGACGCGGCCTTCGGCGATCAGCCTCGCAACGGACTGGGCCGTCTCCTTTAGCGCCGCCGACTCCGGCCGGATGCGGCCGCGGTGGTCGGCGAAGGCCGTGCGCATGATCCGCGCGACCTCCGCGCTTTCCGCAGGGAGGGCGGGGCGGATGCGGACCTCGGAGTGGGACATGGGCGAGAGCGGAGGCTGAAGCCGGCGGGCTCCCTAGCTAGCGGCGGCCCCCCGGACTTGTCCACAAACTCGTCACGGCTCTGTCATCCCGGAATCGCATAGTCCTTGCGCCCGAACACCTGGGATCGAGGGATGGAAGCCAGCAAATTGACATGGCCGGGGGCGGGGTGAGCAAGGTTCTCATCGTCGTCTTCGACGGGCTGCGGCCGGATATGGTGCGGCCCGCGCTGACGCCGAACCTCTGCCGCTTCCGGGCAGCCGCCGCCCAGTTCCCCGAAAGCCGCGCCGTCTTCCCGACGGAGACGCGGGTCAACGGCACGAGCCTGGTGACGGGCGTGCTGCCGGGGCGCCACGGCATCGTCGCCAATCGCTTCTACGATCCCGCGGCCAATCTCGTCTGCGTCAGCGGAAAATGGCAGGACCTCGAGGCGCTTGAGCGCGCGCTCGACCGGCCCCTGCTCGAGGTACCGTGCCTCGGGGAAATCCTTGCCGGCGCCGGGGCGTCGCTCGCGGTGATCGGCACGGGGACCCCGGGCGTCACGCGCCTGCTGCACTCGACCGCCGAGCGGCACGGCCAGCTCTGCCTCTCGCTGCACGGGCTCGAGGCGTCGCGGCCGCGCGCGGCGGCGGAGGCGCTCGTCGAGCGCGTGGGGCCGCTCCCGGCGGCGGCCGTGCCCAATCTCGGATTCCTGCGCTACGCCACCACCGCCTATCTCGATTACGTCCTGCCCGAGTTCGATCCCGACGCCGCGATCATCTGGTACTGCGAGCCCGACACCTCCTTTCACCACCGGGGGATCGGCTCGCCCGCGAGCATCGAGGCCTTGCGCGAGGTGGATGCGCAATTCGGCCGGCTCCTCGACTACCGCGACCATGCGGCGCCGGAGCTCACGATCGTCACACTCTCCGATCACGGCCAGATCAGCACCTATGGCGAGCGGCTCGGGATCGGCGCGCAGATGGCGGCGGCGGGTTTCTCGGTCGGGGAGATGCCGGGGCCGGAGGCGGAGCTCTCCGTCGTCGGCGATTCCGGCGGCGGCATCTACGTGCGCAACCGCGATGCCGAGACCGTGGCGCGGGCCGCGCGCTGGCTGCAGGCGCAGCCCTGGTGCGGTCTCCTCTTCGTGCGCGGCGAGGGATTGCCAGGCGTCTTGAGCCAGGACGTCCTTGGCATCGCGCATGCGCGTGCCGCGGACATCGTCTTCACGCTCGCGAGCGACAGCGGCGCCAACGCCCACGGTCTTCTCGGCCGCGGGCGGCACGACAGCGCCATGCCCGAGGGCGGCGGCGTTCACGGTGGATTGCATCGCCTGGAGCTCACGAGCCTGCTCGCGATCTCCGGCCGCGCCTTCCGCCGCGGCTACCGCTCGCCCCTCCCGGCGGGAATCCTCGATGTGCTGCCGACGGTGCTATCCGTCCTCGGCATCGAAGCGCCTGCGGGCCTCGACGGCCGCGTGCTCTCGGAAGCGATGCTCGATGCGCACCCGCCGGAGGGCATGCCCACGGCCGAGCGCTTCTCCGCCTCGATCCCCGGCTACCGCCAGCACCTTCTCGCCCGCCGCCTCGGCCCGCACCGCTACCTCGACCACGGCGGCAGGAGCTGAGGGCGCTAGGGGATCGCCTCCGGGAGGTGGTCGCCGGGCATGTAATTGTCGAAGCGCGTGGTGTCGCCCAGGAAGCGGAGCGTCTTGGTGCCGATGGGGCCGTGGCGCTGCTTCGCGACGATGATGTCCGCGAGGTTGTGCACCTGCTCGAGCCGCATCCTCCAGCGGTCGTAGCGGTCGTTGAACTTCTCGGCGCTCTCGTCCGGGCGCTGCGTCGGCTCCGCACGCGAGAGATAGTATTCCTCGCGGTAGATGAACATCACGACGTCCGCGTCCTGCTCGATCGAGCCGGATTCCCGGAGGTCCGAGAGCATGGGACGCTTGTCCTCGCGGCTCTCGACGGCGCGCGAGAGCTGCGAGAGCGCGAGGACGGGGAGGTTGAGCTCCTTCGCGAGCGCCTTCAGGCCGCGGGTGATCTCGGAGATCTCCTGCACGCGGTTCTCGCCCGCGGTCCCCTCGCCGGAGCCGCGCAGGAGCTGGAGATAGTCGACGATCACGAGATCGAGGCCGCGCTGGCGCTGCAATCGCCGCGCGCGGGTGCGAATGGCCGCGATGGTCGGGGCGGGGGTGTCGTCGATGTAGAGCGGGATGCGCGCGAGCTGCTGGCTCGTCTGCACGAAGCGCTCGAAGTCGCCGTGGCTCACGTCGCCGCGGCGGATGCGGTCGGAGGGGACGCCGGACTCTTCCGAGAGGATACGGGTCGCGAGCTGCTCGCTCGACATCTCCAGCGAGAAGAAGCCCACGACCGCCCCGTCGGCGGCGGTGATGCGCCCGCCCGCGGTCTCGCCGCGCTGGTAGTTCCGCGCGGCGTGGAAGGCGATGTTGGTGGCGAGCGAGGTCTTGCCCATGGAGGGCCGTGCCGCCAGCACGATCAGATCCGAGGGGTGGAGGCCGCCCAGGAGCTTGTCGAGATCCGTGAAGCCCGTGGCGACGCCGGTCGTCTTGCCGCTGCGCTTGAAGGCGTTCTCGGCCTGGAGGATCGCCTCGGTGAGCGCGTCCTCGAACTTGCGGAAGCCGCGCTCGTGCTGGCCCTCGGTCGCGAGATCGAAGAGCCGCCGCTCCGCCGCCTCGATCTGCTGGCGCGCGTCGTGCTCGAGATCGTGCGCGAAGGCCTCGTTGACGACGTCCTCGCCGAGGGTGATGAGCTGGCGGCGCAGGTAGAGATCGTGGATCTGCCGCCCGTAATCCTCGGCGTTGATGATCGTGACGACCGAGGCCGCGAGCCGCGCGAGGTACTGCGCGCCGCCGATCTCCTGCAGCGCCCCGTCCTGGTCGAAGAGGTTCTTGAGCGTGACGGGGTTGGCGATCTGGCCGCGGCCGATCAGCGTGCCGATGGCGGCGTAGATGCGTCCGTGCACGCCCTCCGCGAAATGCTCCGGCAGCAGGAACTCGGAGACGCGGCTATAGGCCTGATTGTTGACGAGGATCGCGCCCAATAGCGCCTGCTCCGCCTCGGTATTGTGCGGCGGCGTGCGATAGGGCGGCTCGCTGCCCTCGCGCAATGGGGTGATGTTGTTGGTCGACCGAGCTTGTTCAGCCATGGTCGCCAACCCATACCACCCACGCCCGAGTCGCTGCACGGAGAATCGAATCGTGCGATGCGGGGATAGCGGGGGTAACTCCCCGGCGGCTCCCGCGCCGTCGGCTCGCCAAGTCGCCCGCACGGTTGTATCCTTTTCGCGCCTGGATCGGGCGCAATCTCGGAGGCGCTATCGCGCCGCGAGGTCGCCAGCGGAGATGGTCATGAGGTTCACACGCATCACCGTCGACCCTAATCAGCTAGGTGGGTTGCCCTGCATCCGCGGCCTGCGCATCCCCGTGGCGACCGTCGTTGGGATGGTCGCAGACGGCATGGCTGAGGCGCAAATCCTTGCGGCCTATCCAGACCTCGAGGCCGATGACATCCACGAGGCGCTGCGCTTCGCCGCCGATGCCGTGCGCGAGCGCGGGCTCCCTCTGTCCGTGCCGTGAAATTTCTGGTGGACAATCCGCTTTCGCCGGCCCTCGCGGAGCAGTTACGACAGAGCGGACATGACGCCGTCCACGTCCGCGACTATGGCTTGCAGGCTGCGGCTGATGGAGACGTTTTCTCACGCGCCGCGACAGAAGGCAGAACGATCATCTCCGCAGATACCGACTTCGGGACGATACTCGCCCTCCGGCGGGAACGCATGCCGTCGGTCATTCTCTTTAGGCGCCAGCGTGATCGTCGGCCCGATCGTCAAGCGGAATTGCTGCTGGCCAATCTTTCGGCCTTGACCGAGGCTTTAACCCGAGGATGTGTCGCGGTGATTGAGGACACACGAATTCGGATTCGCGACCTCCCCATTGGCGGCGACTAGGCGCCACGCCTCAACTCACCGCCGGACTCTTGCTCGCCGTCGTGTTCCGCGTGAGCTGCTCCTGCATCAGCTTCACCTCGTGGCGCGCGATCGAGCGGAGGTGGACCTCGTCGGGGCCGTCGGCGAATTGGAGGATGCGGCCTTGGGTCCAGATGTCCGCGAGCGGGGTGTCTTGCGTTAGGCCCTTGGCGCCGAAGGTCTGCATGGCGCGGTTGGCGATGGTGACGAGCATCCGCGGCACGGCGACCTTGATGAGCGCGACCTCCTTGCGGGCGGCCTTGTTGCCGGCCTTGTCCATGAGCCAGGCGGCCTTGAGGACCAGGAGGCGGGCCTGCTCGATCTCGATGCGCGAGAGCGCGATCCAGTCCTGGACGGCGCCGTGCTCGTGCAGGAGCTTGCCGAAGGTCTTGCGTTGCAGCGAGCGCTGGATCATCAGCTCCAGCGACACCTCCGCGGCGCCGATCGAGCGCATGCAGTGGTGGATGCGGCCGGGGCCGAGACGCGCCTGCGCCAGCGCGAAGCCGCCGCCTTCCTCGCCGAGGAGGTTCTCGGCGGGGACGCGCACGTTCTCGAAGAGGATCTCGCAGTGGCCCTCGGGCGCCTCATGGTGCATCACCGGGGGGTTGCGCACAACGGTGACGCCGGGCGTCGCCTTCGGGACCAGCACCATGCTCTGCCGGCGATGCGCCTCGGGCCGGTCGGGGCTCGTCTGGCCCATCACGATGAAGATCTTGCAGCGGGGGTCGGCGGCGTTGGTGATGAACCACTTCCGCCCGTTGATGACCCAATCGCCGCCGTCGCGCTTGATCGAGGTCCGGATGTTGGTGGCATCGGAGGAGGCGACCTCGGGCTCGGTCATCGCGAAGGAGGAGCGGATCTTCCCCTCGAGCAGCGGGACGAGCCATTGCTTCTTCTGCGCGGGTGAGGCCGCGAGGTGCAGCAGCTCCATGTTGCCGGTATCGGGCGCGCTGCAGTTGAAGACCTCGGACGACCAGTGGAGGCGGCCCATGATCTCCGCGCAGGGGGCGTAGTCGAGGTTCGACATCTGCGTGCCCGGCTCCTCGGGCTTGAGGCCCGGGAGGAACAGGTTCCAGAGCCCCTGCGCCCGCGCCTTCGCCTTCAAATCCTCCATGAACGGGGGCGGGAAGACGTGCTCGTGCTCGACGATGCGCGTGTATTCCTCGTCGCGGGGGGCCACGTGCTCCGCGATGAAGGCCTTAACCGCCGCCTGCATCCGCTTCGACTTGTCCGAGAACTCGAAGTCCATGGCCGTCCTCCCGCTCAAGCGCACGCGTCGCAAGATGGTGCAAAGGCGTGGCCATGTCCATGCCGCGACAGGGGTTATCGGACTGACCCCGCGGCGAAAATTTCTCTAGCCAGGGCTTGATCCCGCGGCTATGGTCCCGACCTAATGTGTACCGAATTAGTCCGAATTGGTCCCTGGGATCGAAGTCCATGATTATCCTCAGCAAGCTCGCGGATTATGGCGTGATCGTCGCCTCCGAGCTCGCCGCCGACCCTCAGCGGCAGGCGACGGCGGCGGCGCTCGCCGCGGCGACCCAGCTCCCGCAAGCGACGGTTTCGAAGGTGCTGAAGAATCTCGCCCATGCCGGCATCGTCACGGGCTCCCGCGGCGCTGCCGGCGGCTACCGTCTTGCGCGGCCGGCCGAGACCGTCTCGGTCGCGGAGGTGGTAGCGGCGATCGATGGCGACATCGGCATCACCCAGTGCACCTCGCACGCGACGGCCGCGCATCCCGCGAACTGCGAGCGCACGCATTTCTGTCCGACGCGGCCGCATTGGCAGCGCATCAACAGCGCCGTCAGCACCGCGCTCTCCGCGGTGACCCTCGCGGACATGGTCGCGGATCGCCTGCGCTTCCTGCCGCCGCTTTCGCCTCGAACCGGAGACCGGCCCGCGCCATGACCTCCACCCACGACGCCCTCGACACCGTCCGCTCGGTCACGGGCGAGGGCTACAAATACGGCTTCGTCACGGAGATCGAGGAGGACCAGGCGCCGCCGGGCCTCAACGAGGACACCGTGCGCTTCATCTCCGCCAAGAAGCAGGAGCCGGAATGGCTCCTCGAATGGCGGCTCGCGGCGTTCCGCCACTGGCAGCAGATGGAGCAGCCGGATTGGGCGAAGCTCCGCATCGCCCCCATCGACTATCAGGCCGCGACCTACTACTCCGCGCCCAAGAAGGCCGCGGGGCCGAAGTCGATCGACGAGGTCGATCCGGAGCTGCTCAAGACCTACGAGAAGCTCGGCATCCCCCTCCACGAGCGCGCGGCGCTCGCGGGCGTCGCCGTGGACGCGGTCTTCGTCAGCATCTCCGTCGCCACCACCTTCAAGGAGACGCTCGCCGAGCTCGGCATCGTCTTCTGCTCCTTCGGCGAGGCCGTGCGCGAGCATCCCGAGCTCGTGCGGAAGTATCTCGGAACGGTCGTGCCGCAGGGCGACAATTTCTTCGCCGCGCTCAACTCCGCGGTCTTCAGCGACGGCTCCTTCGCCTACATCCCGCCGGGCGTGCGCTGCCCGATGGAGCTCTCGACGTACTTCCGCATCAACGCCGCCAAGAGCGGACAGTTCGAGCGCACGCTGATCGTCGCTGACGTCGGCGCCTATGTGAGCTACCTCGAGGGCTGCACCGCGCCGCAGCGCGACGAGAACCAGCTTCATGCGGCGGTGGTCGAGCTGGTGGCACTCGAGGGCGCGGAGATCAAGTACTCGACGGTGCAGAACTGGTACCCCGGCGACGCCGAGGGCCGCGGCGGCATCTACAACTTCGTCACCAAGCGCGGCGCCTGTCGCGGGCGGCGCTCGAAGATCTCCTGGACCCAGGTCGAGACGGGATCCGCCATCACCTGGAAATATCCGAGCTGCGTCCTCGAGGGCGACGAGTCCGTGGGGGAGTTCTACTCAGTCGCCATCACCAACAACCTGCAGCAGGCGGATACCGGCACCAAGATGATCCATCTCGGGCGCGACACCAGCTCGACGATCATCTCCAAGGGCATCTCCGCGGGCCGCGGGCAGAACACCTATCGCGGCCTCGTGCGCGTGCAGCCGAAGGCTCAAAACGCGCGCAACTACACGCAGTGCGACAGCCTCCTCATCGGCAAGAAGTGCGGCGCGCACACCGTCCCTTACATCGAGGTGCGCAATCCCAGCGCCCACATCGAGCACGAGGCCACGACCTCGAAGATCAGCGAGGACCAGCTCTTCTATTGCCAGCAGCGCGGCCTCTCCCAGGAGGACGCCCTCTCGCTGATCGTCAACGGCTTCTGCAAGGAAGTGCTGAAGGAGCTGCCGATGGAGTTCGCGGTCGAGGCGCAGAAGCTCCTCGCCGTGAGCCTCGAAGGCAGCGTCGGCTGAAATCTGAAATCTGCGAAGCGAACCCAATGTATCTCTTGGAAATCAATAGTTTGCATGCCCGCGTAGGCGACGGGAGAGAGATCCTCAAGGGGATCGACCTCAAGGTGGCGCCGGGCGAGGTGCACGCGATCATGGGGCCCAATGGCTCCGGCAAGAGCACGCTCGCGGGCGTGCTCGCGGGAAAGCCCGGCTACGAGGTGACCGAGGGCCAGGTGCTCTACGAGGGCCGCGACCTCCTGGGCATGGCGCCCGACGAGCGGGCGCGCGCGGGGATTTTCTTGGCATTCCAGTACCCCGTCGAGATTCCCGGCGTGAACAACATGTACTTCCTCCGCGCGGCCTTGAACGCCGTGCGGCGCGAGCGCGGCGAGAAGGAGCTCGACGCCGGCCAGTTCCTCAAGGCCGTGCGCGCGAAGCTCAAGCTCCTGGACATCGGCGAGGACCTGCTGCAGCGCGCGGTCAACGTCGGCTTCTCCGGCGGCGAGAAGAAGCGGAACGAGATCTTCCAGATGGCGATGCTGGAGCCCAAGCTCGCGATCCTCGACGAGACCGACAGCGGCCTCGACATCGACGCGCTCCGCGTGGTCTCGAACGGCGTCAATCGCCTCCGCGATCCCCAGCGCGCGATCGTGCTGATCACGCATTACCAGCGGCTCCTCGATTACGTCGTGCCCGACCGCGTGCACGTGCTCGGCGACGGCAAGATCGTGCAGTCCGGCGACAAGAGCCTCGCCGTCGAGCTCGAGAAGCGCGGCTACGGCCATCTCGGGAGCGCCGCGTGAGATGACCGCGATCAAGACCGAGACCGCCCCCTATGTCGAGGCGTTCCGCGCTCGCGGCGGCTCGGGCGAGCCCCTTTGGCTCGCCGAGCGCCGCAGGATGGCGGCCGCGCGCTTCGAGGAGCTGGGCTTTCCGACCCGGCGCCAGGAGCAGTGGCGCTTCACGAACCTCGCGCCCCTGACGCGGAGCGCCTTTCCGCCGGGCGGCGTCGAGGGACGGATGCGGATCGAGCTTGCGGGAGAGCTTCCCCCGGGCGTCTGGCTGGGCTCGGTGCAGGAGGCGCTGAGAGAGCGGCCGGAGCTGCTGCGCGCGGTGCTCGACGAGACTGAGATTGCCGGCGCGCAAGCTTTCGCCTTGCTGAACGCGGCGCTCTTCGACGACGGCTACGTCCTCGCGCTGGAGCCGGGCATCGCGCTCGAGCATCCCGTCGAGATCGTGCATCGCGGCGAGGGCGGCGGCTCCTGCCATCCCCGGAGCGCCATCCTCCTGGGCGAGCGCAGCAGTGCCACCGTCGTCGAGACGTTCCATCGCAGCGGAACGGGCTGGACCAATTCCGTCTCCGTCGCACGGCTCGCTCCGAACGCGCATCTCCGTCACGTGACGGTGCAGGAATCGGGGCCCGAGGCGATTCACTTCGGGCTCGCACGAGCGGCGCTCGCGAGCGGCGCGCGCTACGAGAATTTCGTGCTGACGCTCGGCGCGCGGCTTTCGCGCATCGACCTCCATGCGGCGATCGAGGGCGAGGGAGCGCATTGCGGCCTCGCCGGCGCGACCTTGCTGCGCGGCAATCAGGAGGCGACCGTCGCGACCTTCGTCGATCACGCGGCTCCCGGCGGCGAGACGCGCGAGGTCTTCAAGAGCGTCGTCGACGACCGCGCGCACGGCGTCTTTCTCGGCAAGATCGCGGTGCGGCCCGGCTCCGACAAGACGGACGCCAATCAGGTGAGCCGCAACCTCCTGCTGAGCCCGCGCGCGGCAGTCGACACCAAGCCCGAGCTCGAGATCCTCGCCGACGACGTCAAATGCAGCCACGGCGCCACCGTCGGCGATCTCGACGCGGCGGCGCTCTTCTATCTGCGCTCGCGCGGGATCGACGAGGCGACGGCGCGCGGGATGCTGATCGAGGCCTTCGCCGCCGATGCCGTCGATGCCGCCGTTCCCGCGGGACCGATCCGCGACCATCTCCGGCGCCGCCTCGGCGTCTGGCTCGAGCAGCGCGGGAGCTGAGGACCATGTCGAGCATCGCACCCCTTCGCCCGGCTCCCGCCGCCGCTTTCGATGCGCGCCGCATCCGCCGCGACTTCCCGATCTTCGAGCGCAATCCCGGCCTCGTCTTCCTGGACACGGCTGCGAGCGCACAAAAGCCCGCCGCCGTGATCGACGGCGTCGCCGAGTTCTATCGCACCGACTACGCCAACGTGCACCGCGGCGTCTATCGCCTGAGCGCCGCCTCGACGGCACGCTTCGAGGACGCGCGCGAGCGCGTCCGGCGCTTCCTCAACGCCGCCGACGCCAGCGAGATCGTCTTCGTGCGGGGCGCGACGGAGGCGCTCAATCTCGTCGCCTATAGCTGGGGCGCCGCTTTCCTGAAGCCCGGCGACGAGATCGTGCTGAGCGAGCTCGAGCATCACTCCAACATCGTGCCCTGGCAGCTCCTCCGTGACCGCATCGGCTTCGAGATCGTGGTGGCGCCGATCGACGCCACGGGCGGCCTCGACCTCGGCGAGCTCGAGAAGCGGCTCTCGCCGCGCACCAAGCTCGTCTCCATCACCCACGTCGCCAATGCGACGGGCCACGTCGTGCCTGTGGAGACCGTGATCCGCCTGGCGCATGCCAGGGGCGCCAAGGTGCTGCTCGACGGCTGCCAGGCAGTGCCGCGCATGCCCGTCGACGTGCGGGCGCTCGATGCCGACTTCTATGTCTTCTCCGGCCACAAGGTCTACGGCCCCTCCGGCATCGGCGCGCTCTACGCGAAGCGCGCGATCCTCGATGCCATGCCGCCCTGGCAGGGCGGCGGCGACATGATCCTCACCGTCACCTTCGAGAAGACGACCTTCCAGGCGCCGCCGAGCCGCTTCGAGGCGGGAACGCCCGACATCTCCGGCGCGATCGGCCTGGGCCAGGCGCTCGACTATGTCGAGGGCCTGGGCCGGGAGGCGATCCGCGAGCACGAGGAGGCGCTCACGGGCTATGCCGTCGACAAGCTCGCGCGGCTCCCGGGCGTCCATGTCGTAGGCGCGGGGCAACGCCGCTTGGGCGTCGTCTCCTTCACGGTCGACGGGATTCATCCGCACGACCTCGCGACCATCCTCGACAGCCGCAAGGTGGCCGTGCGTGCGGGTCATCACTGCGCGCAGCCGCTGATGGAGAGCCTCGGCGTGCACGCGACGACGCGGGCCTCCTTCGGCATCTACAACGACGAGGCCGATGTCGACGCGCTGGTGGCGGCGGTCGAGGCCGCCCAGGAGATGTTCAGGCGATGATGGACCTTCGCGAGCTCTACCAGGACATCATCCTCGATCACGGGCGTCATCCCCGCAATTTCCACGCGATGGCGCATCCCAGCCATTTTGCGCACGGCCACAACCCCCTCTGCGGCGACAAGATCACGATCTATTTGAAGATCGAGGGCGACCGCATCGCGGACGTGAGCTTCGAGGGGAGGGGCTGCGCGATCTCCACGGCCTCGGCCTCGCTGATGACGGAGATCCTCAAGGGGAAGACGATCGCGGAGGCGGAGGCGCTCTTCAAGCGCTTCCACGCGGAGGTGACCGGCGGCGAGGTGCCGGAGGTGCCGGCGGAGCTCGCGGAGGACAGCGAGCGGCTCGAGCCGCTCACGGGCGTCAAGACCTACCCCGCGCGCGTCAAATGCGCGACCCTCGCCTGGCACGCGCTCGAGGCGGCGATCAAGGGCGGCGCCCTCGGGGCGACCGTCAAGACGGAGTAGCCGATGGTCGCGACGGCCGAGGACGGCAAGGACATCTTCGACTTCATGCCGGCCAACGCGGCAAGCGCGGAGGACGAGGTCGAGCGCCCGGCGCCGGATGCCGGCGATCCCGAGCTGCGCGAGAAGGTGCTGGAAGCGCTCAAGACCGTGCGCGATCCCGAAATCCCCGTGAACCTCGTCGACCTCGGCCTCATCTACGAGCTGCAGGTGAACCGCGACGGCACCGTCTATGTCGAGATGACGCTGACAACGCCGAGCTGTCCCGTGGCGGGCGCGCTCCCGGGCCAGGTGCAGCAGGCCGTTTCCGCCGTCCCCGGCGTCACCGAGGCGCGCGTCAAGCTCGTCTGGACGCCGCCCTGGACGCAGGACCGCATGAGCGAGGAAGCCAAGCTGGAGCTGGGTTTGCTTTGATCGAGAAGGCTAGAGATGACCAAGTACATTGTGACGACGCTGCTCGCTCTCCTCGCGCTCGCCTCGCCTGCCAGCGCGGACAAGTTTCAAGACGATCTCGGCGCCCTCACCAAAGGCCTGCCGCGGGACGCCAGGGACGTCGTGACCAGGATCGCCTACTGCAATCACTGGAGCGGCGAGGACGCCTACGACCCCGCGCGCGCCAGGGAGATCGCGGGCGCGATCAAGAAATACGGCTGCAACACCATCGACCGCGACGAGGCACGGCTGCGCAAGCGCTATGCCGGGAACAAGTCGGTCCTGAAGGCGCTCGACGCGGCGCAGCGCTTTTGAGGCCGGGCTTCCGGCCCCCTTGCCAAATCGCCCCCAACCCCCTATCTAAGCGCCCCTAAACCTCACGCGGGGCTCGCGGCTGACCCTCCCGGTCTCAGGGACGGAGGGGAGGTCGCTCCGGTGTCGGCTTCGGCCGATCACTCCCGCGGCGGCTCAACCGGAAAAAGGACACCCGATCCCATGGCTATGCCTTCCTTTACCATGCGCCAGCTCCTCGAAGCCGGCGTGCATTTCGGCCATCACACCCGGCGCTGGAACCCGAAGATGTCGAGCTACATCTTCGGCGCCCGCAACGGCATCCACATCATCGACCTCGAGCAGACGGTGCCGAACCTGCACCGCGCGCTCCAGTCCGTGCGCGACGTGGCCGCGGGCGGCGGGCGCGTGCTCTTCGTGGGCACCAAGCGCCAGGCGCAGGAGCCGATCGCGGAGGCGGCGAAGCGCTGCGGCCAGTACTACGTCAACCACCGCTGGCTCGGCGGCATGCTCACGAACTTCAAGACGATCTCGCAGTCGATAAAGCGCCTCAAGGAGGTCGACGAGAAGGTGAACGACCCCAACACGGGGCTCACCAAGCGCGAGCTCCTGGAGCTCACGCGCGACCGCGACAAGCTCGAGCGCGCGCTCGGCGGCATCAAGGAGATGGGCGGCCTGCCGGACATCCTCTTCGTGATCGACACCAACAAGGAGGCGATCGCGGTCAAGGAGGCGAACACGCTGGGCATCCCCGTGGTGGCGATCCTCGACAGCAACTCCGACCCCGAGGGCATCGCCCTTCCGATCCCCGGCAACGACGACGCCATGCGTGCCATCAACCTCTATTGCGATCTGATGGCGCAGGCCGTGCTCGACGGCCTGCAGGCGGAGCTCGCGAGCACGGGCGCCGATGTCGGCGCCCAGGCGCAGCCGCCGGCGGAGACGCTGCCGGAGGAGAGCGCGCCGCCTCCCGCGGCGCCCGAGGCCGAGGCACGACCCGAGGCTTGATCCCCTAGCGACGGTGCGGAAGGCGCGGGAGCTTCCGCGCCGCCGCTTTCGACGACGCTCCCAGCCAAGAGACGGAGAGACCGGACCATGGCCGAGATTACCGCAGCATTGGTGAAGGATCTGCGCGAGAAGACCGGCGCGGGCATGATGGACTGCAAGCGCGCGCTCGGCGAGACCAAGGGCGACCTCGAGCACGCCGTGGACTGGCTGCGTAAGAAGGGGCTCGCCGCTGCCGCCAAGAAGGCCGGCCGGGTCGCGGCCGAGGGGCTCGTGGGCGTGGCGACCGCGGGCGGCGCGGGCGCGCTCGTCGAGGTCAACAGCGAGACGGATTTCGTCGCGCGGAACGACGCCTTCCAGGCCTTCGTCAAGAACGCGACGGACTTGACGCTCGCCAAGGGCGACGATCTCGAGGCGCTCAAGGCCGCCCCCTACCCCGGTACCGGCCGCAATGTCGGCGAGGAGCTCGCGCATCTGATCGCGACCATCGGCGAGAACATGGCGCTCCGCCGCGCCCGCCGGCTCGAGGTGAAGAGCGGCGTCGTCGTCTCCTACGTGCACAGCGCGGTCTCGCCGGGCGTGGGCAAGATCGGCGTGCTGATCGCGCTCGAATCCGCTGCTGCCGCGGAGGGCGTCGCTGCGCTCGGCCGCCAGCTCGCGATGCACGTCGCCGCCGCCAATCCCGCCTATCTCGACATCGGCTCCGTCGACAAGGAGACGCTCGAGCGCGAGCGCGAGATTCTCCGCGACCAGGCGCGCCAGAGCGGCAAGCCCGAGGCCATCGTCGAGAAGATGGTCGAGGGGCGGCTCCGGAAATTCTACGAGGAGTCCGTGCTCCTGGAGCAGGTCTACGTCATCGACGGCGAGACCCGAGTCGGGAAGGTCGTGGAGGCCGCGGCGAAGCAGCTCGGCTCGCCCGTCCGCGTCGCGGGCTACGTCCGCTTCAAGGTCGGCGAGGGCATCGAGAAGAAGGAAAGCGACTTCGCCGCCGAGGTCGCCGCCCAGCTCAAGAGCTGACCCCGGGGAGCGGCGTCCGCAAGACGGGCGCCGCCCGCTCGTGTATGATCGCGCTGCCCGGGTCTACCGGGACGGAAGCAACTGCCTTGTCGGCGCCATGCCTGCGGACCTCAAATACCGCCGCGTCCTCCTGAAAATCTCCGGCGAGGCCCTCATGGGCGAGCGGGAATACGGCCAGGATCCCGCCGTCATCGCCCGTATCGCCGAGGAGATCCGGCAGGTCCATGCGCTCGGCGTCGAGGTCTGCGTGGTGATCGGCGGCGGCAACATCTTCCGCGGCCTCGCGGGTGCCGCGAACGGGATCGAGCGCGCGACCGCGGACTACATGGGGATGCTCGCGACGGTCATCAATTCGCTCGCGATGCAGAGCGCGCTTGAGCGCCTCGCCGTCGTGACGCGAGTGCTCTCGGCGATAAGCATGCAGTCGGTCTGCGAGCCCTATATCCGCCGCCGGGCGATCCGGCACATGGAGAAAGGCCGCGTCGTGATCTTCGCGGCCGGCACCGGCAATCCCTTCTTCACGACCGACACCGCGGCGGCGCTCAGGGCGTCCGAGATGGGCTGCGACGCGCTCCTCAAGGGGACCAAGGTCGACGGCGTCTATTCCGCCGATCCCAAGAAGGTGCGGAACGCCCAGCGCTACGATCGCCTCACATACCTCGAAGTTCTCTCGCGCGATCTGCAGGTGATGGACGCCGCGGCGATATCGCTCGCGCGCGAGAACCGCATTCCCATCCTGGTGTTCTCGATCCAGGAAACTGGCGGCTTCGCGGAGGTCGTGACCGGTCGCGGCCGCTTCACCGTCATAAGCGAGGAGATCAAGCCGTGAGCGAAGACGCGCTGTTGAAGGATATGCGGCGCCGCATGGAAGGCGCCATCGACGCCCTCAAGAAGGAACTCGCGGGGCTCCGCACCGGCCGCGCCTCGCCGAGCCTCCTCGAGAACGTCGTCGTGAGCGCCTATGGCGGCACCATGCCGCTCAACCAGGTCGGCACCGTGAGCGCGCCCGAGCCGCGCATGCTCGTGGTCCAGGTCTGGGACCGCGGGCTTGCCAAGGCCGTCGACGCCGCGATCCGCGAGGCCGGGCTCGGCCTCAATCCCCAGAGCGAGGGGCAGGTGATCCGCGTGCCGATCCCGCCCCTAAGCGAGGAGCGGCGCAAGGAGCTCATCAAGGTCGGCCACAAATACGCGGAGCATGCCCGCGTCTCCGCGCGCAACGTGCGGCGCGACGGGCTCGAGGCGCTGAAGAAGCGCGAGAAGGACCGCGAGATCACGCAGGACCAGCACCGCAAGCTCGACAAGGACGTGCAGCACCTCACCGACGAGACGATCAAGAAGATCGACGAGACGCTCGCGCACAAGGAAAAGGAAATCATGCACGTCTAGGCGTGCGGGAGAGCCGATCGTGATGGAGCAAAGCGCCGCCGTCCCGCCGCCGCCCGCCCACGTCGCCATCATCATGGACGGCAACGGGCGCTGGGCGAAGGCGAGGGGATTGCCGCGCGTCGCGGGACACCGCCGCGGCGCCGAGGCCGCTCGGCGCACGGTCAAGGCCGCTGCCGAATTCGGCATCTCCTACCTCACGCTCTTCGGCTTCTCCTCCGAGAATTGGAAGCGGCCGGCGGACGAGGTCGACGATCTGATGGCGCTGCTGCGCCACTATCTCCGCGGCGAAGTCGCGGAGTTCCACCGCAACAACATCCGCCTGCGCGTGATCGGCGACCGCGAGCGCCTCGCGCCGGACATCGTGGGTCTCATCGAGAACACCGAGGCGCTCACGGCCGGGAATACGCGCCTCACCGTCGCGATCGCGCTTTCCTACGGCGGTCGCGCCGAGATCGCGGGGGCGGCGCGACGCATCGCGGAGGAGGTGCTCGCGGGGAAGCTCGGCCCCGCGGAGATCGACGAGGCCTGCTTGGCGCGCCATCTCCTCACCGCGGACATGCCCGATCCCGATCTGGTGATCCGCACCAGCGGCGAGCAGCGTCTGAGCAACTTCCTGCTCTGGCAGACCGCGTACTCGGAGTTCGTCTTCCTCGAGACGCTGTGGCCGGATTTCGGCAAGCCCGAGCTCGAGCGGGCGCTGCGCGAATTTCGGGGCCGCGACCGCCGCTACGGCGCTTCCGTTGGGCGGCGCTAGGCCCGACGCCTTCGTCCTTCGCGTTGCATCCGCCGCGGTCCTCGCCCCGGTGGCGGTCGGTGCCGCTTGGCTCGGCGGCTGGTACTTCGGCACGACCGTCGTGCTCGCGGCGGTGGCAATGGGGTGGGAATGGGGCCGACTCACCGCGGGAGGAAAGTTCGGGCGTGACGGCGCAGTCGTCCTTCTGACGGTTGTCGCCGGCGCGGCTGCCGCCGCCGCGGGCGCGCCGCGGGCTGCTCTGGGGATGCTGGCGGCCGGGGTCCTCGCCGTGCTCGCACTGCCCTCGCGCCGGCGGGGCGGGGCGTCGCTCTGGGCTGCGGTCGGAGCGCTCTGGATCGGCGCCTCCTGCGTAGCCTTGCTTTGGCTTGCGGGCGAGCCGGGGATTGGCCGGCAGACGGTGCTGTGGATATTTGCCCTGGTCTGGGCAACCGATAGTGCCGCCTATCTGGTGGGACGATTCGTCGGGGGACCGCGCCTCGCACCGGTCTGGAGCCCCAAGAAAACCTGGTCGGGGGCGCTCGGGGGCCTCGCGGCCGGCGGGGCAGTCGGCGTCGCCACCGCCAAGCTCATGGGAATGCCGGACATTTCGACCGCCCTTTGGCTCAGCCTCGGCCTTTCGGTGCTGGAGCAGATGGGGGACCTCGCGGAGTCCGCGGCCAAGCGGCGCTTCGGCGTTAAGGATATGAGCGGCCTCATTCCCGGCCATGGCGGCATCCTCGACCGCGTCGACGGTATGCTCGCGGTGGTTACGGTGGTGGCTTTCCTCGCCCTGGCCCGGGGGGCGAGCCCCCTCGCCTGGGGGTGACAGGGCGAAGAACCCCCATGAAGCTGTTCATAATTTTGACAAAGACGGGGCCGAATTTGCTGCTAATGTCTGGCCCGCGTCCGCCCCTTCCGGGGCCTGGGAAGGAGACGTAACGACCCATGGCTTGGCTCACCGGAGGTCTCGGCTACATCCTGCCCTTCCTCGTCGTGCTGACGGTCCTCGTCTTCGTGCACGAGCTCGGCCACTACCTCGCGGCGCGGCGCAACGGAGTTCGGGTCGAGGTCTTCTCGGTCGGGTTCGGTCCCGAGCTCTTCGGTTGGACGGCGCGCTCGGGCACGCGCTGGCGAGTGAGCATCATTCCGTTCGGCGGCTACGTGAAGATGTTCGGGGATGCCGACATCGCGTCGTCGCCGGACAGCGCCGTCGAGCACATGAACGAGGCGGACAAGGCGGTCTCCTTCTTCCACAAGCGCCTGCTGCAGCGCGTGGAGATCGTGGCGGCGGGACCGCTCGCGAATTTCATCTTCTCCCTGGTCGTGGTCACGGGCTTCTACCTGACCGTGGGCGAGCCGTTCACGTCCAGCGAGGTCGGCACCGTCCTCGCGAACAGCGCCGCCGAGCGCGCAGGCATCCAGCCGCATGACGTGATCCTCGCGGTGAACGGCACGCCGATCGAGCGGTTCGAGGATCTCGTGCACGTGATGGCGCTCAATTCCGGAACGCCGGTGGAAGTGCTCCTGCGGCGGGACGGCCGCGAGCTCACGGTCGCCGCGACCCCGGTCATGACCGAGGAGAAGACCGCTTTCGGGAACGTGCAGCGCGTCGCGCGCTTGGGAATCACGGGCGGGCAGGCGCAATTCGTGCAGCACGATCCCTTGAGCGCGGTCTGGCGTGCGGGCGTTACGACGTGGAGCCTGACGGTCGGCACGCTCGAGGCGGTCGGGCAGATGATCGCGGGCAGGCGGAGCTCGGACGAGCTCGGCGGTCCCATCACGATCGCGAAGATGTCGGGCGAGGTCGCGCGCGGTGGGATCGTCGCGCTCATCAATTTCATGGCGATGCTCTCGATCAATCTTGGATTAATCAACTTATTTCCGATCCCCGTTCTTGACGGAGGGCATCTCCTGTTCTATGCCGCAGAAGCAATCCGAGGCCGGCCTCTGGGCCAGCGCGCGCAGGAATTCGGCTTTCGCATCGGGCTCGCGCTGGTGCTGACGCTGATGGTGTTCGTCACCCTGAACGATCTCGGGGTGATCGCCTTCCTGAAGGGGCTGGTGACCTAGCGGCTCGCGGACATTTTGGGAGGGTGGGGGAAACCGTGCGTGAGGTTCTCGCTCGTGTGATGTTTCGCGCGGCCGCGGCGGCTGCCGTCGCGGTCGTGGCGAGCGCACAGACCCCGCTTCCCGCGCAGACCAATCCCCCGCAGGCGCCCGGCCGCACGCCGCCGCGCCAGCCTGCACCAGGCGCACCTGCCGCGCAGCCGCCCGCTTCGGCGCCGCGGCCTCAACCGACAGGCGGCCGCGTCAGCGAGGTCCGCGTCGAGGGCACCGAGCGCATCGAGCCCGAGACGATCCGCTCCTATCTGCTGATTCAGCCCGGCGACCCCTTCGATGCCGAGCGCATCGACCGCTCGCTCAAGGCGCTCTTCGCGACCGGCCTCTTCGCGGACGTCAGCATCAAGCGCGAGGGCGACGCGCTCGTCGTGCACGTCGTCGAGAACCCCATCATCAACCGCATCGCCTTCGAGGGGAACAAGAAGCTCAACGACCAGCAGCTCTTGACCGAGGTGCAGCTGAAGCCCCGCACCGTCTTCACGCGGACCAAGGTGCAATCCGACGTGAAGCGCATCCTCGATCTCTACCGCCGGAACGGCCGCTTCGCCGCGAGCGTCGATCCCAAGGTGATCCAGCTGCCGCAGAACCGCGTCGATCTCGTCTTCGAGATCGACGAGGGCGCCTCGACCGGGATCAAGCGCATCAGCTTCATTGGAGCCGACGCGTTCAGCCCGAGCCGCCTCAAGGAGGTGATCCAGACGCGCGAGTCGCGCTGGTACCGCTTCTTCAGCAGCGACGACATCTACGATCCCGACCGCATCACTTACGACCGCGAGCTCCTGCGGAAGTTCTATCTCTCGGAGGGTTATGCCGACTTCCGCGTGGTCTCCGCGGTGGCCGAGCTCGCGCCGGCGCGCGACGGCTTCTATCTGACCTACACGATCGAGGAAGGCGAGCGCTACAAGTTCGGCAAGATCGATCTCGTGAACCAGCTCAAGGACGTCAATCCCGAGGAGCTGAAGGCCGTGCTGACGATGAAGCCCGGCGACCGTTACAACGCCGACCAGGTCGAGGGGACCATCACCGCGCTCACGGACGCGCTCGGTAACCGCGGCTACGCCTTCGTCGACATCCAGCCGCGCGTGACGCGTCATGCCGACACGCACACCATCGACATCACCTTCGACGTGAAGGAGGGCCCCCGCGTCTACGTCGAGCGCATCAACATCGCCGGCAACGTGCGCACGCTCGACAAGGTGATCCGGCGCGAGTTCCGCCTGGTCGAGGGCGACGCCTTCAACGCGGCGCGGCTCCGGCGCTCGCAGCAGCGCATCCGCAACCTCGGCTTCTTCAAGAAGGTCGACGTCGCGACCGACCCCGGCAGCGCGCCCGACAAGACCGTCATCAACGTCAACGTCGAGGAGCAATCCACCGGCGAATTCTCGGTCGGCGTGGGCTTCTCCACTACCGACGGCCCGTTGGCCGACGTCTCGATCCGCGAGCGCAACCTGCTGGGACGCGGCCAAGACCTCCGCCTCGGGGCTACGGTAGCCCAACGCGTGACGCAGCTCGACTTCAGCTTCACGCAGCCCTATTTCCTCGACCGCAACATGACCGCGGGCGTCGATCTCTTCGCGCTGAAGCGCAACCAGCAGACCGAGTCGCAGTTCGACCAGGAAACAGTCGGTGGGTCGTTGCGCACCGGCTATCAAATCACCGAGCCGCTGCGCCAGACGCTCAAATACACGCTGAGGCGGGACAACATCACGAACGTGGCCTCGACGGCCTCGATCTACATCAAGGAGTCCGAGGGCGCCCGCACCACCTCCGCGGTCGGGCAGGTGCTGCTCTACGACCGCCGCGACAACCGGCAGGACCCCACCGAGGGCTATTTCGTTCAGCTCTCGAACGATCTCGCGGGCTTGGGCGGCACCGTGCGGTATTTCCGCACCGTCGTGAACACCGGGTATTACTACTCTATCGCTCCCCAATGGATTGTGAGCGTGACGGGCGAGGGAGGCTATATCTTCGGCTTGGGTGAGGCCGTTCAGATCGAGGATCGCTTCTTCGTGGGCGGCGACAACCTCCGGGGCTTCGCCACCGGCGGCATCGGGCCCCGCGACGAGGTCACCCGCGACGCGCTCGGCGCAAACCTATACTATGTCGGCTCGGTTTCGCTGGGCTTCCCCCTGGGATTGCCCCAGGAGATCGGGCTAAGTGGACGCGTCTTCACTGATTTCGGCAGCGCCGCCAAGATCGATCAGACTTCGGTTCAGACGAATCCAATCTTGGACAGCTACGTGATCCGTCTTTCTGCGGGCATCGGCGTTTCCTGGAACTCGCCGTTGGGACCGATCCGGCTCGACGTGGCGCAACCGATCTTCAAGGCGAGCTTCGACAAGAAGCAGCTATTCCGTGTGAGTTTCGGCACGAGGTTCTAGATGAAGTTCTCTTGGGTGCGCCGCGCTGCGGCGCGAGTTGCGTTGGCCTTCATTCTGATCGCGGCTGCCGTCGTGCAGTCCTCGGCGCAGCAAGCGCCGCCGGCCACACCTGCGCCCGCTGCGCCGCCGGCGCCGGCGGCGCCCGCCGCCTCGGCCGCACCGCCGCCGGCGCCGGTCATGGTCATGGTGGACATGCAGCAGCTCCTTTACGGCTCGAAGGCCGGCAAGGGCGTGCAAGCGCAGATCGACGTACAGCGCCAGGCCTTCTCGAAGGAAGTGGCGCAGCAGGAGGACCAGCTTCAGAAGGCCCGCGCGGAGATCGAGCGGCAGCGCACCTCGCTCACCCCCGCGCAGCTCGAGACCAAGATGCGCGACTTCCAGAAGAAGTTGCAGGAGCTCGATCGCAGCGTGCAAGCCCATCAGCGCGCCTGGCAGCAGGTCTATTCCGAGGCGATGGGAAAGGTCGAGGAGCAGGCGCTGCGCGTGGTCGCGGAGATCGCGAACGAGCACAAGGCCAACCTGGTGATACAGAAGGGCGCGGTGATCTTCGCCAAGGACGGCTTCGACATCACGCCGGAAGCGATGCTGCGCCTCGACGATCGCCTGCCATCGGTAACGGTCGCCCAGGCAAAACCGGTCGAGACGCCGCCGCCGACCTCGACGGCGAAGTCCGACCCCGGCAAGACCAAGGGCGGGCCGCGTAATGCTCCGCCGGCTCAGCCCCAGGCGGGCGCGCAGCCGCCGGCCCTGCCGCCGCTCGACCTGCAGCTTCGGCCAGCGCCGCAGTAACAAGGACCCCATGGCCGATCCCCGCTTCTTCAGGGTGGCCGGACCGCTGAGCTTGAGGGCGCTGGCGGAGCGCACCGGGGCGAAGCTCGATGCGGCGGCGGACCCGGAGCGGCTGATGCGCGACGTGGCGCCGCTGGAGACCGCGGGCGCCGACGACCTGACGTTTCTCGACAACAAGAAATACCTGCCGGCTTTCGAGGCGACGCGCGCGGGGGCCGCCTTCGTCGCCCCCGCCCTCGCCGAGCGCGCGCCGATGGGATTGGCGCTCCTTCTGACCGAGACGCCCTACCGGGCCTACGCGGTTGCCGCACAAGCATTTTACCCGGAGCCCCGGCCGCAACCCCAGGTTCATGCGGCCGCCCTCATCGATCCCAGCGCGCGCATCGGCGAGGACGCGCTCATCGGGCCCTTCGCCGTGATCGAGGCCGGGGCCGAGATCGGGCGGCGCTGCCGTATCGGGGCGTGCAGCGTCATCTGCCGCGGCAGCGTGCTCGGCGACGACGTTCGCATCGGCGCCAACGTGACGGTGAGCCACGCCATCATCGGCGCGCGCGTGACGCTCTATCCCGGCGTCCGCATTGGCCAGGATGGCTTCGGCTTCGCACCCGATCCGAAAGGGGCAGTCAAGGTACCGCAACTCGGCCGTGTCATCATCGAGGACGACGTTGAGATCGGCGCCAATTGCACGATCGACCGCGGCGCCGGACCCGACACCGTGATCGGGGCGGGCACGATGATTGATAATCTGGTACAGATCGGGCACAACGTGCGGATCGGGCGCGGCTGTATCCTGGTGTCTCAGGTAGGCATCTCCGGCAGTACCAAGCTCGGCGACAGGGTCATGATCGGCGGCCAAGGCGGTCTCATCGGGCATCTCACCATCGGTGCCGGCGCGCGCATCGGAGCGCAGTCCGGCGTCATGGAGGACGTGCCTCCGGGCGCCACGGTCGTCGGCAGCCCCGCGGTGCCGCAGCAGCAGTTCTTCCGACAGGTCGCGTCGCTGCGGCGCTTGGCGCAACGTAGAGGCGGGTGATCATGGAAGCGCGCGAGCACGCGAGCGCGGTCGTGAGCGAGATCGACATTTTGCGGATCATGGAGATGATCCCGCACCGCTACCCTTTCCTGATGATCGACAAGGTCACGGACGTCGTGGCGGGCGAGCGTGCCGTCGGCGTCAAGAACGTCAGCATCAACGAGTCCTTTTTCCAGGGGCATTTTCCGAAGCGCCCGGTGATGCCGGGCGTGCTCATCATCGAGTCGATGGCGCAGACCGCGGCGGTGCTGGTCGTGCACACGCTCGGCACGCTCTCTGCCACCAGGCTCGTCTACTTCATGAGCGTCGACAACGCGCGCTTCCGGCGCCCGGTGGTTCCCGGCGACACGCTGATGGTCTACGTTACCGCTCTGCGCAGCCGCGGCAATGTCTGGAAGTTCGAGGCTCAGGCCAAAGTCGACGGCAAGCTCTGCGCCGAGGCGACCTACACCGCAATGATCATGGACGAGTGAGCTCGTCCGCCATGGCCACCATTCATCCGACGGCGATCGTCGATCCGCGCGCGCGCCTCGCGGAAGGGGCGACCATCGGGCCTTATTGCGTGGTGGGGGCCGAGGCCGTCATCGGGGAGGGCGTCGAGCTCGTCTCGCACGTGGCGCTCGCGGGACGCACGACCGTCGGCGCCGGGACGCGCATCTTCCCCTTCGCCTCGATCGGCCATCAGCCGCAGGACCTCAAATACGGCGGCGAGCCCTCGCGGCTGGAGATCGGCCGCCGCAACGTGATCCGCGAGCACGTCACCATGAACCCCGGCACCAGCGGCGGCGGGATGCTCACGAAAGTCGGCGACGGCTGTCTCTTCATGGTGGGCGCGCACGTTGCGCACGACTGCCGCATCGGCGACAGCGTCATCATGGCCAACAACGCGACGCTCGCGGGTCACGTGACGATCGAGGATTACGCGATCCTCGGCGGCCTCTCCGCGGTGCATCAGTTCGTGCGGATCGGCAAGCACGCGATGATCGGCGGCGTCACGGGCGTCGAGCGCGACGTGATCCCTTACGGCCAGGTGGTCGGGGACCGCGCGCGGCTCGTCGGCCTCAACATCGTGGGCTTGCAGCGCCGCGGCTTCTCGCGCGAGCAGATCCAAGCGCTACGCACTGCCTATCAGATGCTCTTCGGCGAGAGCGGGACGCTCGCTGAGCGCGTCGAGGAGGTGGCACGGCAATTCCCGGAGGTGGAGCCCGTGCGGGACATCGTGGCCTTCATCCGCGCGGATTCCCAGCGCGGCCTCTGCCGCCCGCAGGGCATCAATGGCGGCTAAGCTCGGCATTCTCGCCGGCTCCGGCGAGCTGCCGCTGCGCCTCGTCGATGCCTGCCGCGCCTCGGGCCGCCCGGTCTTCGTGCTGGGCTTCGCCGGTGCCGCCGACCCCGCGCGCTTCGGCGACGTGCCCCATGCGATGGTCCGGCTCGGCGCCGCGGCCGAGGGGCTGCGTATCCTGCGCGAGAACGGGGTCGAGGAGCTCGTGATGGCGGGGCCGGTGCGCCGGCCCTCTCTTGCCTCGCTGATGCCGGATTGGCGTGCGATGAAGTTCTTCACGCGCATCGGCCTGCGCGCGCTCGGCGACGACGGCTTGCTGAGCGCCGTCATCAAGGAGCTGGAGCTCGAGGGCTTTCGCGTCGTCGGCATCGACAGCGTCCTCGGCGGGCTCCTCGCGCCGAAGGGGCCGCTGGGCCGCCTCGAGCCGGACGAGGAGGCGCGCGCGGACATCGCACGCGGCCTCGAGATCGCGCGTGCGCTGGGGGCGCTCGACGTCGGGCAGGCCGCCGTGGTGCAGCAGGGGATCGTCCTGGGCGTCGAGGCCGTCGACGGGACGGACGCCCTCGTCGCGCGCGCGGGCGAGCTTCGCCGCGAGGGCCCCGGCGGCGTGCTCGTCAAAGTCGCGAAGCCCGGTCAGGAGCGCCGCGCCGATCTCCCGACCATCGGCGTCAAGACCGTCGAGGCCTGCGCGCGGGCGGGGCTGCGCGGTATTGCAGTCGAGGCCGGTGCCTCGCTCATCGTCGATCGCGCGGCGGTGACGGCAGCGGCGGACCGCGCCGGTATCTTCGTGCTCGGAGTCGAAGCCCCATGAGCGAGGGATCGGGTCCGGCGGGTCCCCTGATCTTCCTGATCGCCGGCGAGCCCTCGGGCGACGTGCTGGGCGCGCGCCTCATGGCCGCGCTCCGCGAGCGCACGCACGGCGCGGTGCGCTTCGCGGGTGTCGGCGGCGAGAACATGGAGGCGGCGGGGCTCGAGAGCCTGGTCCCGATCTCGGACCTCGCGGTCATGGGAGTGGCGGAAGTGCTGCCGCGGGCGCGCCGCATCTTCCGCCGCGTCGCGGAGACGGTGGCGGCGGTCCGGCGCCTTCAGCCCGATGCCGTCGTCACCATCGACAGCTCCGGCTTCACCTGGCGCGTGGCGCAGCGTCTACGCCGGCGCGGCGAGCGCCTGCCGCTCATCCATTACGTCGCACCCATGGTCTGGGCCTGGCGCCCCGGCCGCGCCCGCCGCATGGCGCGCTGGTACGACCACCTCATGACGCTGCTGCCCTTCGAGCCGCCCTATTTCGAGAAGGTCGGACTCTCCACGAGCTATGTCGGCCACCCCGTGGTCGAGTGCGGCGCCGATGCCGGCGACGGCGCGGCCTTCCGCCGCCGTCACGCGATCGATCCGGAGGCGACGGTGATCGCGGTCCTGCCGGGAAGCAGGCGTGGAGAGATCGATCGGCTCATTCCGATCTTCCGCGGCGCAATCGTCCGCCTCAAGCATCGCTATGCCGACATGCATGTGGTGATCCCGACCGTGAGCACGGTCTTCGCCGACGTCAGCGCAGCTGTGAAGGACTGGCCCGTCCCTGCGATCGTGCTCCGTGGCACCGAGGCCAAATACGACGCCTTCGCCGCCAGCAACGCCGCGCTCGCGGCTTCCGGCACGGTGACGCTGGAGCTGGCGCTTGCGGGCGTGCCGATGGTGGTGGCCTATCGCGTCAATCCCGCGACGCACGCGATCCTGCGCCGCCTCGTCAAGGTGCGCTACGCCAATCTGATCAATCTCATCCTGGACCGGCCGGCGATACCGGAGCTGCTGCAGAAGGCCTGCACGCCGGAGCGGCTAGCGACCGAGCTCGCGCGCCTTCTCGACGACCGTCGCGCCCGGGAGCGGCAGCTCGAGGCAGCCGAGGAGGGGCTCGCGCGCCTCGGTCGGGGCGGCGTCTCGCCGGGGCTGCGCGCCGCCGACCGGGTGCTCGCGATCATTGCGGAGCGGGCTCGGGCGGCCTAAGGTGCGCGCGCCGGGACGAGATCGGCCGAGCGAGCGAGGAGGCAGAGCAGCATGAGCACGCCAACAGGGGGCGCGGTCGAGGGCCGCATGCTCCACACGATGGTGCGGGTGTTCAATCTCGAGAAGTCCGTCGATTTCTATACGCGGCTTCTCGGCATGAAGCTCCTGCGCAAGCGCGACGTGCCCGATGGCAAATACTCGCTGGCTTTCGTGGGCTACGGCGACGAGACCGCCAGCACCGTGATCGAGCTCACCTACAACTGGGACCAGAAGGAGCCCTACGCGATCGGCACGGGCTTCGGCCATCTCGCGATCGGCGTCCCCGACGTCTATGCCGCCTGCGAGAAGCTCGGCAAGGAAGGCGTCAAGATCACGCGCGCGCCGGGGCCCGTCAAATTCGGCACCACCGTGATCGCCTTCATCGAGGATCCCGACGGCTACAAGATCGAGCTGATCCAGCGCTCCTGAGCGGTGCGGGCTTGACGGGCGTCGCGGTCTCGCTCGAAGCGCGCGGCGCGCTGGGCCGCGTCGCGACGCTCACCGTCGACAATCAGGCCAAGCTCAACGTCCTCGATCCCCCGCGCATGGCGGAGATGGAGCGGGTGCTCGCTCGGCTCGCGGAGGACGAGGAGCTCCGAGTCCTCGTGCTCCGCGGCGCCGGGAGCAAGGCCTTCATCGGCGGCGCCGACATCCGTGCCATGGCTGGGCTCGATCCCGCGACCGCCCGCGCCTTCATCTCGGGATTGCACCGCGTCTGCGAGGGACTGCGCCGGCTGCCGGTGCCGGCGATCGCGCGCATCGAGGGCTTCGCGCTCGGCGCCGGCCTCGAGATCGCCGCCGCCTGCGACATGCGCGTGGCGGCCTCGGGCGCCAAATTCGGGATGCCCGAGGTGAAGGTCGGCATCCCCTCCGTGATCGAGGCGGCGCTGCTGCCGCAGCTCATCGGCTGGGGCCGCACCCGGCGTCTCCTCTTTACCGGCGAGACCGTCGAGGCCGAGGAGGCCGAGCGCTGGGGCCTCGTCGAGCGCGTGGTGGAGGCGGGCGAGTTGGACGCAGCGGTCGAGGAGTGGGTGGCGGCGATCCTTGCGGCGGGGCCGCGCGCGATCCGGCTGCAGAAATCGCTCATCCGTCAGTGGGAGGAGCTCGCGACCGCTGCCGCGATCCGCCGCGGCATCGACATTTTCGCCGAGGCCTACGCGACGGCGGAGCCCACGGAGCGGATGGCCGCCTTCCTGCGGCGGCGAAAGCCTCAGCCGAGCACGTAGCGGATCAGGACCGCCCCGAGCGCAATTGCGGCAGCGGCCGACAGCAGCCGGAGCGCCAGCGGCAGCAAGCCCAGGCGATTGTCGTTGGCGGGCGCGGGAATCGTGAGCCTGCGCCCGCGCGGCGCCGCGGGGGCGCCGCCGGGGGAATCTCCGCCGGCGCCTTGCCGCTGCGGCCTAACCACGCTCGTCGACCGGCACGTAGGCGCGGCGAGGGTGGCCCGTGTAGAGCTGCCGCGGCCGGCCGATCTTCTGGCTGGGATCCTCGATCATCTCGTTCCATTGCGCGACCCAGCCCACGGTGCGCGCGATCGCGAAGAGCGCTGTGAACATCGAGGTCGGGAAGCCCATCGCGCGCAGGATGATGCCGGAATAGAAGTCGACGTTGGGATAGAGCTTCTTCGTGACGAAGTAATCGTCGTGAAGCGCGATGCGCTCGAGCTCCATCGCGAGATCGAGGAGCGGCTCCTCGCGGATGCCGAGCTCGTCGAGCACGTCGTGGCAGGCCTTGCGCAGCACGGCCGCGCGCGGGTCGTAGTTCTTGTAGACGCGGTGGCCGAAACCCATGATCCGGAAGTGATCGTCGCGGCTCTTCGCACGAGCGATGAACTCGGGGATGCGATCCTTGCTGCCGATCTCCTGCAGCATCTTGAGCACGGCCTCGTTGGCGCCACCGTGCGCGGGGCCCCAGAGCGAGGCGATCCCCGCGGCGATGCAGGCGAAGGGATTGGCGCCGCTCGAGCCCGCGAGACGAACCGTCGAGGTGGAGGCATTCTGCTCGTGGTCCGCGTGCAGCAGGAAGATCAGGTCCATCGCCTTCGCGAGCACGGGGTTGACCTTGTAGGGCTCGCAGGGCACCGCGAAGGTCATGTGCAGGAAGTTCTCCGCGTATTTGAGATCGTTGCGCGGATAGATGAAGGGCTGGCCCACGGAATACTTGTAGGCCATGGCGGCGATGGTCGGCATCTTCGCGATGAGGCGATGGGACGCGATGAGCCGCTGGTGGGGATCGGAGATGTCCGTGCTGTCGTGATAGAAGGCCGAGAGCGCGCCCACGACGCCGCACATCACGGCCATCGGATGCGCGTCGCGCCGGAAGCCACGGAGGAAGGCGGTGATCTGCTCATGCACCATGGTGTGCATTGTGATGTCGCGCTCGAACTGCTTCTTCTCGGCGGCGGTCGGCAGCTCTCCCTTGGTGAGGAGGTAGGCCCCTTCCATGAAATCGCTCTTCTCCGCGAGCTCCTCTATGGGATAGCCGCGGTAGAGGAGTTCTCCGACGTCGCCGTCGATGTAGGTGATCTTCGACTCGCAGGAGCCGGTCGCGGTGAAGCCGGGGTCGTAGGTGAAGTGCCCCGTCTCCGCGTAGAGCTTGCGAATGTCGATCACCTTCGGCCCCACGGTCCCCGGCAACAGCGGGAGCACGATCTGCTTCCCATTGCTGTTGTCGATGAGGGTGACGTTCTCGTTGGTCTTGGCGGGGGCCCTCGCCGCGGCGGTGCCCGAACTCTGAGCGGTCATCGATCAATCCTCGGAACAAGCGTTGTGCGCTGCAACAGAATGAAGCATAGGCTCGGCGCGGCGGCGAATCAAATGCCTGTGGAAGCGCGTTCCGCGGCCAGTGCATCCGCGAGACGGCCAAGGGTCTCCTCGCAGCCAAGTACCTCCATTACCTCGAAAATCGGCGGCGAGGCCGTGCTGCCCGCAAGCGCCGCCCGGAGCGGCTGGGCATATGCGCCGAGCTTGGCGCCGGCCGCTTCCGCAGCCGCGCGCACGGCGGCCTCGAGCGCCGCCGCCTGGAAGGGCAGGGACGCGAGCTTGGGGACGAGGTCGCCGAGCACGTGCCGCGCATCCTCCGTCAGCAGCGCCTTCGCCTTGGCGTCGATCGGGATGGGCCGCCGCTCCACGTAGAAGCGCGAGTTTTCGGCGAGCTCGACGACGGTCTTCGCCCGCGGCTTCAAGCCGGGCATGGCCGCGCGGAGCCGCGCCTCCTCCGCCGCATCGAGGCTGCGTCCGAGCGCCTTCTCCAGGAGCGGCGCCACCAGCTTTGCAAGCCGGGCGTCGTCGGCCTGGCGGATGTAGTGGCCGTTGAGATTGGCGAGCTTCACGAAGTCGAAGCGCGCGGGGGCGCGGCCGACGCCGTCGAGGTCGAACCACTCGATCGCCTGCTCCGTCGAGATGATCTCGGCATCGCCATGGCCCCAGCCCAAGCGCACGAGATAGTTCCGGAGCGCCTCCGGCAGATAGCCCATGTCGCGGTAGGCCTCGACGCCGAGCGCGCCGTGGCGCTTGGAGAGCTTGGTGCCGTCGGGCCCGAGGATCATGGGGACGTGCGCGAAGACCGGCAGGGCCCAGCCGAGCGCGCGATAGATCTGCGTCTGGCGAAAGGCGTTGGTGAGGTGGTCGTCGCCGCGGATCACGTGCGTGATCGCCATGTCGTGGTCGTCCACTACGACCGAAAAATTGTAGGTGGGCGAACCGTCCGAGCGCAGGATGATGAGATCGTCTAGCTGGGCGTTGGAGACGACGACGCGGCCCTGCACGCGATCCTCGATCGCGGTGTCGCCTTCCTGCTCCGCCTTGAGGCGGATCACCGGCGGGACGTTGGGCGGCGCCTCCTTGGGGTCGCGGTCGCGCCAAGTGCCGTCGTAGCGCACGGGCCGGCCCTCCTTGCGCGCGCGCTCGCGCATCGCCTCGAGCTCCTGCGGCGTGCAATAGCAGCGATAGGCGCGTCCCTGCGCCAAGAGCTCGCGCGCGACCTCGGCGTGGCGCTCCATCCGCGTCGACTGCAGGACGATCTCGCCGTCCCAATCGAGCTCGAGCCATTTTAGGCCGGCGATGATGGCTTCGACTGCTTCCTGGGTCGAGCGCGCGCGATCGGTGTCCTCGATGCGCAGGAGGAAGCGGCCCTTGTGATGCTTTGCGAAGAGCCAATTGAAAAGCGCGGTGCGGGCGCCGCCGATGTGCAGGAAGCCCGTGGGCGAAGGAGCGAAACGAGCGACGACACTCATCGTGCGGCTGCGGAAATCCCGGAAGTGATCGGAAAGCGCGCGCCTCTCTAGCACATTCGTGAGGGAGCGTCATGCCGCGATCGCCGGTCGCGGCCGCCGGGGAAAGGGTTAAATCTCCCCGCACTGGCGGCGGGCGCATGAAAATTAATATGCTACCTTCGCGATTGGACCCCGCCTTTGCCCAAGCTAGTCTCTGCGGGCATGGCTGAGGCAGGGGCAGCGATCGATGCGGCGGCGGTCGGAGGCTGGGCGGCGCGCCTGCCGGTCTTCCGCCCGCTTGCGACAGTGCGGCACGCGCTCGAAGCCGAGCGCGACCGCTGGTTCCTGTGGCTCCCGGTTTTCCTCGGCGCCGGGATCGGCATCTACTTCTCGCTCACCGTTGAGCCGCCGTTATGGATCGGCCTGGTAGCCGCACCGGCATCGATCCTGGGCGCGTTGCTGGCGCGCCGGTTCGATCGATGCGCTCCGGCGGCTATCGCCATTGCCGCGATCGCCGTGGGTTTTGCCGCCGCTCAGATCGAGACCGCTGCGGTGGCGGCGCCGGTGCTCGCGAAGGCGCTGAACCGCGTCTCGCTGGAGGGGAGGGTCATTGAAGTCGAGCCGGTGGCGGCAGGACGGCGCATCCTGGTCGAGCCTCGCCGCATCGGCCGGCTCGATCCCGCGGCGCTGCCGGCGCGCATCCGGATCACGCTCCGCCGCGGCGACAGCGCGCCCATGCCGGGTGCGGCGATCGCGCTCACGGCGGCGCTCTATCCGCCGCCGGGACCGGCGATGCCCGGCGCCTACGACTTTCAGCGCCGGGCCTATTTCGACCGTCTAGGCGCCGTCGGCTACGCCTCCGGGAAGGTGCAGGTGCTGCCGGAAGAGACCGTGGGCGGTTGGCAAGTCTGGGTCGCGGGCATTCGGGCTCGCATGACCGAGCGCATCCTCGCGGCGCTGCCGGGCCGCGACGGCGCCATCGCCGCGGCGATCATCACCGGCGAGACCCACGCCATTCCCGAGCGCGACGCGCAGGCCTTCCGCGACGCCGGGCTTGCGCACATCCTCGTCATCGCGGGCCTTCACATGGGGCTGGTGGCGGGGCTCGCGTTCCTGGTGCTGCGCACGGGGCTTGCGCTGGTGCCATGGCTCGCGCTTCGCTTCAACACGAAGAAGGGAGCGGCCGTCCTGGCGCTCCTCGTGACCTTCGCCTACATGCTGCTCTCGGGTGCCACCGTCTCGTCGCGGCGCTCGTTCTTCATGACGGCGCTGGTGCTGCTGGCGATCCTAGTGGATCGGGTGGCGCTCTCCGCGCGCGGGCTTGCTTGGGCGGCGCTCGCGATCATGCTCGCGAGCCCCTTCGCCGCCGTGGGGCCGAGCTTCCAGATGTCCTTCGCCGCCGTCTCCGGTCTCGTCGCCTTCTACGAGACCTTTCGCGGGCCGCTCGGCGAATGGCATCGCGGCGCGGGGATCGGGCGCCGGATCGCGGTCTACGCGCTCGGCGTGATCTGCACCACCACCGTGACGACGCTCGCGACCGCGCCTTTCACGGAGTTCCACTTCAACCGCTTCCCCATCTACTCGGCGGCGGCCAATGCGATCGCGGTGCCGCTCACGGGCATTTGGGTGATCCCCTGGGCGATGCTGTCCTGCGTCCTCATGCCCTTCGGCCTCGAGCAATGGGGCCTCGTTCCCATGGGCTGGGGCATCGAGGCGATCGCTGAGATCGCGCTCAAAGTCTCTTCTTGGTCCGGCGCCGCCGCGGTACTGCCGTCAATGCCGGTATGGGGCTTGGCGCTGCTGAGCTTCGGCGGATTCTGGCTCTGCGTCTGGCGGCGGCGCTGGCGGCTCCTGGGGCTGGTGCCGCTAGCGCTCGGCTACGCGACGCTGGTGTTGCCGCGGCCGCCCGACGTGCTGGTGGACGGCGAGTCCGGTGCGATGGCGGTGCGCGCCGCCGATGGAAGCTATCTCGTCGAGGCCGGTAAGCGCTCGGGCTTCGTCATGGAGACCTGGACGCGCCGTGGCGCCACCGTGGCTTCCGCGGCTTGGCCGGAGAACGGGGCAAGCGCGGATGGTCTTCTCGCTTGCGACATCGAGGGCTGCCTTTATCGCCTGAACGGCTGGGCGGTGGCGCTTGCGCGCGATCGCAGCGCGCTCGACGAGGACTGCAGGCGTGCCGATCTCGTGATTGCCACCATGCCGAGCCGCGGCGTCTGCCGCCGCACCCCCGTCATCGACCGCTTCGATACCTGGCGGAACGGGAGCTATGCGGTCTGGCTCGAGAGCGACACCGTCACTGTCGAGAGCGTCCGCGACTGGCGCGGCGAGCGGCCGTGGGTGCCGCCGCGCTTCGCGCGCGGGCGGGTCAATACTGCCGCAGGAGCCCCACGAGCCGGCCCTGCACCTTGACCCGGTCGGGACCGAAGATGCGGGTCTCGTAGGTCTTGTTGGCGGGCTCGAGGGCGATCGAGGCGCCGCGGCGGCGCAGGCGCTTCAAGGTGACCTCGTTGTCGTCGACGAGAGCCACCACGATGCTGCCGTTTTCCGCGGTCTCGCAGCGTTGGATGATCACGGTGTCGCCGTCGAAAATCCCGGCGTCGATCATGCTGTCGCCCGCCACCTCGAGGGCATAGTGGTCGCCGCTGCCGAGAAGGCTCGCGGGGACGCCCACGGTCGTGGACTGGTCACGGAGGGCCTCGATCGGGGTGCCTGCGGCGATTCGGCCGTAGAGGGGCAATTGCACGGCCTCGCCGCTCACCGCGATCGCCGCGCCCGAAAGCGCGGACTTGAAATCGCCGCGAATGACCGTTGGCGAGAAGCGACCGCGCTCGGCGGGCTTGGGCGGAGCCACCGCGGTCTCCTCCGGGAGCTTCACCACCTCGAGCGCACGCGCACGATGGGCGAGGCGCTTGATGAAGCCGCGCTCCTCGAGTCCGCTGATGAGGCGATGGATGCCCGACTTGGATTTGAGGCTGAGCGCCTCCTTCATCTCCTCGAAGGACGGCGAGACGCCACTCTCGGCGAGTCGCCGGTTGATGAAGAGGAGAAGCTCATGCTGCTTCCTCGTGAGCATCGTCTGTCTCCGCGTCTCAGGGATCGCCGCTAGAGGGTTGGAGAAGCAAAGCCAAACTCGGCTCCCCCACTTCAAGAACAAAACAACAACCACCGCATGTTCTAGTTTAGTTCTAACGCGGCGTCAAGCGGCGTCTTCCGTAAACGACCGTGGCGCCTACATCGTCTCGAGCCTCAGAGGCTGCTAACATCCGCCCGGGAGGAACCCGCGAATGCAGCCTCGGCTCTATCTCGGTACCATCGGCCTCTCGCTCTGGTACAGCGACGATCTCGGTGAAAGCCTCGGCCGATATCTCAGCGACTCAGGTCTCTACAGCGAGTCCCGGATCTGGG
>DATKNV010000220.1:0-7221 GCA_035541215.1 Allostellaceae bacterium | reverse complement strand
ATGGGCCGCCGGACGCGACGCTGGAGCGCGTGATGAAGGCGCTCGAGGAGTTCCTCGCCCTCCATCCCGCCGAGGCCGCGCGATGAGCGCCGAGATCGTCGAGGTGGCACTCGACCGCCGCCGCTACGGGATTCACATCGGCTCCGCCCTCCTCGCGCGCGCGGGGACCCTCGTAGCACCGCTCGCCAAGGGCCGGCGCGTCGTCGTCGTCACGGACGAGACGGTGGCGCGGCTCCATTTGCCGGCGCTCGCTAGAAGCCTCGAGGCCGCGGGAATCGCGCATGCGGATTTGACGGTGCCGGCGGGCGAGGCGAGCAAGGACTTCGCGCATTACGCCGATCTCTGCGAGCGCATTCTCGCACTCGGGATCGAGCGCGGGACGCTGATTCTCGCATTGGGCGGCGGCGTCGTCGGCGATCTCGCGGGCTTCGTCGCGGCGAGCCTCTTGCGCGGCATCGACTACGTGCAGATCCCGACGACCCTCCTGGCGCAAGTCGACAGCTCCGTCGGCGGCAAGACCGCGATCAATGCGGCGCACGGCAAGAATCTCGTGGGCGCCTTCCATCAGCCGGTGCTCGTGATCGCCGACGTTGCGACGCTCGCGACGCTGCCGAAGCGCGAGCTCCTCGCGGGCTATGCCGAGGTGGTGAAATACGGGCTCATCCGCGACCGCGGCTTCTTCGAGTGGCTGGAGCGCGAGGGTGCTGCTCTCTGCGCGGGCGATGCTGCGGCGCTCACGCGTGCCGTCCGCGAGAGTTGCCGCCACAAAGCGGCGGTGGTGGCGGCCGACGAGCGCGAGACCGGCGAGCGCGCGCTCCTCAATTTCGGCCACACCTTCGGCCACGCGCTCGAGGCCGAGACCGGCTTCGGTCCCGATCTCCTCCACGGCGAGGCGGTCGCGGCGGGGATGGCGCTCGCCTTCGAGTTCTCGCGGAAGCTCGGGCATACGACCGCGCAATCATCCGAGCGCGTGCGGCGGCATCTCGCGAGCGTGGGCCTTCCCGCGAGCCTCCACGATCTCGCCAACCGCCGCTTCGACCCCGAGCGCCTGCTTGCGCACATGCGCCACGACAAGAAGGTGCGAGACGGCAAGCTCACCTTCATCCTGGCCCGCGACATCGGCGACACCTTCATCGCCCGCGACGTGCCGGAGGCGGCGGTGCGGGAGCTGCTGGCGGAAGCGGCGGGATAGGCCCATGCGCGAATAGCGCTGGCGCCTCCGGTGCGAGCCCACTATATCCCGCGCATGCCTCTCTCAGCCCCGGCTCCGCGTGAGCATATCCATACCCGGCAGATCGAGTGTCGCGGCTATCGCCGCGAGGACGGTCTCTGGGACATCGAAGCCCATCTGACGGACGTGAAGACCTACACGTTCCAGAGCGACTGGCGCGGCGAGATGACGCCGGGAACACCGGTCCACGACATGTGGATTCGCCTCACCGTCGACGATCAGCTCGTGATCCGAGGGGTCGAGGCGGTGACGGACGCGAGCCCCTATCAGCTCTGCCCGGAAGTGACCGCGAACTTCCAGCGCATCGTCGGCGTCTCGATCCGTCCGGGCTTCACGCTGCAGGTGCGCGAGCTCCTGGGCGGCACGCAGGGCTGCACGCATCTGGTCGAGCTCCTGAACCCCGTCGCGACCACGGCCTTCCAGACCATCTACCCCTGGCGCCACCGGCACGAGAACCTGCCGCCGCGGGAGCAGCCGAAGCCCACGCGCCGGCCGCGGCTTCTCAATACCTGCTATGCCTATTCGACCGACGGTCCGCTGGTGCAGCGCTATTGGCCGGAGTTCTATACCGGAGAGTGACTGGCCGCGCCGTGCCCCGCGGTGCGATGCCCCTCCTCGGTGGCGGCAGCCTTGAAATAGGCCAGGAGATAGACCCGGATCGCCGCCGTCAGCGTCGATTCCGCGCGGCCGCGGTCGATCTCCGTGACGAGCGCGTTCATCGACCTGCTCTCGCGTGCGCAAACCTCCCGGAGGGCGTCCCACATCGCGGGCTCGAGCCGCATGCTCGTGCGCTTGCCGTTGACGGTGACGTTGCCGCTAACGAGCGTGGAATTGCGACGATCGTCCGGCCTCTCCGCCGGGCCGTTTCCGCTCTCTGCCCCTGTGACGCTACTTTTCATGAGATGCAGTCTACACGGCCGTGTATTTCCTTTCAATATTTCCGAGAGAAAAATCGGAATGAACAATTTCAGGTTGCAGCATTCCACGGATGATCGTTTCTAGGGCGCCTCGCCGCAGCCGGCCCGATCGGCTAGGAGCCCTCGCCCGGCGCTCGCGTGACTAGGCTCAAAGCATGGATTTGATTGGTCATTTCCTCCGCGAGGGCGGCGTAGACCAGGCGCTGACGCTCGATCCGGTTCTTGCCGGCGAAGGTTGCTGACACGATTTCTACTCTGAAGTGAGTCTCTCCGCCGGGACGGGCGCCGGCATGTCCGGCATGGCGGCGCGACTCATCCTCGATAGCGATCGAGATCGGATGGAGTGCTTCGACGAGCTTGGCGCGGATGCGGTCGGCGACCCGCATGGGTGGTGTCTCCGGATAGTGCAAAATGCAGGGAATGCAGAGCAGTGCTGCCCGGCTTGTGTTGCGCTCAGCGCATAACCATACTGCTGAAATGCGGCGGATCGCGATCGAATCGGAGCAGAGCGCCCCGGCTTTAAGGCCCTGCGACCACCCCGGCTGTGCCGGGGCGGGAGATTTCCGCGCGCCGCGTTCGCCCAGCGATCTCAACAATTTCTATTGGTTTTGCCTCGATCACGTGCGCGCCTATAATGCCGCCTGGAACTACTACGCCGGCATGAGCGAGGCGGAGATCGAGGCGGAGATCCGCCACGACACCGTCTGGCAGCGCCCGACTTGGCCGCTGGGAAGCCGGATCGGCGCGCGCTACCGGCCGCGCTGGCGGCATTACGGCCTCTTCGACGACGAGGAGCAGCCCAGCGAGCGGCGGCGCGAGGCGCCGCGGCAGCGGGCGCTGACGCCGCACGAGGAGGCGCTCGCGGTGTTCGAGCTCGCGCCGCCGATCACGCTCTTGGCCTTGAAGGCTCGCTACAAGGAGCTCGTCAAACGCCACCATCCCGACGCCAATGGCGGGGACAAGGTGGCGGAGGAAAAGCTGAAAGTGATCAACCAAGCCTACTCGACCCTCAAAGCCAACTACTTCCCCGGCACCTGATCCGCCCCAACACAAAGAAGCCCGCTCTCCAACGCGTAAGGACCCGCTCTCCCCGATGACTTCGGCACAGACTTCGACCGAGCAAACACTCGACCGGCCCGACATCACCGTCTCGGTGCGTCAGACCTTCGGCATCGACTCCGACCTGCAGGTCCCGGCTTTCAGCCGGCCCTCCGAGCACGTGCCCGACATCGACGAGGCCTATCGCTTCGATCACGACACGACGCTCGCGATCCTCGCGGGCTTCGCCTACAACCGCCGCGTCCTGATCCAGGGCTACCACGGCACCGGCAAGTCCACGCACATCGAGCAGGTGGCCTCGCGCCTCAACTGGCCCTGCATCCGCGTCAACCTCGACAGCCACATCAGCCGCATCGACCTCGTCGGCAAGGACGCGATCGTGCTGCGCGACGGCAAGCAGGTGACGGAGTTCCGCGAGGGGCTCCTGCCCTGGGCGCTGCAGCATCCGACCGCGCTCTGCTTCGACGAGTACGACGCGGGCCGCCCGGACGTCATGTTCGTGATCCAGCGCGTGCTCGAGGTCGAAGGCAAGCTCACGCTCCTCGACCAGAACCGCGTGATCCGCCCGCATCCGGCCTTCCGCCTTTTCGCGACGGCGAACACCATCGGGCTCGGTGACACCAGCGGCCTCTATCACGGCACGCAGCAGATCAACCAGGGCCAAATGGACCGCTGGAACATCGTCGCGACGCTCAACTACCTCCCGCACGACGCGGAGGTGGAGATCGTGCTCGCGAAGGCGCCGAGCTGGGACACCGACGAGGGCCGGCGCACGGTGAGCGCCATGGTGGCGCTCGCGGATCTTACGCGCTCGGGCTTCATCAACGGCGACATCTCCACGGTCATGTCGCCGCGGACGGTGATCACCTGGGCCGAGAACGCGCGCATCTTCAACGACATCGCCTTCGCCTTCCGGCTCACCTTCCTCAACAAGTGCGACGAGCTGGAGCGGCCCACGGTGGCGGAATACTACCAGCGCTGCTTCGGCACCGAGCTCAAGGAGACCGGAGTCCAGGCGACGCTGGTCTGAGGCCGGAGGCTCTAGCGAATGGCCGAGCCGACCTCGCCCGTCGAAGTCTTCAAGCGGTCGACGACCGCCGCACTCCGCGCGATCGCGGAGCGAGATGACGTGACCGTAAGCTACGGGCCCGAGCCGCCGGGTGTCGCGGGTCCGCGCGCGCGGCTGCCGCTGCCGCCCCGCGATCTCTCGCAGCAGGAAGCCTGCCAGGTCCGCGGCGCCGCCGATGCGCTGGCGCTCAAGCTGCGTTATCACGACGCGCAGCTTCATGCGCGGCGCGCGCCGCAGGGCGAGATGGCGCGCGCGATCTTCGAGGGCGTGGAGCAGGCGCGGGTCGAGGCCTTGGGCTCGCGGCGCATGACCGGCGTCGCCGCCAATCTCGCGGCGATGCTGGAGCAGCGCTACCGCCGCCAGGGCTACGACCGCATGACCGAGCGCAGCGACAGCACGCTCGCGGAGGCGATCCGGCTGCTGACGCGCGAGCAGCTCACGGGCATGAATCCCCCGCCCGCGGCGCGGCGCCTGGTCGATCTCTGGCGGCCCTTCCTCGAGGGCCGCATCGGCCGCGACATCCTCGAGCTCGACCGCCAGATCGATAACCAGGAAGCCTATGCGCGGGTCGCGCGGAAGCTCATCCAGGATCTCGACCTCGATCTCGGCGAGGCCGAGGCCGACGCCGACCAGGATGACAAGGAAGGCGAGGGCGAGGACAGCGCCGACGCCGAAAGCCAGAACGAATCCGGCGAGGGCTCGGTGCAGGGCGCGCAGAGTGCGCTCGAGTCCGGCATTCCCGAGCACCAGAAGGACGACGGCCAGCCCGCGGGCGTCGAGGAGATCCAGGGCGAGCTCATGCCCGGCGCCGGTGACGAGGATCCCGGCCGCCCCGGCCGTCCCGGCATACTGCCGCGCGGCGCCAATGCCGGCGACGATCCCGCGGCGTATCGCGCCTTCACCACGCAATTCGACGAGGTGTCCGCCGCCGACGAGCTCTGCGATGCCGAGGAGCTGACGCGGCTCCGGAACCTTCTCGACCAGCAGCTCGCGCATCTCCAGAGCGTGATCGCGCGGCTCGCGAACCGCCTGCAGCGCCGCCTCCTCGCGAAACAGACGCGGGCCTGGGAATTCGATCTCGAAGAAGGCCTGCTCGATCCCGCGCGGCTCTCCCGCGTCGTCGTCAATCCGGTCTATCCGCTCTCCTACAAGCGCGAGAAGGAGACGGATTTTCGCGACACCGTGGTGACGCTCCTCATCGACAATTCCGGCTCCATGCGCGGCCGCCCGATCACGGTCGCGGCGATGAGCGCGGACATCCTCGCGCGCACGCTCGAGCGCTGCGGCGTCAAGGTCGAGATCCTGGGCTTCACCACGCGCGCCTGGAAGGGCGGGCAGTCGCGCGAGCAGTGGATCGGCAACGGCAAGCCGCCCAATCCCGGCCGCCTCAACGATCTCCGCCACATCGTCTACAAGTCCGCGGACGCGCCCTGGCGTCGCGCGCGCAAGAGCCTGGGCCTCATGCTCCGCGAGGGCATCCTCAAGGAGAACATCGACGGCGAGGCCCTGCTCTGGGCGCACAATCGCCTGATCGCGCGCACGGAGCAGCGCCGCATCCTCATGGTGATCTCCGACGGCGCGCCCGTCGACGATTCCACGCTCTCGGTCAATCCCGGGAACTACCTCGAGAAGCATCTGCGGCAGGTGATCGAGGAGATCGAGCACCGCTCGCTGGTCGAGCTCGTGGCGATCGGCATCGGCCACGACGTCACGCGCTACTACCGCCGCGCCGTCACCATCGTCGACGCCGAGCAGCTCGGCGGCACCATGCTGGAGAAGCTCGCTGAGCTCTTCGACGAGGACACGCGCCCGAGCCTCCGCAGCGCGCCGCCGCGCGCTCGCGCGCGCGCGCACTGAAGTCTGCGGCGATGACCGAGACGGCGCACGAGAGCTTCCTGGTGCCGCCGCGCTCGGCGATCGACACCGTGGTCTGGCCGGCGCTGCTGCCGGAATGGCAGGCGCGCTTGCTCGCGGTGCAATTCCAGCTCGAGCAGAGCGAGCGGTGGACGCCGGCGGAGCTCGTGGAGCACCAGTTCCAGCAGCTCGGCCACGTCGCCTCGCACGCTTTCAGCACCGTGCCCTTCTACCGCGACCGCTTCGCCGCCGCGGGCTATCGCGAGGGCGAGCCCGTGACACCGGAGATCTGGTCCCGCTTGCCGATCCTGAGCCGCAGGGCGCTGCGCGAGAACGCGGACGCGCTCACCTCGCGCGCGATCCCGCCTGCGCACGGTAAGGTGGCGGAGCTCACGCTCGATCCTCGGCCGCCGGCGCTTCGCGTGCGCAAGACCGAGCTCACGCAGCTCTTCACCCAGGCCTTCATCCTGCGCGAGGAGATCTGGCATCGCCGCGAGCTCGCGGGGAAGCAGGCCGCGATCGTGCACGATCCCAGTGGCAGCTCGCGCTATCCCGCGGGCCGGCGCATGCCCGACTGGGGCCCGCCGATGGGGCCGCTCTACGGCACGGGCCCGCTGGTGATCTTGGACGCCGGGACGGAGCTCGCCCTGCAGATGGAGTGGCTCGAGCGCGAGAAGCCCGCCTATCTCGCGGGGCTCCCCGATGTGCTGGCGGCGCTCGCGCGGGGTTTCCGCGCGGCCGGCAAGACGCTGCCGGGCCTCCTCGGCGTGCGCACGGGAAGCGGCACGATCGATGCGGAGTTCCGCGCGCTCATCCGCGCGGCCTGGAGCGTTCCCGTCACCGCGTTCGTCCGCGTCGAGGAAGTCGGCACGGTCGCGCTGCAATGCCCGGCGCAGGAGCACTTTCACGTCCAATCCGAAGGCTTGATCCTCGAGGCGCTCCGCCGGGACGGCAGCGCCTGCGGCCCCGGCGAGACGGGGCTGCTGGTCGGAACCACCCTCCACAATTTCGCGATGCCGCTCCTGCGCTACGAGCTCGGTCTCGCGGCGGAGCTCGGGCCCCCGTGCCCCTGCGGCCGCGGCCTTCCGGTG
>DATKNV010000219.1:0-7429 GCA_035541215.1 Allostellaceae bacterium | reverse complement strand
AACGGTCGAGATTCGGTAGCGGCCGAGATGGAGTCCGGGGCATGGACGCCCCGCCGCTGGCCAGCGATGGCCTTACGGCGTGTCAGTCAAGCCGCGCTGCTGTGGTCGGCGCGGGGGCGCGAGCAGGATGTGCAAAGCGGTTGGTCCAAGCTGGCTCAGAGACGGCGAATTCATTGCAACGCAAAAATCGTCCCTATACGCTGGGACGTATCGATCGCTCGATTCGTGGTCATGACAGTTCCGACCCGCCATGGCGCGCAAGGATGACATTCCGAGGATTCGAGACCACAACGTCCCGGAGGTTGAGGACCGGGAAATCCCGCTGATCCGAGACCACGACTTCCCCGCTCGGCCGAGCGGAGCCCCGCCGCCGCGGCCGCCAAAATCCGCCGGGCAGCGTTCCGCAGAGGGTAAGCAACCGTCACGATCGAGGAGGCTCGTCATCGCCCTGGGCACGATTGCTGCTTTGGGCGTGCTTGCGTTCGCCATCGCGTTCTTCGCGGGAAAGACAGGCCAGCGGCAACCGATTGCGTCGAACCCCGCGCAGCCATCGGTTACGGCTCCCAGCGGCAAAGAGCGGTCCCTCTACGACCTCGCGCGGCCGCAATTCCTCGAATATCATGTCTGGATCTGGGTAGACCAGCATGGAGATCAGAGCTGGACCGATCGTGTCGACGCCGTCATTCGTGAGATAGCCGGCGCCAGCCATGAGATTCCCGATTTGGAAGTCATAATCCGCCTGCCGCGCCAGTTTGGATTGAGCCACGTCATATCGCCGGGTGAGACGGTCGAATGTAGCGAGCCCACATATTCTGCGTGGCGTCACGCAGTCCCCGGACTTGTCTCCGCCCTGATGAAGAGCGGCGTGAGCGAGCAAATTATTCGTGGGCCTGTTTTCTCGGATTGTTCCCAGGGAACGCCCTCGCCCGAGAAAATGTCCGATGACCGGTTGTATCGGATCGAGATTTGGCTGAAGAGCCCTGCGCTTCATTAAGTCGTTCGCGGCGGCGCCCTCGAGCCTGGGTCGCCTCCCAGACGCCGGTCACCGAGCATTCCGGCCGACGCATGTCCCCTAGTCGGCTGCTTTCAGACCTTCTGCGTTTCCTCGACGAGTTCCGAAAAGTGCCAAACTCCGACATCCCGCGCCATCACCGGATTTCGCCGGCGACAACAGGCCTTGTTTACGGCACGGCGAGATTGGAACGGTTCCGTTCGATCCACAGGTCCAAGTGCCCGATCCATTATTTGCGAGGGGAGGTCTACTGTATTTTCCACCGACGCCCCACTCGGTTTCGGCGCAGGGAATGCGGCGCGAATTGCCACTATCCAAGGCGCGTCAACATCGCCGTTCGAGGGATTTGCGGGCGCTAGCGTTCCTCGGAGCGTGCGCCGTCGGATTTTACCGAACCGAGATCGGAATGCGAACATCGAGGGTAGATGCAACCGGCTTGCCGGCCTCAATCTTTGGAAAGAACCGCCACTTCCGCAGCGTCTCCAGGAGCACTCGGTTGAAGCGAGGGTCGGGGGTGGGGCTGACGAGTTCGACTTCGGCGCTGCCGTCCGCTGCAACGCGGAAGCGCGCGACCGCCACGAGCTCGATGGCGTGATGGCGGAGCGCCTCGGGGATCTCGGGGAGCGGCTGATAGACGGCGCGCGCGCTCGCCGTGTTTGCGCCTGGTGCCGACGCCGGCGCGGGCTGCTGTGGCGCGGCCGCGGGCGGCGGAGACGAGGACGGCGGGCTGTGCGTCGGCCGCGCCGGGCGCGCGGGCCGCGGAGGCGTCGGCTTCGGAGGCGGCGGTGGTGGGGGCGGATCGGGTTCCGCCAAGAGCGGTGGTGGCGTTGGATCGGGCTCCGCCTGAGGCGGCAGCGGCTCGGGCTCGGGAATTGGTGGTGGCGGCTCGGCTTGTGGCTGCGGCTCCGACGCGGCAGCGGGGGCGGGTGGCAGCTCCACCACCTGCGCCTCCAGCGGCACCGGCGCGAGCGGTGCCGCCGGCGTACCGATGAGCAGGCCTAGAAATCCCGCGATCGCCGCGAGGGCGATCAATGCCGCCGTCGGCACGAGCCAGGGTAGACGTGCCCAGGGATGGTCGCGATACGCCCGGCGGGCGGGCACGGTTGCTACTCGCGCTTGATCGCGAAAAGGAAATGGATGGCGCCGGCTTCGCGGGCGCGCAGCATCGCCTGCACCACGGTCCCGTTGGGGGCGGCGCTGTCGGCGTTCACGATGACGCTCGTCTCGGGTCCCGCGAGCATCGCCTGCAGGGTCGGCGTCAGCGTCTCCAGTGTGACCACGGTCTCATTGAGGAGGAGCCCGCCCTCTCGCGTCACGGTGAGGGTCACGGGCTTCACCAGCTGAAGCGGCGCGGCGCTGCCCTTGGGCAAGTCGACCGCGAGGGAGTGCAGGTTCTGCATCGCGAGCGAGGCCAGCATGAAAGTCGCGAGCAGGAAGAACATCACGTCGATCATCGGGATGATCTCGATGCGACCGCGCCGGCGACTGCGGGCCGGGCGCAACTTCATCGCGAGTCCTCGCCAGCATCGAGGCGGATGTGATCGACGAGGCGGGTCCCGAGCCGCTCCATCTCGTCCATGATCTGCGCCTGGCGCGCCGAGAAGAAATTGAAGGCGAAGAGCGCGACCAGCGCGATGAAAAGGCCGATCGCGGTCGCGATCAGCGCTTCCGCGACGCCGCCGGTGACGCCGCCGGGATCGACGAGGCCCTGGTTGCCGAAGAGCTTGAAGGCGCGGATCATGCCGGCGATGGTGCCGAGGAGCCCCAGGAGCGGCGCCGCCGTGACGATCGTCTCGAGCACCCAGAGCCAGCGCCCCAGCGATTTCTCGACGAGGCTCGCCTCGTCCGCCGCGCGCGATTCGACCCACCAGGCCGGGCGCTCCCGGTTCTCCAGGATCACCGCGAAGAAGCCGCGGAAGTAGTTGCGCTCCGAGAGTGCCGCGAGCTGCTGCTCCAGTGTCCTCCAGTCGAATCCGTAGGTCTCCACGAGCTCGGCGAGGGCTACTGGAAGCCGCGTCCGCCGCAGCAGCACATAGGTCTTCTCGAGCGCCACCACTGCCGCCAGCACCGCGAGGCCCAGCAGTGGGTATACGGTGACGCCGCCGAGCTCGAGGGTCGCAAGGAGGTCGCTGAGCGTCTGCATCTCTCGCTTAGAACTCCTTCCTGATCGCCCCGAAAATCGCGCGCCGCGGACCGAATTGCGGCGCAAAGACGCCAATGCCGCTGCCGGATCGGATTTGATAGACCTTGTCGAAAGCGTTGCTCAGATTGACGCTGAGATCGATCGGGCCGCCCGGTGCATTTTGAAACCGATGCGAGACACCGAAATTGATCTGAATGTAGGGCCGCACCGTCCCGCCATTGGGAGCAAAGCCGTTGTCCTGGCGGAGCCCGGACCCATAGACGAAATTGCCGCTGAATTGAGTCCCCTGCCAGGTATATGCGGCGCCGCCCGAGGCGGTGACCCACTGATTGTGATCGGTATAGATATAGTTGTTGCCAATGAACGCGAGATCGTCCGGGCTGAAATTGAACTGTTGCGAGGCAACTTGAGTTGCGCGTTCCCGGCCGACGGCGAGATTGCCATAGGCGGACCAATTGCCCATGTTGTAGCTGCCGGTGACCTCTACTCCGTAGACATTGGCGTGCGCGTAATTGAAGACCGAGAGGATGATGGGCGCGCCAAACTGGCCCTCGTCAATCAGGTCCTGGGCCAACTTGTAAAAGAAGTCGGCCCCCAGCTTCAGCCCGGGCAGAAACACGTGCTCTGCTCCGACATCGAAGTAATGCGACCTCTCCGGGAGAATCGGACCGTCAAGCGGCGGCGAAGCCGGGGTGTAGCCCGCGGGAAAGCCGGTCGTGCCTGCGAATTTGTTGATGGATTGGCCCGATATCAGTTCCATCGCCGGCGGCGTGAAATAGCGCGAATAGCCGGCGTGGAAAGTCGTATCGGGGTCGGGCTTCCAGACGGCATTGATGCGCGGACTAAATTGGCTGGCGGTGGTAAAGGCGTGAAGCCCGTCGAAGCGCGCGCCGTAATTGATCGTCACGGTCGGCAGTACTCGCCATTCATCCTGCAGATAGAAGCCGTAGACGAAGCCGGTCTTGCCGCTGTCGTCGACGATCGAAACCGGTGTCGTGCCGACGCTGGAGCAATCCAGAGTAAAGCAAGGGAAGACCTGCGATGTGGTATTGGAAGTTGCGCGCTCCACTTGGAAGACGCCGCCGTAGCGCAGCGTATGGTCGCTGGCGACACGATAAGTGGCGTCGGCCTGCACGCCTTGCGCAAAATCTCTGCGCGTCGCGTTCTGGGCAATCCCGTTGAACATGAGATCGCCGACTACGTCCGGAGAGAAGGCGAGTTGGCTGTAACGCGCGAATGCGGAGACTTGGAAGTCGTAGTTCCCAGTCGATTTCAGATAAGAAACGGCGGCATAGTCGTTCGACTCGGTCTGGGTCTCGTTGAGGAGAGCGGAGTCGAAGGCGGTCTGGGCGCCGTATTGGAAGCTTGGCGTCTGTCCGGGACTGTTGGGGATCTGGAACGCGGCCTGGTAGACGCCCAACGTAACGGCAATTTTGCTGGTGGCATCGAGGATATCCTCGAAGTAGGCGAAGCCGTGCCCCTGCCGCGTAAAATCGTGGATGGGATTGTAGGATGACGTCGGATTCTCGATGCCGATGTTGTTCTGAAGGTAGTCGCCGACGACGTAATAGCTGAAGTTGCCGGCGGTTCCGCCGAATTCGGCGCTCGGCTCCAGCCAACCGTGGCTGCCGCCGTAGATCCCGGCCGATCCGCCCTGCTCGAAGGCGCCGCTCTTGGTCTGGATATCGACGATCCCCGTGGTGTAGAGACCGTATTGCGCCGGCAGCGAGCCCGTTATGACATCGATCGACGAGGCGAAACGCGAGGTCAGGCTCTGCCCGAAGAAGCTGATCCCCTCCGGCAGGATCAACCCGTTGATGCGGTATTGGACATTGGCGTGATCGTTGCGCAGATGGATTTGGCCGAAGGAGTCCTGGCTGACCGCCGGCGCCTGCAACAGCGTCTGATTGAGGGGGATGTTGTCGCCGCCGGGTTGGGCCGCAATAGCTTGATCGCTCAGGGTATAGGTCGTGGCGCCAATACGCGGCTCGATGTTGGCTCGAGCCTCGACGAGTTTTTGTGCGATCACCTTGAGATCGAGCGCCTGTTTTGCCGCGAGAGTGAGGTCGGCGCCGGCCCCGCTCGAGGCGTCGAGCGTCACGACCGCCGTCGCGGCCTCGTAGCCCTCCTTCTCCGCGACGACGGAATAGACGCCGGGCGGCACGCCCGTGAAGCGGTAGCGGCCGTCTGGCCCAGCCGTCGTGCGAGCGGCGACGCGCCCGTCGGGCGCCTCGAGTCGAAGCTCCGCGCCCCCGAGCGGCCGCTCCAGCGCGTCCCGCGCCACGCCCTCGACGACGCCCGCGGGCGGAGCCGCATGGGCCGCGCCGATGAGCAAACAACAAAAGAGAAACGCCACTCCCAGCGCCGCGCTCGCGCGCCCAATTGCCCCCATCGCCCGCGCCCCGAGTTGTCAAAGTCGGACGCCAAGGATGTTATGTTATATCGTTTCAGATTACAACCTGCTCCATGAGAGGCCGTGAGCGCGCTCGGCCGCCATACACTGCTGCGCGTCCTCGACGCCGTCGGCGTCAAGAGCCACCGTTTCGAGCAGAGCCTCGCCGCGGTCGACGCCTTCTGCAGCGTCGCGGCCACGAGCCTCCCTATTGCTCGGCGCCTGGTACCGGATCTGAGCCATCCGCCTTCCCATGGGCCGCAACGTTATAGTATAACGTTGCGTGTCATCAGGGAGGTGGACCCATGCGCACTCTCTTTGCGATCTTTCTTGTCCTCGCACTCGGCACGGCAGGTGCACGAGCGGAGCCCATTCCCATCGTCGCCGCCGAGAATTTCTACGGCGACCTCGCCATGCAAATCGGCGGTCCCGACGTGACCGTCACGAGCATCCTCACCAATCCCGAACAGGATCCCCACCTTTTCGAGGCGAGCGCCTCGACTGCCCGCGCGATAGCGGGCGCGCGCGTCGTGATCCTCAACGGCGCCGACTACGATCCCTGGATGCAGAAGCTGCTCTCGGCCTCGAGGGCGCCGGGACGCGAGACCATCGAGGCGGCGAAACTCCTGCACAAGAAGGCGGGCGACAATCCCCATCTCTGGTACGATCCCGCGACCATGCCCGCCGTCGCCAAGGCGCTCGCCGCCACGCTCGCGAGGCTCGATCCCGACCACCGCGCGGGCTACGAGCAGCGCTTGGCCGCTTTCCTCGCCTCTCTCGAGCCGCTGCAGGCGAAGATCGCGGCGATGCGCAAACAATATGTCGGAACGCCCGTCACCGCGACCGAGCCGGTCTTCGGCTACATGGCGGCGGCGCTGGGCTTGAAGATGCGGAACGAGCGCTTTCAGCTCGCAGTGCAAAACGACACCGAGCCGACGCCGTCGCAGATCGCGGCCTTCCAAAAGGACCTAAAAACGCACGCGGTCAAGGTGCTGCTTTACAATAGCCAGACCGAGGATGAGCTCACCAAGAAGATGCGCGAGCTCGCGCAGCAATCTGGCATCCCTGTGGTCGGCGTCAGCGAGACCGCGCCGCCGGACACCAAATACCAGGATTGGATGGTCAAACAATTGAACGCCCTCGACGCGGCGCTCGCCGGCAAGCACTCTTGAGCGCGATCGTAGAGGCGCGGCACGACAAGGAGAACCCAGCGGTGCCGACGTCCTGCGACGTGCGCGAGGCGCGCAACCGCCGCGTGGAGATCGAACTCTAGGTTTTGGAGCGTCCACGCTTCGGACTTTGAGGCCGACCGCCGTCGGCTGGATGAGAGCTTGCGTCCGACACCGCTGGCCTGCTGTGGGTCATCATGTGACCGAGAGCGCCGATCGCGCTAAGTCTGCCTTACCCTGACAATCGGAAATTCGCGCTGCTCATCGACACTTCGGCTTCGTGCCGATAGTGTTGCAAAAGTCTTTTGGTGGTCGAAACGCGCAAGATTGATTCGTTTGCGAGGATCATACGGACCGGAAGATTCAAAAATGCTTTGGTATCAGAACCAACATTGCGCCGCCGTTCGACCTCACCGACTTTTGCAGCACTATCTGCCAAGAAGAGAACTGGCTGGCAGCGTGTGAACAGCTCCGACGTTGTGACCTGATGGGGTGGACGGCCCCCGCTCCCGGCATCGCAGAGCCATAGGGTAGTCGTCGCTGAACGCCACCACTGAGGGGAGCCGTCCAACACGAAGCGCATCACGATCGGTTTGGATCTCGCGAAGCATGTGTTCCAAGTTCACGGCGTTGACGTATCTGGCGCGGTGACCCTGTTCGTCTCGCTCGCGCACGCGCGATCGGCGCTGGCGGCGTGGATGGAGGACTACAAC
>DATKNV010000218.1:0-11031 GCA_035541215.1 Allostellaceae bacterium | reverse complement strand
TCTTCGCGATATCCAAGCCGATCGTCACTGTGTAACCTTCCATTGGACGGCTCCTGTCTTTGGGGTGCTCTCAAGCAACCCCGTTTTGGCACTTCGATGCCGTTCGACAAGGGCCGTCCACCCCATCTCTGCGCGAAAATCGTGTTTTCCTACCCCGACGCCACCTGCGCGATGCCGCCCCTCAGCGCGCCCGCCTCGATGTTGCGCCAGAGCACCTCCTGACCCTTGGGCAAGGCGCGGCTGTTGGGCATGGCGAGCCAGAGGCGCATCAAAAGACGGTCGTGGCCCGTCGACTTGTCGTCCTCGAAGGGCGTCCGGCCGTGATAGGTGACATGCGAATTCAGGAACTGAATGTCGCCCGGATCGAGCGTCATCTCGAAGCAGAGCTCCTTCGCGAGTGCCAGGAGCATGTCGATCGCCTCTTTCTGCTTTTCCGTCAGTTTCGGAACGCCGTCCACGGTCTGCGCGGCCTCTATGTAGGTGAGCGAGAAGTGGCTGGTGAAGCGGCCGTCGCGCACGCCGAAGATCGGAAGCGCGTAGACGTCCGCAGCCGTCTCGGCCTCCTCGCCGTGGCGGCTCCTGTAATAGGGCTCGAAGAGCAGCTCCGCGAGATCGGGCCGGCGCCTCAGCATCTCGTTCATGACGGAGACCGAGCTCGCGATGGTGCTGACGCCGCCTTGCGCGGCCTGGCGCACGCAGAGGAGCGCCACCACGTCGGTGCGGTCGGTGTGGAAGCGCAGGGGTCCGTTCGTGAGCGTCCGCGCATAGGAGGAGAGGAAGGGCTTGCCGTCCGCCATGCGCACGCGCTCGATCTGGCCGTAGCGCTTGCCGACGTCGCCGCCCTCGTCACGGATGAAGCGCATGAGCTCGCCGCGGCGGTTCTGATATACCGGCGTGCCGAGATTGGCGCCGATGCCGAAATAGAGCTTGCGAAGCTGGTCCTCGGAATAGCGCGCGACGGGGACGCCGCGGAGCTTCAGCATGCCCGAGCCGTTCTCGAGCTCCTCTGCGATGCCCGCGAAGAGGCCGGCCATCCCCGGAAGCGGGAAATCCGCGCGCTCGATCGCGTGCCAGGCGAGACCGCGCCGCTCCACGCTTTCGAGCGCCGCCTCGATCTCAGCGATGTCCGCGGGCCGGAGCTCGCGGATCCAGCGCGTCGAGCGCGCCATGTCTTTGCCGAGCCAGGCGCAGGGGCCGGAGAGAGAAGTGTGTGAGGTCATGGCAAGGTTCTCCTCGGTGGGGAGGGCGATGCGGCGACGCTAATACGACAGGGACGGCAGGGTCAAACTGCCCCTCCCCCCTTGAGGAGGGTGGGGAGGGGGGCTAAAGGCTGCGCCACTCACGCGCTTTCACGGATACCGGACTCCGACTAGCATTCCCTCCTGCACGCAACTCCGAAAGGACCCCGCCATGGCCGCTCCCCTCACCCGCACGCTCGGCGCATTCGCCTCCGGACTTCGCTACGAGGATCTCCCGCAGGCGGCAGTGGGAGTGGTGCGTCTCGGCTTCACCGACTGCACCGCGACCATGCTCGCGGGCGGCTCCGAGCCGGTCGCGCGGATCGTGCGCGAGGCTCTGGGAACGCGTGGTGCCCGCGGCGAGGCGCGGCTCGCCTTCGGCGCGGAGCGCGCGAGCGCGCCCGAGGCGGCACTCGCCAACGGCACCGCGGGCCACGCGCTCGACTATGACGACGTCGCAATCGGCGGCCATCCCAGCGTGGTGCTGGTGCCGGCGGTGCTGGCGGAGGCGGAGGCTCTCGGCGCGGACGGCCGCGCGGCGATCGCGGCCTATGTCGCGGGCTACGAGACCTGGGCCAATCTGATCGAGCGCGATCCCGATCCTTACCACCGCAAGGGCTGGCATCCGACGGCGGTGATGGGACCGGTGGCGGCCGCGGCGGCCTGCGCCAATCTCCGCCGGCTCGATCCCGAGAAGACGACGATGGCTCTGGGGATCGCGGCCTCGCTCTCGGCGGGGCTGGTCGCGAATTTCGGCACGATGACGAAGCCGTTCCAGGCGGGACGCGCGGCGCAATCCGGCGTCACCGCGGCGCGTCTCGCGGCTGCGGGCATGACCGCCTCGGCGGACGCGCTCGAGCATCAGCTCGGCCTGCTGAGCGCGCTCTCGCCCAAGGGCCGCGCCGACGTCGAGACGCCGCCCGCCGGTCTCGGCAAGCACTGGGCGATTGTCGAGAAGGGTCTCAACGTCAAGAAATATCCGATGTGCTACGGCGTCCACCGCGCGCTCGACGGCATGCTCGACCTCGTCCGCCAGCACAAGCTGACGCCCGCGGGAGTGAAGGAGATCGCGGTCACCACGGGAGCGACGCAAGCGGCGATGCTGCGCAACCACCGCCCGCAGACCGGGCTCGAGGCGAAATTCTCGATGGAGTTCGCGATGGCCACCGCGCTCACCGCGGGCCGCGCCGGGCTTTCCGAGCTCACCGACGGCTTCGTGCGCAAGCCCGAGGTGCAGGCGGCGATGGCGAAGGTCTCGATCGCGACGACCGACACCAAGGCCGCCGACGACCCCGTCTTCGCGGAGTTCGACCGCATCGCCGTGACGCTCGCCGACGGCAAGCACCTCCTGAGCCCCGAGCTGCGCGTCGCCCGCGGACACTGGTCCGCGCCGCTCAACGCCGAGGAGCTCTGGTCGAAATTCCGGGATTGCGCGGCGACGACCTTGCAAGAGAACGGCGCGCAGGCGCTCTTCGAGGGGCTACAGAAGCTGGAGCGGCAGAGCGATCTCCGCCAGCTCGGGACGCGGTGAGAGAGGGAAAGAAGGCCCCTCTCCCGCTATGCGGGAGAGGGTTGGGGCCCAGCGCGAAGCGCTGGGAGGGTGAGGGGCGATGATCACCCTCATACCCTGGTCAGGAAGCCTCAAGACCGAGTCCGACCGCTTCGGCGATCTCGTCGCGATTTCCGACGGCGAGCGCGAAATCACCCACGGCGCGCTCGCCGCTCGTGCGGCGCGGGTCGCGGAGACCCTCCTCGCTGCGGGCGTGAGGCCCGGCGAGCCCGTGGCGACGTTCCTGCGGAACGGCATTCCCGCGGTCTGGGCGAGCTACGGCATCAAGATGACGGGCGCGGCGGAGACGCCGCTCAATCCCGTGCTGACCGAGGACGAGCGGCGCTATTGCGTCGGCCTCGCGGGCGTGAAGCGCGTCGTCACGAGCGAGGCTGCGGCGCCGTTCTTCCGCTCGCTCGGCTGCGAGACCTTCGCAGTCGAGGCGTTTCCGGAAGCGCCCGGCGATCTCGCGCGCATCCCGCCGGTGCCGGCACAAGCCTGGGGCCGCATCATCTTCACCTCCGGCACCACCGGACGGCCCAAGGCGATCGTGCACACGCACGAGGCACGCTGGGTCGCCAATCTGCTGCAGCGGGCGACGCTGCCCTTCGCGCCCGGGCCCGGGACACGCGCGCTGCTGATGACGCCCTTCACGCACGGCGCCTCCCTCATCGCCTTCGCCTTTCTCGAGCACGGAGCCTCCGCGGTGCTACTCGACGGCGTCGATCTTCCGCGGGTCGAGGCGGCGCTCGAATCCGGCGCGGATCACGTCTTCGCGCCGCCCACCGTGCTCGCGAAGCTCACGAGCGCCTTCGAGGGACGTCGCTTTCCGAAGGTACGTCTCGTCTTCTGCGGCACCTCCGTGCTGACGCCCGCGCTCTACGAGAAGGCGCGCGCGCTCTTCGGCCCGGTGGTGCGCATCACCTACGGCAAATCCGAGATCGTGAACCCCATCGCCGTGCTGCCGCCGGATGCGACCGAGCGCTATTACCGCGAGGAGCCGCCCGAGGAGGGCGCCTGCGTCGGCTGGCCCGGCCCCGGGGTCGAGATCGAGGTCTGGCGCGAGGACGGCACGCGCTGCGCCATGGACGAGTCCGGCGAGGTGCATCTCCGCGCGCGCCACATGCTCGCGGGCCACATCGACGAGCGCGGATTCCATCCGCTCCCGCCGGACGGCTATCACGCGACCGGCGATCTCGGCCGCATCGATGCGCGAGGGCGCCTTCATCTCCTCGGACGCACCGCCGACGTGATCAAATCCGGCGGCTACAAGATCTATCCGGAGGAAATCGAGCGTGCGCTCGCGGCCGCGGGCGGCACGGTGGTCGTGACGACGCTCCCATCGGAGTATTGGGGCGAGGTGATCGTCGCCGCCGTGGAGAACGCGCCGCCGGATTGGGAAACGCGCGCTCGTGAGGCTGCCGAGGCCCTCGCCAAATACAAGCGTCCCCGGGCGCTCCTCCGCATCGATCCACTGCCCCGCAATCCCCAGGGCAAAGTGCCACGGGCGAAGGTGCGTACCCTGATCCTGGAGCGCTGGCGGCTGGTCGATGGACCAAGGCCTGAGTTGGCGGAAATAAAATGCTCGCGCGGAGGTCGCTGAGGATACGCAGAGGACGCAGGGTAAAGAATCAATTCTTATCCCTGCGTCCTCTGCGCATCCTCCGCGTTCACTGCGCGAAAAACTTTTTTCTTTCCTTTACCGCGCCCCGTACACCAAGTCCGGCAGCCACAACGACAATATCGGCACGTAGGTGATGATGCCGAGGACGAGGAGCAAAAGGAGGATGAAGGGGATGATGCCCTTGATCACCTCCATGATCGGCGCATCCGAGACCGTCGAGAGCACGTAGAGATTGAGGCCCACGGGCGGGTGCACGAGGGCGATCTCGAGGTTGTGCGTGAAGACGATCGCGAAATGAACGGGATTGATGCCGAGCGGCACCAGCACCGGCGCCAGGATCGGCATCACCAGGAGGAGCGTGCCCGCGACCTCGAGGAAGCACCCGAGGATCAGCAGCAGCACGTTGATCGCGAGCAGGAACTCCCAGGTCTTCAGGTGATGGTCGAGCGTGAATTGCACCAGCGCCGCGGGCACGCCCGATTCCGTCATCCACTGGCCGAATGCGAGCGCGGTCGCGATGATGATCATGATGGTGGCGGCGCTCTTGATCGCCTCGGATATCACGTCGAGGCTCTGCTGCCAGCGGAAGCCGCGATAGAAGAAGAGGCTGACGCCGAGCGCCACGATCGCCGCGAGCGCCGCCGCCTCCGTCACCGTGACGAAGCCGCCGTAAATGCCGACGGTGACGATCGCGGGCACCGCGAGCGCGGGAAGCGCGTGAAGCGTCACCTGGATGAGCCGATCCCGCGGCAGTCCTTTCTCGCGCGGGAAGCCGCGTTTCCGCGCGTAGAAGATCACCCAAACCGCGAAGAGGGCGGCTTGCAGGATCCCCGGCAGGATGCCCGCGAGGAAGAGCCGTGGCACCGACTGCTCCGTGATGATGCCGTAGAGGATGAGCGCGAGGCTCGGCGGGATCACGATCCCGATGGTGCCGGAGGCGCCGATGACGCCCACCGAGAAGTGCCGGGGATATCCGCGCTCCAGCATCGCCGGGAGCAGGATCGTCCCCATCGCGAGCGCGGTCGCGACGCTGGAGCCGCAGATCGCCGCGAAGAGCGTGCAGGAGACGACCGTCACGAGGCCGAGCGACCCCTGCAATCCCCCGAGCCATGCCGAGGAGAGATCGACCAGCGCTTTCGCGACGCCGCCGCGGCGCATGAATGCCGCCGCCATCACGAAGAGCGGCAGCGCCATCAGCGTCGGCGAATTGAGCTCGTCGATGATCTTCTGCGCGACACCGATCAAGGGCTGGTCGCTCACGAAGAACAGGATCGAGGCGCAGACGCCCAGCACCAGGAAGATCGGCATCCCGGCCGCGAGCAGGCCGAAGAACATCAGGAAGAAGAGCAGCGACCACATGGCTATTCCTGCGCCACCCGGTGCTCCTGATGCACGCCGCCGATGGTCATGGTCCTGGGGTCGTAGCGGAAGCAGAAGCGGTAGAGCCGTATCACGTAGCGGACCGACATGAGCGCGCCGCCCGTCGGAAGCGAGGCGTAGTAGATCCACATCGGGAAGGAGAGGCCGGTGGAGCTGCGGTCGTCGTAGGTCCAGGCGGCGTAAGCGATCCGGAATCCGAGCCAGACGAGGCCCGCGCAGAAGGCAAGCGCGACGAGGCAATTGAATATCTCGACGACACGTTGCCAACGCGACGGCAGGATGCGCAGCACCAGGTCGGGCCGCACGTGACCGTCGGTGCGCACGAGCTGGCTCGAGGCGAGGAAGACGCCCCAGACCACGAGATAGACGATCACCTCGTCGCCCCAGGTGATCGCGAGATGGGGATCGATGTAGCGGCCGAAGATCTGATAGGCGCCGAGCGCGAGCGCGAGCGCGCCCAAGATGCCGGCGCCCCAGCGCTCGAGCCGGTCCCAGAACGCCATTGCGGCGCTCAGGCGGGCGGGCGGATCAGCTCGACGATTTCTCCATCGCCTCGGTCGCCTCCTTCACGATCTCCGGCGTGAGCTTCAGCTCCTTGGCGATCTGGTCCTGCTCCAGCATCATTTTCTTGCGCACCGCCGCGATCTGCTCCGGCGTCGGCACCGTGAACTTGAGGCCGTGATCGATGAGCTCCTGGCGCGCGGCAGTCTGCGCCGCGGCCATCTTCTGGCGGTAGATCGGGATGTTCTTCGCCCAGACGTCCACCATGAGCTTCTGCTGCTCCGGCGAGAGCTTGTTCCAGAAGGTCTTGCTCACGATCGGAATGTAGTAGCCCATGAACTGGTGATCCTCGAAGGCGTATTTGAGCCCGGAATCCCAGAGCTTCGCGCTGAAGGCGCTCTCGTTCGTCGTGGAGAGCGCATCGAAGGTCCCCTGCGAGAGCGCGAGCGGCACGTCGGGCCAGGGCGTCATGTTGCCGATGCCGCCGAAGAACTTGACGCGCGCGAACTGTCCCGCCCCGCCGGAGGTGCGGATCTTGAGGCCCTCGAGGTCCTTGAAGTCGTTGAGCGGCTTCTTCGTGGAGTAGAAATTGGCGAAGCCGAGATCGAGCCAGGGGCCCAGCACCTTGGAGCCGGTCTTCTGCTCGATCTGCGCGTTGATCTTCTGCCCGACGGGCCCATCCATGATCGCGCGCTGCTGCTCCAGCGGCTGGCCGTAGAAGACCGGAAGCTGCACGATGTCGCAATCCGGCACGAAGCCCGCGAGCACCCAGATGCCCGGCGCCGCCATGTCGACGTTGCCCTCGCGGATCGCCTTCGGCACGTCCACGTCCTTGTGGAGCTGGCCGCTGTGGAAGAGCTGGCCCTTGATCGTGCCGCCCGAGGCCGTCTCGACTTGCTGGATGTAGTCCGCGATCGAGATCGTGCGCATGTGCGTCGCGGAGGTATCGAGCGAGACCTTGAAGGTGAGCGGCGCGTCGGCGGCATTGGCCGCCGCGGCGCCGAGGCCGAGAGCCATGACGAGTGCGAGCAGCGGCTTTGCGGAATGCATCGGTTCCCTCCCGGGGGAATGAGACGGCGTTGTTGCTTTGTCCCGATGTTCGCCGCCCCTGTCCGCTCCGTCAAGCAGAGGGCCGCCAGCGCGAGGCCGCCCGCCACCCGCCCCGCGCGATTGCCGTCGCGATGATGCTACCGAAGACGACGAGCCCGAGGCCGACCATCGCGAAGAGCCCGCGGAGGCCCCCATCGAAGAGACGGAAGAGGCACCAGCCGCCGCCCACCGCGACCGCGATCCGCGCGAAGCCCGCGGCGAGCGGCCATGCCATGCGGCCCGCGCCCTGCGAGCTGAAATAGAGCGCCATGCCGCCGCCGAAGGCGCCGAAGAGCGGCCCGACCCAATGGAGATAGACGGATCCCGTCGCGATCACCGCCGGCTCGCCGCTGAAGAGGCCGAGCCAATGCGAGGGAAACGCGGCCGCGAGGAGACCGATCGCCTCCGTCATTGCAAAGCCGAGCGCGGCGCCGGTCCAGGCGATGCGCCGCGCCCGCGCGAGCTGGCCCGCGCCGATGTTGGTGCCGACCATCGCGACGAGCGGCGCGCCGAGACCGAAAACCAGCGGGATCAGCAGGTATTCGAGCCGCGAGCCGATGCCGTAGCCCGCGATCGCCGCCGCCCCGAAGCCGCCGATCATCGCGGTCACTAGGACGATGGTGAGGTTGGTGAGGACGGTATTGACGGCGGCGATGCCGCCGACGCGGAGGATTTCCCGCTGATGCCGCCAGCGCGGGCGGAGTCCCATGTTGCGGAAGCGCAGTAGGCTGCGCCCCGCGGCGATGTACCAGAAGAGGGCGAGGCTGCCGCCGGCATAGGCGAGGAGCACCGAGACGGCGCCGCCCGCGATCTCCAGGCGCGGGAACGGCCCCCAGCCCAGGATGAGAGCGGGCGAGAGCACCACCAGCACGAGAGCGCTGCCGCAGGCGACGAGGGCCGGCGTGAGCATGTTTCCCGTGCCGCGGAGCGCGCTCGCGAAGCCGTTGAGGAGCCAGAGCAGCGGCGCGCCGGCGAAGACGATATTGGAGTAAAGGAGCGCCGCCGCGAGCGCCCCGCCGCCGCCGCCGACAGCGCGGTAGAGACCCGGTCCGAGACCGAGCGCCGCAAGGGCGAAGATCGCTCCCAGGATGAGCGAGAGCGCCGTCGATTGCATGAGCAGGACATCGGCTTCCTCCTGCCGCCCCGCGCCCAGCGCCCGCGCGATCGCGGAGGAGATGCCGCCGCCGATCGCCCCCGCGGACATCATCTGCATGAGCATCAGCACCGGAAACACCAGCGCCACGCCCGCGAGCGCGTCCGTGCCGAGATAGCTCACGAAATAGGTCTCGATGAGGCCGACCGCAGCCTGCGCCACCATCACCGCGACGTTGGGCAGGCCGAGCCGCAGCAGCAGCGGCAGGATCGGTCCTTCCAGGAGCAAGAGCGTGCGCGCGGAACGGTTTCTCGTTTCCGCTTCCGTCGCAATGGCCGACGCATCCGGCATGCACCGCTCCTATTCGATACCGAGCGAGGAGACGTCGCGCAGCATGCCGCGCAGCCGGATCGCCGCGGCCGTGCCGTAGCGCGCCTCGAAACTCGCTTGCGCGCGCTGCCACAGCGGGATCGCGCGGCGGATCGCAGCCTCGCCCTTCTCCGTCAGATGGATCCGGCGCTCGCGCCGGTCGGCTCCGGGGAGAAGGCGGATCAGGCCCTGCCGCCGCAGCGGCTCGAGGTTGCGCCCGAGCGTGGTGCGATCCATGACGAGAAGCCGGGCCATCTCGCCGATCGCGATGGGGCCGCCGGCGCGGAGCTTCGCGAGGATCGAGAATTGCGTCCCGCGCACGCCCGAGGGCGCCAGGAACTTGTCGTAGAATTGCGTTACCCGCCGTGTCGCCTGGCGCAGCGCCAGGAGATTGCAGCGCTCGGGCGGTAAGTCGGAAGCTCGGCCGGCCATTCGGGCACCCTCCGCGACGAATATGCGTATCTACGCCTATCTGGCCAAATGCGTCTTTCGCATGGCTGCACCGCCGCGATCCCAGGGCTTTGAGATCGCGGGGATTTTGCGCCACACTGCCGGCCGTCAGCGGGAGGGCTGGGCCATGCCGTCGAGCGTCTTCGATTCGATCCTGCTCCGGGATTCCTGGTGCACGGAGGAAATGCGGCGCGTGTTCTCGGACGAGAACCGCGTGCAGAAATGGTACGACCTCGAGGCGACGCTCGCCTCGGAGCAGGCTGCTTTCGGCATCGTCCCCCGCGAGGCCGCGGGCGAGATCATGCGGAACGCCAAGGTCGAGAAGGTCGATCTCGCGGCGATCGCGAGCGCCATGCGCGAGGCAAAGCATCCGCTGGTGCCCGCCCTCCGCGCGCTCCAGAAGCTCTGCAAGCCCGAGCTCGGCGAGTATCTGCATTACGGGCCCACGACGCAGGACGTGCTCGATACCGGCATGATGCTGCAGCTCAAGGAGGCGCACGCGATCGTGCTGCGCGATCTCCGCAGCGTCGGCCGCGCGCTCTACGCGCTCGCGGAGCAGTATCGCGCGACGCCGATGGCCGGACGGACGCACGGGGTACAGGCGCTGCCGATCACTTTCGGGCACAAATGCGCGATCTGGCTGCGCGAGGTCTCGCGCCACCGCGAGCGCCTTGCGCAAGCGGAGAAGCGGGTCTTCGTGGGCTCGCTCGTGGGCGCGGTCGGGACCATGGCCTCCTTCGGGCCCAATGCCGTCGACCTCGAGCGCCGCGTGCTCGCACGGCTCGGCCTCGGCCAGGCCGACATCTCCTGGCAGCCCGCGCGCGACCGCTTCGCGGAGTATGCGAGCATCCTCGGATTGATCGCGGGGACGCTCACGAAGATCGCGAGCGAGGTGTTCGCGCTGCAGCGGACGGAGATCGACGAGGTCGAGGAGCCCTTCAATCCCGGCAAGGTCGGCTCCTCCACGATGCCGCACAAGCGCAACCCCTCGATCTCCGAGGCCATGATCACGGTGGGCCGCACGCTCCGCTACAACGTCGCGATCGTGCAGGAGGCGCTGGTGCAGGTGCACGAGCGCGAGAGCGCGATCTGGAAGATGGAGTGGAAGGCGCTCCCGGAGATTTGCCTCGGGCTCTCCTTCCTGCTCGCGCAAGGCCTGCACGTGCTGGAGCATCTTCAGGTGAAGCCCGAGAAGATGCGCGCCAATCTCGGTCTCCTCGGCGGCCTCCTGCTCTCGGAGCGCGTGATGTTCTTCCTCGCGGAGAGGCTCGGCAAACAGACTGCGCACGAGGCCGTCTACGAGGCCGCGATGCACGCGCAGGAGCACGGCGAGGTCTTCGAGACCGTCCTCCGCCGCGATCCCCGCCTCGCCGACCTCGACCTCGAGCCGATCCTCGACCCCACGACCTATGTGGGCCTCGCGCCGGAGCTGGTGGATCGGGCGCTGGCGCAGACGAGGCAAGAGGGCTGGCTCGATTGATTCCCTCTCCCGCGGAACGCGGGAGAGGGTTGGGGCCCGTCGCGCAGCGACGGGAGGGTGAGGGTCTTGACGTCGCTCGCACCCTCACCCTTGTGTGTCGCGATTCATGGCAGAAGAGGTGTCAGGCTGGTGGGGCATGCCCCACCAGCCTGACGACCGTCCGACCGATCACCCTCCGATCCTCTTCGTGTAGCAGCGAACGATCATATGGGAGCCTGGTCAGCGGCCGTCCCGTCGCTCACCCGAACAGTTGCCCGG
>DATKNV010000217.1:0-3940 GCA_035541215.1 Allostellaceae bacterium | reverse complement strand
TCCTGCCGATAATTCGGCGCCTCCCGGGTGATGGCGATGTCGTGGACGTGGCTCTCGCGGAGGCCGGAGGCAGTGATGCGGACCATGCGGGTGTTGCGCTGCATCTCCGCGATGCTGCGGCTTCCGGTATAACCCATGGCCGCGCGCAAGCCGCCGACGAGCTGGTGGACGATGTTGCCGACCGGCCCCTTGTGCGGGACGCGGCCCTCGACGCCCTCCGGCACGAGCTTCAAGGTGCTCGAGACTTCCTCCTGGAAATAGCGGTCGGCGGAGCCGCGGGCCATCGCGCCCACCGAGCCCATGCCGCGATAGGACTTGTAGCTCCGGCCCTGGAAGAGGAAGACCTCGCCGGGGCTCTCGTCCGTGCCCGCGAAGAGTGAGCCCAGCATCGCGCAATCGGCGCCGGCGGCGATCGCCTTGGCGAGGTCGCCCGAGAACTTGATGCCTCCGTCCGCGATCACGGGCACATCCGATCTCCGGCACTCCTCGACCACGTCCATGATCGCCGTGAGCTGCGGCACGCCCACACCCGCGACGATGCGAGTGGTGCAGATCGAGCCCGGCCCGATCCCCACTTTGACCGCGTCGGCGCCGGCCTCGATGAGGGCACGCGCGCCCTCGGGCGTCGCGACGTTGCCGGCGACGATCTGGGTGTAGTTCGAGAGCCGCCGCACGCGGGTCACGGTCTCGATGACGCGGCTCGAATGCCCGTGCGCGGTATCGACCACGAGGACGTCGCAGCCGGCATCGAAGAGCGCCTCCGCGCGCTGCACGCCGTCGGCGCCGGTGCCGGTCGCAGCCGCGGCGCGGAGCCGCCCCTGCTCGTCCTTGCAGGCGTTGGGGAAGCGCTGCGCCTTCTCGATGTCCTTCACCGTGATGAGGCCGATGCAGCGGTAGTTCTCGTCGACGACGATGAGCTTCTCGATGCGGTGCTGGTGCAGGAGCCGCTTCGCCTCCTCGCGGTCGACGGTCTCGCGGACCGTGACGAGGCGCTCCTTGGTCATGAGCTCCGCGACCGGCTGGCGCGCGTTGTTGGCGAAGCGGACGTCGCGGTTGGTGACGATGCCGACGAGCCGCCTGGTGCCGCGCTCGACCACGGGGATGCCGGAAATGCGGTGCTCCGCCATGAGCTGGAGCACGTCGCCGAGCGTCGCGTCGGGATGGATGGTGACGGGGTTCACGACCATGCCCGCCTCGAACTTCTTGACCTTCCGCACCTCGTCGGCCTGGCGCTCGATCGGCATGTTCCGGTGGATGCAGCCGAGCCCGCCCGCCTGCGCCATCGCGATCGCGAGCGCGCTCTCCGTCACCGTGTCCATGGCCGCCGAGACCAGGGGAATGCCCAGCGTCACCTCGCGCGTAAGCCGCGTCCGCGTGTCGGTCTCGGTGGGCAGGACTGTCGAGGATGCGGGCACAAGCAGGACATCGTCGAAGGTGAGTGCCTGACGTAGTTCCATGCTGCCTCCCGCAAAGGGTTGGCGCCGCACTATACACAATGAGGACGGCAATGGAAGGAGATTGCCGCGTGGCTGCTATGTCGCTCCCGCAGGCGCCGCGCGGTCGCGAAAGCCCTGCGCCACCACGTAGACTTCCGCCGATTCGGCGCGGCTCGCCGGGGGTTTCGCGTGGCGCACGCTCTCGAAGTCGCGCTTCAGGGCCTCGAGGAGCTCGCGCTCGGTCCCGCCCTGGAAGACCTTCGCGATGAAGGTGCCGCCGGGGGCGAGAACCTCCCTGGCGAAGTCGTAGGCGGCTTCCGCGAGCGCCATGATGCGGAGGTGGTCGGTCGCGGCATGCCCGGTCGTCGGCGCGGCCATGTCGCTGAGCACCGCATCTGCCGGACCGCCGAGGGCGGCCGTGATCGCGGCCGGCGCTTGCGGCGCCAGAAAATCGAGCTCGATGAGCGTCGCGCCGGTTATCGGGTCCATCGGGAGCAGATCGATGCCGACCACGACGCCCCTCCCCTGCTCGGCGCCGACGCGAGCGACGGCGATCTGGGTCCAGCCGCCGGGGGCGGCGCCGAGATCGATCACCCGCGCGCCCGGCCGCAGGAAATGGAAGCGGTCGTCGAGCTGCTGCAGCTTGAAGGCCGCGCGCGAGCGGAAGCCGCGGCGCCTCGCCTCCGCGACGTAAGGATCGTTGAGCTGGCGCTCGAGCCACTGGGTCGAGGAGGCCGAGCGCTGGCGCGCCGTGCGTAAGCGCACCGCCAGCGAGCGTGAGGCAGTGGGCGGGCCGCCGCGCTTGCGCCCGCCGCCTCGACTTCTTGCGCGCGCCATCGCTACGGCATCAGCCCGCGCCGACGAGGCCGTGGAGGATGCCCTCGCGCAAGCCGCGATCGGCGACGCGCACGCGGCCCACCGGCCAGAGCGCGCAGATTGCGTCGAGGACGGCGCAGCCCGCGAGCACGAGATCGGCGCGCTCGCTGCCGATGCAGGGATGCGCGACCCGCGCCTCGTAATCCATCGCGAGGAGCTGCCGCGTCACTGCCTCGACCTCCCCGAAGGTGAGCGAGGTGCCGTCGACCGCGGCGCGATTGTAGCGCGGGAGATTCAGGTGAATACCCGCGAGCGTCGTCACAGTGCCGGAGCTGCCGAGCATCTGCACGTGGCGGCGCTGCAGGCGGCGGGAGATGCCGTGGCGCGTCTCGAAGGGCGCGAGCGCCGCCCGCACTTCCTCGACCATCGTGCCGTAGGCGGCCTCGCTCACGCTGCGTCCGCCATAGTGATCGGTCAAGGTCACGACGCCGTAGGGGAGCGAGACGTAGTCCAGCACCTGCGGCATCCGCCGCGGCTCGCGCGGGACGCGGAGCCAGACGAGCTCGGTCGAGCCGCCGCCGATGTCGAAGACGATCGCGTAGGGCGTTCGCCGCTCCAGGAGCGGCGCGCAGCCCGCGACCACGAGACGCGCCTCCTCGTCGCTGGAGATGATCTCGATCGCGATGCCGGTCCGCTCGCGCACGCGGACGAGAAACTCCTCGCAGTTCCCGGCGCGCCGGCAGGCCTCGGTCGCGACGGCGCGCGCGAGCGTCACCTTGCGCCGCGCCATCTTCTCCGCGCAGACCGCGAGCGCCGAGAGCGTCCGGTCCATCGCGGGCTCGGAGAGCCGCCCGCTCTGGGCGATCCCCTCGCCGAGCCGGACGATGCGGGAGAAGGCATCGATGATGCGGAATCCCCGCCCCGCCCGCCGCGCCACCAGGAGGCGGCAGTTGTTGGTCCCGAGATCGAGCGCCGCGAAGGTCTCGCGCACCGGCGAAGCCGTTGAAACAACGCCCGAAATCGGCCTCGTCTCGGGTTCCGCCGACGGCGGCGCGGCGCGGTCCAACTTCTCCTCCGGTACGGCTTTTCTCAGCGGGTCAATCGATCACTCTAGCGTAGGTACCGCCCCCCGCAAGAGGCCCCCGGGGAAAGTCCGCCTTAACCGCGGAGATGCCATGCTGGGCCTGGGCAAAGCGGCTACCCAAGGCCCGCCGCCTTGTGCTATTTAGCCAGCCCTCCCGGTTGGGGGATCGTCTAACGGTAGGACAGCGGACTCTGACTCCGCCAGTCTAGGTTCGAATCCTAGTCCCCCAGCCAAAATCAAATCAGGTACTTAGCGGGAGAATGGGCCTCGATGCGGAACTAGTTTTGCAGTTCCGTCCGCGCGGTTTTGCAAACTCTGTCGCTAGTTCGTTCCGCCCGGCAGTGCTCGACGCGCCGCTCGCTTGAGCTTCGCGACGGCTCCTTTAACGCGCAGACGCTGATCCGCCTCTTTCGCGTAGTGCTCTGCCATCGCAGATGTCCTATGACCGAGCCATGCCTGAATGTCGCGCGTGTCGCAGCCGGCATCGGCGAGGCGTTTGCCGACCGTGTGGCGCAGGCCGTGATAGGTCAAGCCCTTCGCTACGCTGCCCGCGATCTCCAGCTTGCGGATCAGCTTGAAGAACTCGCGCTGGAACCCGTTGGAC
>DATKNV010000216.1:0-4408 GCA_035541215.1 Allostellaceae bacterium | reverse complement strand
GCGCCGCCGGCGGCAAGTGCAGCGGCTCGGGCTCGAGCTCGGGGCGATGGGGATCGACGCGGATGGCGGCGGCGTTCGGCACGGTGAGGCCGGTGAGGCCGCGGATGAAGCCCCAGTGCGTCACCACCGCGACCCGCCGCCAATCCGCCTGCGTCGTCATGTGCGCGCGGAAGCTCGCGCAGCGCAGATGGAGCTGCGGCTCGCTCTCCTCGAACTCGGGCCACCAGCGCTCCGGCAGATGCGCGAGGTCGAGATGGGGCCAGCGCTCGCGCAGCTCGGCCGGCGAGGAGCCGATGTCGCAGGTGAAGGCCGCGCGCTCGCCCACCACCGCCCGCACCTCGATCGCGAGGTCGAGGCGCGCGGCGATGATCTCCGCGGTCTCGAGCGCGCGGCGATAGGGGCTCGCGATGAGGCGCGCGAGATCGTGCTCGGCAAGCCGCTCCGCGAGCGCCTCCGCCTGGCGCCGCCCTTCCTCAGTGAGCCTGGGATCGCGGATGCCGGGGTCGCGCCGGGTCGCGCCGAAGACGACGTTGAACTCGGATTGGCCGTGGCGGATCAGGATCATGGATGCCCGGATATTGAGCAGAGGAGCGCCGGGGCCGCAACCCCCCTCGCCTTGCCCTTTCCGGGCAAAGAGCTTATCTACCAGAGCAGCACTGCAAGGATGCTCCGCCATGGGCGGCGAATTCCAAGTCATTTCCATCGTCGTTTCCGCCGCCATTGCGGTTTTCCTGCTGTTCCGCCTGAGGGGCGTGCTGGGCCGGCGCACGGGGCAGGAGCGCTATCGCGACCCCTTTGCCCGCGGGCCGGGCGCGCCGGTGCCCGGCGCGCCGCCGCCGAGCGGCCCGATCATCGATGCGACCGCCACCCCGGCCTCCTCGCCGCCGCCGAGCGCTCCGCTCGCGAGCGGGATCGCCGCGCTCAAGGCGGTCGACCGGAATTTCGACGAGCGCGGGTTCCTGCAGGGCGCGCGCGGCGCCTTCGAGATCATCGTCAACGCCTTCGCGCACGGCGACACCGCCGCGCTGAAGCCGCTCCTGAGCGACGACGTCTACGCCGCCTTCTCTCGCGCGATCGCGGAGCGCCAGGCCGCGAAGGAGACGCACGAGACCACGCTCGTGAGCATCAAGGCCTGCGACCTCGCGGAGGCGCGCCTCGAGGCGAGCGTCGCGCACGCGACGGTCAAATTCGTCTCCGACCAGGTGAACGTCACCCGTGCCGCCGATGGCAGCGTCGTCGACGGCGAGCCCGACCGCGTCGTCGAGAAGACCGACATCTGGACCTTCGCGCGCGATACCCGCTCGCGCGACCCCAACTGGCACCTCGTCGCCACCCGCAGCGCTTAACCTCCGCGCGTCCTCTGCGCATCCTCCGCGCCCTCAGCGCGGAGGATGCGCAGAGGACGCGGAGAAGCGTTGCGGCTTCGCCGCGAAAGGAAGCTCGGTGTTTGGCCGGCTAATCAAGGGTCGCTATTTGGCGGTGATGCTGGTCTTTGCGCTCGCGGCCTGCGCCGTGAAGCCGCCGCCTGCGAAGCTCGTGCTGACGCCCGTCTCCTATGGCGATCTCGCGGGCTGGCAGGCGGACGTCAAGGGCGAGGCGCTCGCGGCGCTCCTCAAATCCTGCGCGAGCCGGCTCAAATTCGCGGACAACGACCCCGTGGGGCCCGAGGGGATCGGCGGCAAGGTCGCGGACTGGCGCGAGCCCTGCGTCGCCGCCGGCACGGCCGACGCGCGCGATCCCGCGGCCGCGCAGAAATATTTCGAGACCTGGTTTCGCCCCTATCGCGTCGCCGACAACACAGAGGCGGAGGGTCTCTTCACGGGCTATTACGAGCCCGAGCTCGCGGGCGCGCGCGCTCGCGGCGGCGAGTTCCAGACGCCGCTCCTGAAGCGGCCGCCCGATCTCGTGATGGCCGAGCTCGGCGACTTCAAGCCCGACCTCCGCGGCGAGCGCATCGCCGGCCGCGTCGTCAACGGGCGGCTCAAGCCCTACGAGAAGCGCGCGGAGATCGAGGCGGGCGCGCTCGACAACATGAACCTCGCCCTCCTCTGGGTCTCCGATCCCGTGGCGGCGTTCTTCCTGCAGATCCAGGGCTCGGGCCGCGTCGTCCTCCCGGACGGAAGCGTCGCGCGCGTCGGCTATGACGGGCAGAACGGCTGGCCCTATGTCGCGATCGGCCGCGTCATGGTGGACCGCGGCCTCCTTGCGAAGGACGACGCGACCATGCAGGGAATCCGCGCCTGGCTCGCCGCGCATCCCGCGGAGACCCCGGAGATCCTCGACGCCAATCCCTCCTATGTCTTCTTCCGCGAGCTCAAGGGCGATGGACCCGTCGGGAGCGAGGGCGTGGCGCTGACGCCCGGACGGAGCCTCGCCGTCGACCGCGCCTTCCTGCCGCTCGGCGCGCCCTTCTGGCTCGATGCCGACGCCGGCGGCGAGCGCTTGCGGCGCCTCCTCGTCGCGCAGGACACCGGCGGCGCGATCCGCGGCCCCGTCCGCGGCGACGTCTTCTGGGGCCATGGTCCCGAAGCCGAGGGCCGCGCCGGCACCATGCGCGCCCGCGGCGGCTATTTCCTGCTGCTGCCGAAGACCGTGACGCCGAAGACCTGAGCGGCCCTCCGCGAGGGCCAGCCTCACAGCGTCCTCTGCGCCACCTCCGCGCCCTCCGCGCGAGAGGGTTTTTCGCGCGGAGGGCGCGGAGGTGGCGCAGGGGACGCTGAGGATTAGGGTGCGGCTTCGCCGCGAAAAGAACTTGGCGTCTTGGCGTCTTGGTGGTTCAAGATTCCACGAGCGCACCGCCGGAGGACCGTGAACCTATGAAAGCCGTCGGCTATTACCGCTCGCTGCCGATCGCCGAGCCGGAGTCGCTCCTCGATCTCGAGGTCGAGACGCCCACGCCCTCGGGGCGCGATCTCCTCGTCAAGATCGAGGCGGTCTCCGTCAATCCCGTCGACACCAAGGTGCGCATGCGGGCGGCGGGCGAGGGCGGCAAGCCGAAGATCCTCGGCTACGACGCCGCGGGCACGGTCGCGGCCGCGGGGCCGGACTGCCAGCTCTTCAAGCCCGGCGATGCCGTCTGGTACGCCGGCAGCGTCCTCCGCCCCGGCACCAATGCCGAGCTCCATCTCGTGGACGAGCGCATCGTCGGGCCGAAGCCCAAATCGCTCTCCTTCACCCAGGCGGCGGCGCTGCCGCTCACGGCGATCACGGCCTGGGAGATGCTCTTCGACCGCTTCGGCATCCGGATCGGGAAGCCGCCGGCGGCGGGGAGCCTGCTCATCGTCGGCGGCGCGGGCGGCGTCGGCTCGATCGCGATCCAGCTCGCGCGCCGCCTCACGGGCTTGACCGTGGTCGCGACCGCCTCGCGGCCGGAGACGCGGCGGTGGTGCCTCGACCACGGCGCCCACCACGTGATCGACCACCGCGAGGCCTTCCAGCCGCAGCTCGCGGCGCTCGGGCTGCCCGCGATCGACTACGTCTTCGGCGTCACCGAGAGCGGCCGCCACCTGCCCGCGATCGTCGAGGCGATCGCGCCCCAGGGCAAGTTCGGCCTCATCGACGATCCGAAGACGCTGGACGTTCTCCCCTTCAAGCGCAAATGCGTCTCGATCCATTGGGAGGCGATGTTCGCGCGCTCGATGTTCCACACCCACGACATGATCCTCCAGCACGTGCTCCTGACGGAGGTCGCGTCGCTGGTCGACGAGGGGCTGATCCGCACGACCGTGGGCGAGGTCCTCGGCCGCATCGACGCCGCGACCCTCAAAACCGCCCACGCCCGCATCGAAAGCGGCCGCACCGTGGGGAAGCTGGTGCTGGCGGGGTTTTGAGCCGAACAGAGCCGTCAGCTTGTAGCTGTCAGCTCGCGCGGATTTTGGGCGATACGACGGCCGCGCTCTCAACCTCGGGGACGAAATTGGCCGCCAAAGCAGGGGAATGAGCGCCATACCAGTCGGATGCTTCGAGAACTTCGGCCCGAGCGGCCGGGCCGAAGACGACCTCCGGCATTATGAACGCCGTTGCCGAAGCTCGATCTCGAGTTGCTCCCAGCTCACGCTGTGATCGCGATCGGACTCGGAGGTCGCAAGGCGTCGTTCCAGCTCCGCTTCCTGGGCCGGGGTCAAGGGAGTCTCCTCGTCGGACAGACTGTCCCAGAGCTCGCTGATGAGCGCGAGACGCTCTTGCGACGTGAGGCGGCGGAGATCGCTACGAGTAAGCGCGGCCATGCGGCAAGACTACCGCAGCGCGCCCCCGCTTGCCATCGTGCTCTAGCGCGTTCATTCTCAGTTGGTTCCCGCGCTTTTCTGGAGATGCTGGGCGATGTCAGAGCAGCCCGTGCGTGTCGGCCTCTTCGTCACCTGCCTCGTCGATCTCTTCCGGCCCACGGTGGGATTCGCGGCGGTGAAGC